>CANIBL010000042.1 GCA_947466225.1 Deltaproteobacteria bacterium
ATGGGCACTATCTTTACAATCGGGATATTCCCATTGCAGGAAGTTCCATTACCGCAAAAATTGCTGAAATGGGGGCTTTTTCAATTCAAGAAGCTGAACATTTAAAAAAGCAATCTACTTTCGCGACAGAGGAGCAACGGCATTTGGTGGAAAGTGCGATCCAGTCCGTTTGTCTACAACTCTTTCATGAAATCAAAATGACCTTGGATTTCTATTTTGAAACAGGAGAAGAAGCCGAGAAAAAAGTTGTCCAACGTCTATATATATCGGGTGGAGGGAGCCTCGCGGGAGGATTTGCTACTTGGATGTCAGACTTTTTTTCTGCTCCTGTAAATTGGCTCGATCCTTTTTCCTTCTTCTCTCTTCCTTCAAATGGGAGTGCGTCTGAGGAAGGGAAAAATGGGGTGCGATTTTCTCTGGCAGCCGGTTTGGCTCTTCGACCTTGTCTCTATCAAATTGGATAATGGAACGTGGCTATGATTTCCATCAATCTTGCGCCGACAGAGGAACTGGAAAATCGACACTGGTATAGCTTCGATATTTTGGCCTTTGTTTTTATCTGCTCTTTGTTATTTGGGGGCTCTCGCATTTATGTGTGGATCATCGAGAATCAAATCTCTACTGTAGAAACAGAAACACTCCAAATCGAAACCCGAATTCATGGGTTGAAAACAGCCTCTGATCGATTTGATGAAATTCATCGCGTCATCGAACGCGAGGACAAAAATCTACGCTCCATTCGCAGCATCACGACTTCAAAAATCGCCAAATATGAACCAGTTATTTTACTTGAGTACTTGCAAACTTTGAAGCCAGATGGGGTGTGGTTGGATAGTGTGCAAGAAAATCACGCAAAAAAAATGTTGTTGATTACTGGAGGCGCGTTTGACAATGTTCTGATTGCTGACTTCATGACGTTGTTGTCGGATACGCGACACGTAGAACCCAGCATAGAGAATGTGCGCTCTTTGATCCATTTTTCCGATGTTGTTTTGGAAAAAATTTCTACTGATGGAAATAGTAAAACAGAGACAAAACGCGGAAACCCTTCGGCTCGATTTGATTCACCTGCAGCCATGGTGCTGGAGCGGCCTTTTTCTGCTTCTACTTCAAATGCCAAAATTACCCAACAAATTTTCCCTGAGGTAAAGGGTCGGCCTGTCTTCTCCATGCTGTTGCGATACGAGAAATCTGAGCTGGACGCAAAGGGAGGGCGGTAATGGAGACTGCCGAAATTTTGATTCGATATCGGAGCTTGGGTCTTAGAAAACGCATCGTGCTTTTATCTGTCTTGTCTTTCGCTTGGATTGCTTATTTGGTAATCGATCGCGGGTACCAATTGGATGATCGTCTGGTACAGGCAAATCGAGATCGGACCGTTTCTCAACAAAAGCTTCGACAATTTCAACAAAAAGAAAAAGAGTTGCCGGGTCTGGAGAAAAAGCTCTATCGGCTGGTGGAAGAGATGGAAAAGACAAAAAAAATCATTCCAGATCATTTTCCTATCAACCAAATTCTACAAAAAACTGCGATGACGGCTCAGGATGTCGATATCAAAATGGAAGAATTTGTACCTGGTACTCCTGTTCCTTCCACGACAGAATATCGATATGCTAGCTTGCCCATTCGGGTTCATGTTGTGGGTTCCTATGGGAAAATTGTGGAATTTATCGATCATATTGTGCACTGGCCCATTACTGTGCATGTGACCAATTTTCAATTGTCTCTTCTTGATATTGCAACAGAAGAATCCCTTCCCCCTGCGGCAAAACGGAGAAAAAACCAAAGCGATATCACCAAAATATCTGCCAATATGGATATGGTGTTGTACCGCAGCCTATCTGTGGGAGAAGTCCTGTCAATCCAAAAACAAGCGGCTGAATCAAAAGTATTGGAAAAGAAAAAGAGGCCACAATGATAGCCTGCTTGAATGTGGGGGAATATGCATCACGTCATCCCTGGCGATTTTTAGTCGCGTCGGGGATCCCCCGCGATCGCGGGACATGCCCGTACGGGCTCGTCGGCCTGGGCACAAAGGTTTATGTATATACTTTTGTATTTATCCTCGTTCTTTTTTCTATCCCTAGTTTTGCAGCGGGGGAAAAAGCGAGCGAATCTAATCATGCTGTGGAAAAACTTGAAGACATCACCGATCAGCTTAAAATGGAAACCATCTTAGAAGATTCATTTGAGTACACCTATGCCGCCTTTGGACGACCAGATCCTTTTATTCCCAATATCCATCCTTCTCATCAGCCCAGTGTCTCTGTGGCAATTACCAGCATTCTCCAACGGTATCCATTGGACCGAATTCGCGTTGTCGGGATTTGGCAATTGCAAAATGGGGGGAGGAAATCCCTCATGATGACGGAAAAATCGGAAGGGGTCGTGGTTGCCTTGGGTGATTCTGTTGGCATACATGGGGGGAAAATTTCAAAAATTGAATCCGATCATGTGGTGATTCGAGAATTTACCCTGGATTCAAAAGGGATTCAGCATTTTGCGGATCGTGCTATCTGGTTGGGATCTCGGGAAGAAAAAAAACCAGATAAATCTCTTACGATTCAATCGGATTCATATCCAGAAGAGGTAGAAGCAAAAGTGACAGAACCGGCATCTGCTGTTGTACCATCTGATACCACTATCAAGAAGTAGCATCTTCGGGGAGGACCTGTGATACATATCGGGATTTGGATATCGAGTGTGATGCTGACACAATTCCTATTCGGGGTTCCGCCCGCACTTACCTCTCCAGAGGAGGATGCGATGGATAGCAATGCGTCTAATCTTAGCTTCCCTTCCAGTCCGTTGGTGGAAGAGGGGGCGATGATACCAGCAAAATTTCCCACCAAAGAAGAACCAGATCCCATTGCAGACTCTGTACAACCCGTCAGTATTGATTTCAAAGGAGCTGCCATTAAAGATGTGCTGCAAACTCTTTCTAAAGAAAATCGCTCAAACTTTGTCTTTCCCGATGATATCGGAGAGAAAAAAGTGTTTATTTCTTTGCGAAATACCCCGTGGAATCAAGCGCTAAATGCCATTCTCGATACGTATGGATTGGGTATGGTGCCATTAAAAGGCGGTGTACTTCGCATCGACACCCTGGAGCGGTTAAACGGAGAAAAGAAAAATATTGAGCAGATTCGTAAAAACAGCTCCATACTGCAACCCACCAAAGTTATGATTTTCCGGCTTTCTTATGCATCATCCGATAAAATTATTAAAATGATTCAAGAGATGCTACCTGCACTGAAGTATGATGACCGGATCAAAGTGCAGTCGGATGAACGAACCAACTCTGTGGTGGTAGAAGCTACGCTGCCTGATTTAGAAAAAGTTCGAAGAATTGTAGAGAAAATCGATCTCCGCACGCCACAAGTCAAAATTGACATTCGCGTACTGGAAATTTTGAAAAAAGTGGATAAATTTTTAGGTGTGAACTGGGGTGGCCCGATTCGATACGACCGCTCTCGGGGTCTCGGATTTGGAAATATGGTGTTTCCGAACAGTGCCACATCTGCTTTTTCTGTTGATACAAAAGCATTTTCCAATGCCACAAACGGTGTGGCTTTCGACACCCATTTGGGCAGTCTCAATAACATCTTTGAATTGGATCTCCGACTGCGGATGGCAGAACTGGCCTCGTACACCAGAGGGTTGCAAAACACCAATGTAACAGTATTAGATAATCAATCCGCTTCCATAGAAGCCGGTACAGAAGACTATTTTAGCGTGCCGGTGGGACTTAATGATAATCGAATGTCCTCTGTGAAATCCACCCTGCTACTCAAAGTAAAGCCTCATATTACGGCAGATGGATCGGTGCAGATGAACATTCGTATCAGCCGAGATTCACCAAAAGAATTGGCCAATGACAAGGCCAGTGTAAGTAAAAACATCACCAACTTAGAAACAGATTTGCTGCGTAAGAGTGGAGAGACAGCCGTAATCGGGGGACTCTACTCCACTAGTTTGATTCGTACAGAGACCGGAGTTCCCTTTTTCTCCTCGATTCCCATCTTGGGCGCCTTGTTTCGATCTAAAGGGACCATGGAAGATAAACACGAGCTGATGATCTTAGTTACGCCTGTGATTGTGCCCCTTTCTCCAGAGCCACACCCGGATAAAGTTGCCATCAAAGAGCCGATACAAAACTCCCCTGCTCCGACGGAAGCGAAGATAGAAAACACCCAAAATATTTCGTACAACTCAATAAACGAAAACACGGGAAAAGAAAATACCAATCCTGTTCCAAATGTGTCACCACCAAACACCGATTTGAAGGAAAAATCCGAATATTCCCATGAGTTTGATAATCGTGACTTTGACAATTTGGGGGAAAACTATGAGTAGGTATATCGCCCTTCTTCTATTTTCGTTCTTTCTGCTTCAATGCTCCGCTGCTGTGGATTCACCTGGGGTTTGTAAGTTAGATTGCGCTTCGGCCATTCCTGCAGCAACAGGTACAACCATTCGATTTATGGGATTTTCCGATAATGAAAAGCTATCTGTTGGATGTGAAAAAACAGCGGGTAGCAATTACTACGCTGCCATCCCCATTCATTTCAGCATCGAAAAACCTGCGAATAAGTTACCTGCTGAATCTATACCAGGAGATAAAGACAATCTTCCCACCACCGATGTGATGAGTACACGGGATACGACGACGGCGCTTGCGGGTGTTAGTTTTGATATCTCGGTATTGGCTGGAGCCATGGCCAATAAGAAAAATCCCAGTAATCCAGCAGATCAATATAAGGGGATTATAACCTCCCAGGATAAGTGGTGTACGGATAGTTGTGGGGTGGGATTTGTGGAAATCGTGCCCCATTGTGAAGCGGATGTAAATGACATTTGGTTGCTGGTGCGATCCGGTGCAGCCAGTGCAGCAAAATTTAACATTACGGTAAATCCATGACGGATTTTTCCTTTCTTTTATCCCAAGACAGAGATACTTCTTTGCTGGAGAAAAAATTCCTTTCTGCATTTGTTTCTGCTCCTGCCTTGGCAGAAGCCGGGAAGCTGGCGCGTATGTTGGCAGAAAGAAAAGAGACGGGTACGTTGCTGGTATTCTGGCAACATGCGTCTGTAGCGTTTCCACAATGGGCAGCTGCGCGCGTTTGCTATGCGGAATCTTTGCTGCAACATGGGTTGTTGGATGTTGCGTGGACCGTATTGATACATACTCCAATCCCGTTACAAGAAAATCCCAAAGCTTTGCATCTTCTCGATCATATTGCCTGGATTTTGGGGTATGAAGCCTTGCAGGACCGCATTCGCGGGTTTGCACGTAAGGTCGGGTGGACGGAGAAGGCGGTTGCGGGGTTGCAGTTTTGGCAAACGTCAGAAGGAGAAGCGCTCGGGGAGATGTTGGGTGGGGTTTTATCTCAAGCCAAGATGACCCAAGAGTTTAACATGTTTTGTAAGGGATAAATTTTTTACTGGGGAACCAACTGCCTAGTTTCCGAAAAAAAAGGAAATGCGCAAGAGCAGTAAATTACTGCTTGCGAGCATCGAAGTGGTAGTGAATTTTCTTCCCTACCAATTCTCTTGGGGGGGCGGGGAAAGGAGCGGCTTTTCGCACGGTAGCGAGGGCAAGATCATCAAAGGATGTATTGTCGGAGGAGGTGAGCAAGGTAAGGGACCGTATGCCTCCTCTGGCATCCAAGACTAACTCCACGACTGCTTGCTGTCCCACAGCTTGCAAGGCATAGACTTCTGGCATGGAGTAGTAATTTTGCATCCACTTCTTTAGCAGTTTTCCGTACTGGGCAAAAGACTCTTCTCCCACTGCCCCACCCGGCATCCCTGCCTCGAGTTGCTTCTTGCGTGCCAACAGAAGTTGATTCAAAGGAGACTTCGTGGAGTTGGAAAATTTCTCTTCTTTTCGAGCTTTTTCCTTCAACAACCGTTCCAATGCCTGTTTCTTTTGTAGCCCTAAGATGCGTTCGCGTTTGATTTGTTCAGGATCGACTTCAGGTTTTTTCTCTTCTTCCTTGTGTTCTTCTTCTTTTAACGCAAGCTCTTCGTTTTGCTTCTCGTCTTGTTCGGGTTTGTCTTGCACTTCATATTGCTTGGGCAATTGAGGCAGAATGTGCTGGTCGACTTTGATTTCCTCGGCGCGCTCCCTGGAGGCGATAGAGGGCACGGCAGATTCCATTTCGAGATCGGCTTGAATTGACATCTCTTGAAAAGAAATGGCGCCCGAAGCTTCCTTGAAATGGGTCCACAAAAAAAGCCCTACATGTACGCTGACAGAAGCGATCACCATGTACTTGAAAATACGACTTTCAAACGTAGCGGGATCCATGACACCTCACCGTGCCAAGGGGCGATCAAGGGGTTGGGTCAGCATAGAGATTTTCTCCACACCGGCCAACTTGGCAGCGCTCATGGCGTCTACCACATGTTCATACAGTACTTTTCGATCCGCGCGAATGTAGAGCTGCTTATTGGATTGAGGTCCAAAGGTACTCTCCAATCTCTCGGCCAAATGCTCAGATGGAATCCGCAGATCTTCTAAGTAGTACACGCCCTGGGGGTCAATGGATAACACGATGCGCTTTTGATCAAATGCGGCCCCACGTGCTTTGGTTTGAGGCAAATTGACCTGAATCCCTGTGAGAGAAAGGGGGGCTGCCACCATAAAAATAATCAAAAGCACCAACATCACATCTACAAGGGGGATGATGTTGATCTCGGCAAGGTCCTGGTTGTCTTCATCAGAGTCTGACGAGCGAAATTGCATGATGCCCTCTTACAATCTTGGCGCGCTGGTAGGAGACGCGCCGGATTTGCCTCCGCGGTCCGCTACGAGGTAGCGCTCGATGATGTTGAGAAAGTCAGCCTTGAACCCATCAAACTGCAGCAAAAGTCCGCGAATTTTGTTTTGTGCCAAGTTATAGCCCACTACAGCTGGAATGGCAGCGGCCAAACCAAATGCCGTGGCGATCAATGCCTCGGAAATCCCAGGCGCAACGGAGGCTAAGCTGGTGCTGCCAGTCTGTGCAATCCCTTCAAAGGCATTCATGATGCCCCATACGGTGCCAAATAGCCCGATGAAAGGCGCTGCAGAAGCCGTAAGGGCAAGAACAGGTAAAAATCGCTCCATGGCCCGTTTTTGTTCGCCTTTGGTCTTGTGCAAGGTGCGCTGCACATTTTCCATGGCAGCGGAGAGCCCGATCTCGGGGGAAATCGCCTGCTCTTTCATAGGGTTGCTGCGAATTAGCTCGGCATATCCATTGCGAAAGGCTTCGCGAATGGGGCTGTGAGGATATTCTTGCAATCGCTGATTGAGATCATTAAGGGAACGGCTTTCCCAAAATACATGGGAAAACTTCATGCTGCTGTTCTCTAAACGGCGCAGTACTAGCCACTTAGCCAGTAAAATGGCCCAAGAGAAAATGGAGAGCAAAATCAGAATGACGAGTACTGAAAAGACCACGGGGCCTGCAGATGCGCCGCGGGATATTACTCCGCCAGAACCGAGGCTAAAGCCCTCTTGCGGAGGTTGAGGGGCTGCAGCAGGCATACCTAGCTGCACGGCGGCGGAGGACGGTGCTGCTGCTACATTGGCAGCGGTTACCGTGGGTTGGGGCTGTACAGCAGCAGGATTTTGCCCCTCCACCCCGAATACTCCTGTGGAAACAAGCGTCAACAGACAAAAGGCCATGATTCTATAGGATCTCATCTGAGAATTCCTTTCAGTAGAGAAGAGGGATTATGCATATCATATGTCAGGTACGGGGATTTTGTACCGATACAAGGGGAAAATAGCAAGAAGAGGCGAAGATGATACGGCTCCTTTTCGGATTTTTTCTCTTTTCTGCCTGTGACAAAGGGCCTAAGGTTGTGGTTTCCTCTGCCGCAGTAAAAGGCCTTTTAGTGCAACTTCACCTGGTGCAAGGAGAGAATCCTCAGCTACCGTCTCTCCAATTTGATCCTGACTTGGCGGTATTGCGAGATGCCTTTGACAAGCAAGCCGCAGCGGCACATGTGTACATTGATCCAGACGAGTCGGCCAAACTTCGGGTCATGGTGTTGCGGGATGATGTGCCTTCAGAGCCGGGTACCAATGCCAAAACTGCCGGACTTTGCTTGACCTTTTCTGCAAGGAGCGACAATCCCCTGCTGGGTGATTCTACGGTGTTTTGGAAAGAAATCCATGTAGAGCGCGGATTTGCTAGCAAATATGGCATGAAAAGCCCTCAGATGAAGTTGATCCTCTTTCATGAACTTTTCCATTGCCGATTTAACAAAACCCATCTAGATCCAGCTACAACAGCCAAAGCAGAGGCCATTATGTTTCCCTCAGCCGATTTCGATGATCCAGAATTGATGGGGCATCTAGATCGATATATTACCGAGATGTTTGATCCGGCCTTGATGGCCAAAATTCCCGATGGACCTTCCACGGAAGATATTTTGAAACAACCTGGATGGAAGACATTGAAATTTTGATGAACCAACCCAGTACCGATACAATGCTTTGTCCGTCATCCCCAGCGACCGAAGGTCGCGTCGGGGATCCCCTTCGATCGAGGGAGATCCCCGACGGCCTTCGGCCTGGGGATGACGTGATAACAAATCGGCCCGGTCATGACGGAAAGGGCCCTCCCGAAAGCGAAGGGTTGCACTTTCATCTTGCGGAGCATAAAGATCCTACCCGCAGTCCTTTCGCATTTCTCGCCACTCATGGCATTCGCATGCCGGGAAAAGCCCGCCTCCAACACACCACCTTAGCTCAGCTGTTACAAAAAGCCCTAGAAGAGCGACACCCTGACCATATCGCCCTTTTGGCCACCCTAGAACAGGCCTGTGAGCGTGCCCCGTTTCTGGAGGCGTTATACGTAAGCAAGCGGGTTTTCCGGCCGGTGCTGCTCTCTGCTTCTGAGGCGTATCGCGTGTTGCAAGAAATCCCTGCCTATGAGCGCGCAGGCATCACGGTGCATGTGCCACAGAGTTGGTGCAAGAAACGCGCCCCTTCGCGGGTGCAGGTCACACTGACTTTGGAGGATGCCCCCAGTTGGGTGGGATTGCACAGCATGTTTTCGTTTTCCCCTCAGCTTACGCTCGAAGGCATCGCGCTCACACCCGAGGAAATGGCTGCGCTCTTGGCTCACACCGAGCCCTTGATTCAACTCCGCGGACAATGGGTGGAGGTTCACAGTCAGCATCTCAGCACATTACTGACCCGCTGGGAGAAAGCTGCGCAACTTCATGGCCAAGGTCTGCGCTTTGCCGATGCCATGCGCATGCTGGCGCGTACCCCGATTGCGCGCAAAGCAGACGAGAGCGAGGCCGTAGTAGAAGAAGAGTCTCGTTGGATAACCTGGGCACCAGGTCAGCAGTTGGCGCAAAATATACGTTACTTACTAGATCCAGTTCGCATTCCCGATCCGCCGAACCTCTCGCTTCTTCAAACACACTTACATGCCTCCTTACGACCGTACCAACTCGTGGGTGTCAAGTGGCTCTACACCTTGCACCAGCTTCAAGTCGGCGGGTGTTTGGCAGATGATATGGGACTGGGTAAAACCTTGCAAATTCTGGCACTTCTCTTACTTTGCCGCCAAGAGTCGATGCCCAGTTTGATCATTGTGCCCGCTTCACTCTTACCCAATTGGCAAGCAGAACTGAAAAAATTTGCGCCCTCGTTGCGCTTCTACCTCTTGCATCCCTACGAGAATGACAAAGCCTTTTATGCAACCCGGCCCCCTGCTGGTTGGCCTCATATAGATGTGTTGCTGACGACGTACACCATGGCCATGCGGTTGCCTTGGCTCACCCAGATTCCTTGGAACTTTATGATTCTCGATGAAGCCCAAGCCATCAAGAATCCCAGTGCCAAGCAAACCGAGTTTGTGAAGCAACTGCGCGCCAATACCCGGATTGCACTTACAGGAACTCCTTTGGAGAATTCTCTCCTGGATCTGTGGTCTATCTTGGATTTTGCCTGTCCGTCCCTGCTTGCTACTGTGAATGAATTTCAAACGTATGTGAAAAATATAACGGAAGCAGGTTCTTATGATCCTTTGCGTGCCTTGATTGCCCCATACTTGCTGCGTCGAAAGAAAACGGATCCAGCCATTGTCCCCGATCTACCCAGCAAAACCGAGCTCAAAACCTACTGTTCTCTCAGTGCAGAACAGGTGAGCTTGTACAAGGAGACCTTGCAAACCCTGGCGACTGAGCTTAAAGAGAAGGAGGACCCCACCCAACGGAAAGGGTTGATTTTGAAGTATCTCCTGTTCTTCAAACAAATTTGCAATCATCCAGACCAACGTCGAGGTGACACAGCATTTCTGTCCCATCACAGTGGGAAATTTCTGCGACTGCAAGAACTGGCTACCCAGATTGCCGAACAAAACGAGAGCTTGTTGGTCTTTACCCAGTTTCGTAGCCTTACAGAAGTCTTACGTTCCCTACTTGCTCCCATTTTTTCTCATCCAGGTTTCTTACTTCATGGGGGCACTTCATTAGACGCACGACGAGCACAAGTCGAAGCCTTTCAAGCTCAAGGCGGCTTTTTCGTTCTATCCTTGAAAGCCGGTGGCACCGGTCTTACGTTAACCCGCGCCAATCATGTGATTCACTTTGATCGATGGTGGAACCCCGCTGTGGAAGCCCAAGCTACAGATCGAGCCTTTCGTATCGGGCAACAAAACCCGGTGATGGTCCATGCCTTTATCTGCCAAGGAACGCTAGAGTCTCGAATTGACGCCATGATGGAATCCAAGAAGACCTTATCCAATGAAGTTTTAGCGGTGCCGGGTGAAGCCGCTCTTACGGAATTATCAGACACAGAATTGTTGCGCTGGATGCAGCTCGATTCCAGCGCTACGGGAGAATGTTCATGAAAATGCCGCTACTATTGAGCCAATTTTGGAAATATCTCATTCGATTTACGCATACCAATGTATTTGCTGAAATGTTGATCATTGTGTTGGTCACGCTTTTGTTGGCAGGTAGTAGCAAGCACATGCTGGCTTTTTTTGCGCGGCGCAAACATGCGCCAGAATGGATACGAAGTACCGCACGCCATTTCTCTCGTCCGTTGCCTTTTTGGATCTTGGGCATTGGGTTTTTGTACATGTTGGACGCTATGGTAGAGGCCTCTGCTTGGCCTCGTAGTCATCTTAAAATCGAACTGTTTCGAACTGTTATGGTGGTGTTGGGCGTCGACTGGATGTGTCAAACGCTCAAATCCGAGTTCTTGTACTCGCTCAAACGCAAGTTAGACCGGAAAAATCCCTTGGATAGTGATGTTCCGTTGGTGGTGAACAAGTTAATTACCTTGTTGTTCCATCTATTGGCACTGCTCGTTATCTTGGAAAATTTGGGGGTCTCTCTCAGTACACTCTATACATTTGGGGGGATTGGAGGGTTTGCGCTTACCTTGGCAGCCAAGGAAATCATAGCCAACTTTTTTGGCGGGCTGATGATTTCCCTCTCTCGGCCTTTTTCCATCGGGGATTGGATTACCTCTCCCAATAAGAATTTCGAAGGGGTGGTGGAGTCCATCGGGTGGAATAAGACCAAGATTCGAACCCTAAACCGTCGTCCAACTTATGTTCCCAACTCCATAATCACCGATGCCATTATCGAAAATCCGGGTCGCATGTACAACCGACAAATTTTGACACTGTTACATTTGCGATATGAAGATTTAGATAAAATTCCTCGAATTATAGAGGATTTGCGCCATCTCTTGCATACCCACCCTGAGATTGATTCCAAGCTATCGCGTCTGGTGTACTTTGTGAAATATAGCCACACTGCATTGGAGATCAAATTGAGCGCATTTACCAAGGACACCCAAGAGGAAAAATTCCTTGCTTGTCAGCAAGAAATCTTGCTCAAAGTGGGTGCGGTCATCCATGAGCACGGTGCTGACTTTTCTGTAAGTTACTGTAATTCGGTTTCAGGAGTAAAGGCGCACTGATATTCATTCTTAGGTGGATAGCAAGAGGTGGAGGCATGGATACAGATCAAATTTCCCACTTGCTTTTGATATTCAATTTTTCCGGTTATACCTTGTGGGGTTACTCTGTCGGGTCTTTGTCTCAACGTATCATAGATGGCCTTTGCATTGTCTCCGGTAGAAAATACAGAGCTTGTCAAAGGAAGGGCGTCCATATCTGCAGCTTTTGCTTGTAGGCTCCATAGCCCGCAAAGTCCTAGACTCATAGCTACATACTGACTCAGCGCATACTTTTTCATATCAGCCTCTTTCTGTGACTTCGTTAACCGGATGGAATCACAGGGCTAAAATGAAATCAAGGTCTTTTGTGCTTCTCTCTCTACTTGTGCCAATGCTGTCTCTACTTGTGCCATACAAGCCGGGTCTAAGTCTTGCCCCTCGTCTAATGGGGGAAAGAAAATGGGTTCTCCATACTGAAATACAATCTTAGCAAAGGGCTTGGGAATGCAATTTCGGTCCCAACTTCGCATCCGGTAGGCACGATCTACAGCAACTGATACAGGCAAAATACAGCACCCTGTTTTCATCGCAGTGCGAATTACACCGGGTTTGCACCGATGCCGAGGGCCACGAGGCCCATCCACCGTAAAGGCAGCCGGTATGCCTTCTGCCAAATATCGATGCAGCAGACGTGCACCTTGCACGCCCCCTCGGGAGCTACTGCCTCGAGACGTATAAAACCCCAGTTTGCGTGCCAAAAAATCCACAAAGCCTCCATCTCGAGAGGGGCTCACGAGGATGCAGTGTGGAGTGCCTCGTTGTGCGAGTACACTGGGTAGTGCAAACTCATGCCACACAGCCAGACAATAGGCTTCCTTTGGGTGGTAGCTTTTGGCTTTGTCTCGGTTCTCTTTGCCTCCATATCGAAATCGATAGGTGAAGTGTAACATCCAGACCAAACATAAAAATATCGACCCTAGTAGTCGATCCCTCCATCCCAATGGTTCTACCCGCATATGCTCGCCTTTCGTCTTATAGACAAGTGTGCGCCCAACTCCCGTCATGCCCAGGCCGAAGGCCGTATGGGCATCTCCTACCTTTATATCATCATAAATTTATCGGAATAGACAAACATGAAAATATCGTTAGAATCTCTTTAATATATCACACTATTACTTAATTGGTCGCCTATGCAAACAACGCTGACTCCGGACGTCTTGTATGCTGCCTATTCTCAGGGGTATTTTCCCATGCCAGATGAAACGGGGGAAATCCTCTGGTTTCGTCCGGATCCACGGGCCATCATCCCCCTCGATGGATTTCATCTATCCCGCTCCTTGCGTCGCGTTGTAACCCGCAATACCTTTTCTGTTACCTATGACCAAGCGTTTTCTGATGTGATGCGCCTGTGTGGCAAACGACAAACCACCTGGATCAACGAAGAAATGCGGAGCGCCTATGAGGCCTTGCATAGAACGGGTCATGCCCGATCTGTTGAAATTTGGTCAGAGGATGAACTCGTGGGGGGGGTGTATGGGGTTCATTTCGGTTCTGTTTTTTTTGCTGAATCCATGTTTCATCGACAGGCCAATGCTTCGAAGGTAGCGTTGTATCATTTGGTAACACATTTACGGGAGCGGGGATTTACATTGCTGGAATGCCAATTTATGACGACGCATCTTCATAGTTTGGGTGCTGTTGAAATTTCGGAGTCGACCTATATGGAGTGTTTGGAGAAGGGCTTGTCACAACAAGCTGTTTTTTGATACTCGGGGCTTTTTTTTTGGAACCAGCTGCGCAGTTTCCAAACCTCCTTGCTAGGGGCTGGAGAGAGGATATAGCGAGAAAAATCGGAGATAAAACCAAGGCCGGCGCGACGATCGAATCCTCCCATCAAAATCGCAGGTTGGATTCACAACAAGCTGTGTTACCCTCCCCCGTCATGCCCAGGCCGCCTCGGCCGTATGGGCATCTCCCCTGATCGAAGGGGATCCCCGACGCGAACGATGTTCGCTGGGGATGACGAAAACTTCTCCTCTCTCCACCCCCTGCAGCAAGGAGGTTCGGAAACTGCGCAGCTGGTTCCGAGAATCAGAAAAAGCTGGTTCGCATAAAAATCAAGGATGTGTCATCTCCAACGGATTCACATGCAGATCAAACTCTGCTTCTGTAAGGAATCCCAAGGCCACCGCTGCTTCTTTCAACGTCAAATCTTCTTTCCAGGCCTTCTTTGCGATACTTGCAGCCTTGTCATACCCAATCACGGGATTTAACGCTGTGACCAACATGAGGGAGTTGCGCAAGTGGGCGTCGATATTCTTACGATCGGGCTCCATGCCGCTTACACAGTGTTCGGTAAAGCTTTGACAGCCTTCTGCGAGCAAGCGAATGGATTCCAATACATTGTGAATGATCACCGGCTTAAATACATTGAGTTCCAAATGTCCTTGGCTTCCAGCAAAGGCCACGGTCATATCATTCCCCAAGACTTGGGCTACCACCATGGTCAGAGATTCACACTGGGTGGGGTTGACCTTGCCGGGCATGATGGAACTACCGGGTTCATTTTCTGGCAGCCGAAGTTCGCCAAGCCCACTTCGCGGTCCACTGGCCAGCAAACGAAAATCGTTGGCAATCTTCATGCAAGCCGTGGCAAAGGTACGCAAGGCGCCGCTCAAGAGCACCAGCGCATCATGGCCCGCAAGCGCGGCGAATTTATTCGGCGCAGAAACAAAAGGATATCCGGTGAGTGCCGCAATTTTCTTCGCCACGCGAACGGCATATTCAGGATGCGTATTGAGTCCGGTGCCAACGGCGGTACCACCCAAGGCAAGGGCGTAGACCCCCTCCATGACGTTGCGCACAGCTTCTTTTCCAAACTGGATCTGGGCGGCATAGCCGCTTATCTCTTGCCCCAGGGTGAGGGGCGTGGCATCCATAAGATGGGTGCGCCCGATTTTAACAATGGAAGCGAAGGCCTCTGATTTGGCCCAGAGGGTTTTTTCCAAGGCTTCTACGGCGGGAAAGAAGGTCGCTTCCAATTCGCAAATCGTGGCTACATGCATAAAAGTGGGAAATGTGTCATTGGATGACTGGGATTTGTTTACATCATCATTCGGGTGGATCGGGGATTTGCTGCCGAGGATGCCCCCGGCAAGCTCAATGGCGCGGTTGGAAATTACTTCATTGGCATTCATATTGGTTTGCGTGCCGGATCCTGTTTGCCAAACCACGAGAGGAAAGTGGGCATCGAGACGACCCTCGATCACCTCATCGCATGCGCGAGAGATAAGATCCGTCTTGGTTGCATCGAGTTTACCCAGATCTTGGTTTACGTGGGCGCAGGCTTTTTTCACGATACCCATGGCATGAATCATGGGGCGGGTGAACCGGTGGCCCCCGATTTTAAAGTTTTCAAGGGAACGCTGAGTTTGAGCGCCCCAGTAGACCTGGGTGTCCACTTCAACAACGCCCATGCTGTCGGTTTCATTGCGAGTTGCCATCGTACGATCCTTCATCGAGGGGGATCCCCGACGCGACCTTTGGTCGCTGGGGATGACGGGTTTATTACTGGATCCCCGACGCGACCTTTGGTCGCTGGGGATGACGGGTTTAGTACTGGATCCCCGACGCGCCCCTTGGTCGCTGGGGATGACGATTTCATATAGAAAGATTCCTTACCATGCAACTCTACGAAAAAATTGGCAAGCCTCGCATACAACAGGTTATCGAGCGACTCTATGATCGACTGTTTGAAGACCCGCTGTTGGGGCATTTTTTCTTCCAACGAGACAAGGCAACCTTAATTGCACGCCAGCTGGAGTTTACCTTGCGGTTGTTGGGCGATATGGAGAGCCTCTATAGGGGCAAACCCATTCCTGTGGCTCATGGGCCTCTCGGAATTCGGGCGGTGCATATGGCGCGGCGGCAAAAAGTATTAGAAGCTGTGTTGGCGGAATGTGGCGTAGAAGTGGAAGATGCGAAAGCGTGGTTGGAGCGAGAGAATCAACTGCGGCATCTCATTATAAAAAATCCAGGAACTTGTCTGTCATGAAAACGTGGCTCGATCGTGTGGGAAAAATTGCCCGCGCTCATTTTCCGATACGAGAGGTGCTTTTCCCTACGGATATTCCCACCTGGGAAACGCCGATAGAAGACGCGCCACCGGCGTCCTGTCCTGCCTCAAGCTCACAGGAAGCCATATACTACGCCAACTTAGAGCTTCCAATGGGGGCTTCCTTCGAGGAAATCAAACGACAATATCGCACCTTGTTGCGTCGGTACCATCCTGATCGATATGCAATGGCCTCTCCTGATAAACAAGCTGTCGCAAAAGAGATTGCTACACGGCTGAACGAGGCCTATGACTACTTCCGCGCAAAACAGGTATAATAGGGGGAACTATCATAGAATAACGTAAAAGATTGGGAGGAACCTGCGTATGAAACGTGTGTCCGTAGTAGTCTGTTTTTTTACCCTGCTTTTTTTTTCCTGTCGGCATCGGCGCTCCGATGATTCGGATGGCCCGCCGATGGCGCCGACCAAAAGCAACGCCTTATCTCCCAATGCTTGTGCCACGTTTTTGGTTGATCCAAGACCGTCTGTAGACCCAGGTAAGCTAAAAGTTGCGGCTGCCTCTGCGAGTTTGGAGCGGATCGATACACAGGGCAAACTGTACGTATCCAAATTTTCCGCCCAAATGGATCCAAATCAACCGGGGGATACGCTCTATTACAATGCTTGTAATCCCACTGCGTCACAATGCTTTCCTGGGCTTATGCTGCTCGATGACACGGATGTGACGCGTCCAGCTGGATCAAAGGCGGCATATGAGTACAGTTTACCGTCAAGCTCCAAGCCATACACCATCGAGATTCGAAGCTGCGTGCGTACAGACCGCATTCAAGCCGGAACAAAAGGCAATGGGGTCAAGATCCGTCTCCCTTTTGCCTCTGATGATTTCTACTGTGGGCCTTCCTATAAAAGCGCACAAAATACGTCCATCGTTTTTCTTCCGAGAGAAATTCCCAATACCACATTAGCGGGTAAGTTGGCCAAGCTAAAACAATCTGAACTCGCTATGAATCAGAGTCTATATGCCGTCATGGATGCATTGAACGCATATGATGCGCAGGATCCCACCAAAAGCACCCAGTTTTCCCAGATGGTGTCGAGTTTTGTGCGCATGCGAGAAGATGTGTTTGCCATTGCAAACAGTGACTACTTGGATCAAGCCTTGGCAGGGGCACAAAAAAATGTCGCAAGCAAAGGGTTGTCTCTTGCAGGCACCTCTAGTTGTGTAAGCAATGGACAAGTTGATAGTGTCCTTGCTTCTACATCCCCAGGGACCGGAGGGAGCAACTCGTCACCCCCAGCGCCCGGGGGGAGCAACTCGTCATCCCCAGGAACCGGAGGGAGCAACTCGTCATCCCCAGCGCCCGGAGGGAGCGTCGGGGATCCCTCACAATCGGGGGAACAAATGGTGCCACCTGTACTGACAGCGGCTAGTGCACCCAATACCTGGACGTGGCCTATAGACACAGCTGATACAAGCATTAGCTATACTGCCTGGTTTTGTCCGTCAGATTCGCTTCTGCTGACCACAGATTTTGCCAATACCGCTGGATGTGTAGCGGGGACACTCACGAGCCAAGATACAACAGAGAGCGTAACCCCTTCTAGCGCGTTACCAACTGGTACAGCGTTTACGCTCTATGTGCTTGCAACCCAGAATGGGGTCTCTTCTCTTGCTACTACCTCAGTACCTGCTGCAGGGGGGGAAATAGTGCCGGATGCGCCAGTGGTTACCCCTACTGGCACCACGGCAAATACTTGGACATGGAATACCAGCCCAGGATGCGCGTACCAAGCTTGGTTTTGTACGGATGCTTCACTACCAATCACGACGAATTTTCCCGCTGTATCTGGATGTGTGGGAGGTGCGCTTACCAGTCAAGGTACAACCGAGAGCGTGACGCTCCCTAGTGATTTACCGACAGATACAACGTATACGCTCTATGTACGTATATCAAAGGATGGTGAATTCAATCTTTCCACCACGGTTGTGCCTGGTGTAAATGCACCGTCAGCACCGCCTCCAGCGGCTATCGTAACAACATCTAGTACGGCAAACACCTGGACGTGGTCGACGGGAGTAGGTCTTACTTATAACGCGTGGTTTTGTACTTCCAGTACGTTATCAGTTACAGACTTTGCAGCAACTCCTTCTGGGTGTGTTGCAGGTACGCTGATGAGCGCAGATACAACGGAGAGTGTGAGTGCGCCCACTACGTTATCTGCAGACACGTCGTATACGCTGTATGTGGTAACAACGCAGAATGGGCTCTCGAGTCTTTCTACAACTCCATTTTCTACCGGGAGTGTGGCTACAGGCGGGGGGAGCTCTGGGGAGAAACAGGGTTGTAAGACGAAATGTCAAATCTTGCTTTCTGTTGGGGGGGTGGTTGCGATTGTAGGAGGGTTTGTTGTAGCCAGAAATGGCATATTTAAAATGGGGGCGGCACAACTATCAAGCAGCCCACCGGCGCAGCAGGCCTCATTCACGCCGTCTGCTCCACAGGGATCTTCGCAGTTGCAAGCCGCGCAGAAAAAAATAACTTCTTTGAAGAGTGAGCTAACTGCTATCAAAACGTCAGAGCTCTCAGTTACCGATAGTTGGGAAGCGAGAAGACAGCAGGTTGAGAGGCTGGAAGGTGAGATAAAAGTAGAGGAAGCGAAAGTCACTAATGAGATGTCAAAGCCGGGTCGTATCAAGATCGCAACGGCGATTACAACACCAAGCCCGAAGCCCACTTCCCCAAAAAGATCTTGGAATGTTACAGGGATTGCTGGTCTCGCCCTCCTCGTTGCAGGTGCTGCCATTGCTATCGCTGGTGCTGTGGAAGCCTCGCAGCTTGCAGAGACACCGGAGCAAGTGTTTATTGACAAGTTCAATGGGTTGAGCAACACCTTCTACAAAAACCGGGCTGCCTATCAAGCGCAGCAAGCCGATGTGGTGGCATTCCTCAGCAGCGAGGCGCAGTAGCTTTTCCGTCATGCCCAGGCCGCCTCGGCCGTATGGGCATCTCCCCCGATCGCTGGGGATCCCCGACGCTCACTTCGTTCGCTGGGGATGACGGGGAGCGCACCTTCGTTCGCTGGGGATGACGGGGAGCGCACCTTCGTTCGCTGGGGATGACGGGTAGCGCACATTCGTTCGCTGGGGATGACGTTCTATGTAAATACGAGTGGAAAATAGCGCGCTTTTCCGTCATGCCCAGGCCGCCTCGGCCGTATGGGCATCTCCCCCGATCGAGGGGG
>CANIBL010000043.1 GCA_947466225.1 Deltaproteobacteria bacterium
AGTTTGCAATATATAGAGAACATGACGGTTTCTGTCTACGTTCTCTTTTCTTATTAAACCGCAATCTGAATGGGTTGCCAGGCCGTTTTCTTATCCCCCTTCTTTGCCTTACGTACACAAGCTTGGTAGATATGCACATACTTATCGAGTACCTCTTCCAGAAAAAAGCTAAATAGTCAAAATATGCATTTTTCTCGTTTTAGACTTTGGTACCTTTATCGAACATTTCCCTTTGTTGATCTGGGTTTCTTACGCAAGCGAGGAGAAACTGGTTCTTCCTCTTTTTCTGCTTGTGACAACATCAGGGGTTGTAGGGGTAGTTTTTTTGCCAAAAATGTAGATGCATCTGTGCACGTTACGAATTCTCGGCTGGAGATTGGATGGCAATAGTAGGGCACCACTTGGGCTTCCGTTGTATCGCGTAGCAAATGGCAGGCGCTGGGAGAGACAATGGGAAGATATTTTTTATGCTGGTAGAAACCAACTGCGGTTTTCAGAGAGGAGATAATAATGCCGGTGTATTCTTCTTTTACTGCTTGACACTCTAAGTGATCCAAAATAGTAGATCCGCCGCCAATTGCAGAGAGTACACCAACTTCTCCCAAAGCATGGTACGTGGTTTTAGGTACTAGCACGTCTGTTTTATTGATACGGAATTTTTCAAAGGTTTTTTCTGGCGGAGGTAGGTCATTGCGCAGCCAGTCTTCTACTTCTCTTCTCTCTTTTGAAAGGAAAGGTTTTTGTGTGGAACCCCAAGCAAAATTTTCTACCCAGATATGAAAAGGATGGAGGGTGCCGATTCCGGTTAAGTAGTTTCTTCCTTGTTGAAAGGTGACTTGCAGCACCAAATGGCCTTCGACTTGATCAAACGCGTGTTTTAGATAGGCTTTTCCCAAGAAATAGTCAGCAGAACCACAGGAAAGGGGGGGGGGAGCCCCTATGCTTGGTCTTCTGCGTTTGGGTTTAGCCTCTAGATCAGCATGCGCAATTTTGGATGCTGCTGCTTGTCGTGCGGCTCGTTCTGCAGCAAATCCGTTCAAATCTTCGATGCGTTTTTGATATCTGCTAAAGTGAAACTTCATACTGGGAAAATCGGACGTAGGGGTATGGAAAGAAAATAGGTAAAAGCGATTTTCTCCACGTTGGGTCAAGGTATCCGGTTCCAACGCCTCCTTTAAAGAGCTCAGCTTGACTCGTGATAACGCACCGCCATCTAGCAAAGGCAGTAATAGCTTTTGCGCAGAATAGCTGGGTAGAGAGAATAGGGTGAAGGCTACCCAAAAAAGCATACGTTGAATCAACATAGGAACGGCCCTTTATTCGCAGTGGAAAGAATCAGAAGGGTATATAGAAGAAAAAAGGAAGGAAGTAAAGAAATCGGATGTCTAGGTACGATCGCTTGAAATTATAATATTTGGATGGTGGAAAGTCTGACATAATGCATCCCCTATTCCACTACCTACTGTGGATTTTATGAGTCCATACTCTTTGGATCTGTATAAGGCAGGTGACATTCGCGAGAGGGTTCTTGGCTTATCTCGGTCGGTAGAATTGAAAGAAGAGTAAAGACAACGCCTTTCCATGTTATCTTTGGCGTTAGTTGAGCAATAGCAGATAGAGCCTACTTGTAACAGTAGCGGCCGCTGTGTGCCCAAAGTGGCTTTCGTTGAAGGTGGGTGAAAAAGGAAGAATGTGCACATCTAGAGCCAATGGCATTGGAGGAACTGGAGTTCTTATGCATTTAAGAGATGAAGTCTTCATTCATAACTATGCATACGGCAGCAGAGAAATAGTCACATGCCAAGAGAGTGGGTGAAAACGATAAGATGACGATCAAAATAAATCATCCTCTTTGGGTACCTCTTGGTTTTTGGGGATTTCCCCCAGTTCAAACGTGAGGGTGATTTTTCCCTTCTCTCTGCGAAAGATTTGAACGGCAGCTTTGTGCTTGGGCTCCTTTGTATAGAGACATGTAGAGAGATCGTTCTTGTTGAGAATGGGGGTGGTATCGATGCCGGTGATGATATCCCCGATTTGGAGCCCGGCTTTGTAGGCTGGGCCTTCAATAATGAGGTTGGATACGATCACGCCTGAGGTAGCGGGAACTCCACTTGGGGCCGCTACTTCATCGAGGGATAAAATATCCTTGCCCGTAATCCCCAGCCAAGGGCGAATAACTTTGCCATAGCGTTTAAGATCCTCGACTACCTCTCGCACCAGACTGCTTGGAATCGCAAACCCAATGCCCACCGCTTGACGACTTACCTTCGTATTCAGTCCGATCACACGTCCTCGCTTATCCACCAAAGGCCCTCCCGAGTTGCCGGGATAAATAAGGGCATCGGTTTGCAGCCAGTTGTCATAGGGGCCCGTACCAATGACGCGCCCTTTTGCCGAAAGGATGCCTTTGGTTACCGTATGGGAGTAGCCAAAGGGGTTTCCGATGGCCAACAAGTCTTCCCCAATCTTGACCATATCGCTGTTGCCAAAGGTCATGGGATCTCCATCCGTAGTGGGTGGAACGCGTAGCAGCGCCAAATCTGTAACTCGATCGATGCCGATGAGCTTAGCCTGTACCATTTTCTTGGAGTTCACAAATAACACGAAGATTTGCTTGGCATTTTGGATGACATGGTAGTTGGTCACGATATGCATGATTTTGTCATAGACGATGCCAGTGCCCAGGGAGTTAGAGACCACATCTTGGGTCACCTGTCCGTTGAGGTACAATTGATGCGCATCCAGGGGCTCTCTTTTGCCATTTAGCTTGGTTCGAATGTTGACCACCCCAGAGAGGGATTTTTCCGCCACGGTGGAGAAGTCAAAGGAATCAGCAGAATACAGGGAAAAGGGGCAGTGAAAGAGGCAGAGTAGGAGACCGATCCCACGTACAAAATACCCAACAGCGCTCATGGTACCCTCCATCGTAAAAAGGCATGTTAGGCAACGACGCTGGGGGGCGCCCAGCAGCGTGTAAATGCCTGTTGCATGATCGGGATTGATTCCACTAGGATATCACACAACGCGTACGGCAGGAGAGATAGGGGTTGAGCATGAGCGCATTGCGCACAATGGTTCGATGGGTGGTGCGATTGATTGGGGGCTCGATCCTCTTGGGTGTCTTGCTGGGGGCAGGCATTCTGGGATTTGTGGCGTGGCAGGTCTTCTATGGAGATGCCTCGGAGCTGCAAAAAACCGCAATCATGACGAAGATCAATGAAGAGACCAGTCTCTTCTACTTGGATGAAAAAAGCCGCATCGGAAGTATCTTTGAATCGCAGCATCGTCGGTATGTTTCCATCGATGAGGTGCCGACTTCCTTGATTAATGCGGTGGTAGCAGCGGAGGATAAAAACTTCTATCACCACGTTGGGATTGACCCTACTTCAATCTTCAAGGCCTTTGTTGAAGGGGTCTTACGAGGGGGGCGCTTTCGTCGGGGCGGCTCTTCCATCACCCAACAAACGGTGAAGAACCTCATGTCCGATTGGGAGATGAGCTTTTCTCGAAAATATCGGGAGATGATCAAGTCCATGCAGATGGAGCGTCTCTACTCCAAACGAGAGATTCTAGAGTTTTACCTCAACCAGTTCCATGTTGCGGGAAATGGTCATGGCTCCGAGATTGCGGCACGCTACTATTTCAATAAGGACATTAAAGAGCTTAACTTGGTGGAGTCGGCTTTCATTGCGGGCTCTGTAAAGGGCCCTGGTAAGTACAACCCCTTTATCAAGTACACAAAAGAAGACCAAGAGCGCGCCCGCACCTTTGCCAACCAACGGAAGAACTACGTACTCGACAAGATGTATGAACAAGGGTGGGTGCCAGAGGCAGAGTATCGAGAGGCATTGGCAACGGCGGTACCCTTTGACAAGGGGGAGTTTCGCACGGCAGAAGTCTCGCTTGTGGAGTTGGTTCGTGAACAGCTAGAAAAAGCAGAAGTCTTAGAAGCATTGGGCTTGAAAAAGCCAGAAGATCTAAACATTGCGGGCTACAAAGTCTATACCACCATCGATGCTGGGTTGCAAAAACGTGCACAGGCAGCGGTACGTAAGAACCTCTCTCGTTTGGATACCATTCTCAAAGGGTTGGCTGCTGAAAATCCCACTCTGTATCATCCGCTTCGGGGATTGGAAGTTGATACCTTTGCCTTTGGGAAAATTGAGGCTATTGAACCCCTGCCCAACAAGGAGTTTCAGATCCGTTTGAACTTTGGGGTTCCTACTGGTGTGATTCCCTATGACTCTTTGGTGCGGTACGCCAAATTGCTGGATTTGCCCACAGGCAAAGGGACTGAATTTTACCTCAATGAGTTGAAGACCAAGCTGCATGTGGGGAATGTGCTGTTTGTAGAGATTCAAAGCTATGATGCTGCGAAGCACGAAGCCGTGGTGGAGATGCAAAAACGCCCCGAAATCAGTGGCGGGTTGATCGCCCTGGATAAAGGCGAAGTGCGCGCGGTGATTTCCGGTTTTGACACCGTGGGCTTTAACCGCGCCATGTATGCGCGTCGACAACCAGGATCTGTGGCCAAATCCCTGGTGTACTTTGCCGCATTACAACTGGGCTGGTCGGTTTTAGATCGGGTGGAAAACTTTCGCCAAATTTTTCCTTATCAGGGTACGCTGTATTTTCCGCGCCCAGATCATAAATCTCCCTTTGATACCACCTCTATGCTGTGGTCCGGTACCATGTCGGAGAACTTGGCCTCTGTCTCCCTCGGAGCCCATTTATTAGATAAGGTGAGCTTTACCCAGTTTAAGTCTTTGATGGATATGCTGGGGTTGAGTCCGGCTGCAGGGCAACTCCCGCGAGATTTTCATTTCCAGGTGGCGCGCAAGACCGGGGTATCCTTGGATGAGGACGGCGTCACGATGTATCAGTTGGAGAATGCAAAGCGGGATTTACTACCGGATCTGGTTTTTTCCCGAGATCAGCGCCTGCAGCAACGCCTCAAACAACTGTGGTGGGGGAATGGCTATCTAGAAGAAGCCAGGCTTTTGATGCGTCAACGAGGTCATGGCATGCCAGGAAGTGAGGCCGACATTCGTATGTCCTTGGTGGCAAATAACTATGTGCGATTGCGCAAGCTGCGAGAGCAAGCCAAACAAGACTGGGCTCTGTTGCAAAAGAGTATTGCAGAGCATGGAGTTGAGGCCTCTTTTGCCGCACCGCATAATCGGCCTTTGTACCATCGGTTTCGCGTATTGGGCAATCCAGGCAAGCAACCGGAGCTGGGCTATTTTGGGGTGTTGGAGGAGGAAGGTGCTGATGTAGCGGCGGCTCTCGATGTGACAACGGGGCGGTCGTTAAGCCTGCTCGATGTGTACGCCATCTGGGGAAAGGACGACAACACCGGGGGGCATGCTTCTCATATGTCCGTGGGCGACGTAAAAATTTCGGGGTATTTGGATATTGATCTCTTGGATAAGTTGCAACACACGGTGCAAGAGAAAGTGGCATCGGTAAAGAAGGTTGAGGATCCCTACCGACTGTATTGGTACTATCAGCATCATGATTTTCGCATTGTGATGGGATTGCGTTATGTGGTGGCCATGAGTCGGGCTTGTGGCGTGTATAACCCGCTAGATCCAGTCTTATCCTTTCCGCTCGGTACCAGTGCCGTAACCGCGAGTGAAATTGCCAAGGTGTATCAAACGTTTATTAACGGAAAAGTCTATCGTTTCTTTGACAAGGGGCCAGACAATCAGATTAACTTCATTCGCCGTATTGAGGATCGACACGGTCATACCTTGTATGAGCCGAAGGCGCGCGAGTCTCAGTTGGTAAAGCCCGAAGTCACGATGCAGATGCGAGAGATTTTGCAAAAGGTTGTAACCCACGGCACAGGACGACGGGCTCGCGGGGAGCTATATGTGGACTTAGGGGAAACTCCAGCGGGAAAACCGCCAGGGGAGCTGCCTACAAAGCCCATTCGCATCCCATCCTTTGGGAAAACGGGGACCACCAACGATTACTTGACCAGCTATTATGCTGGGTTTCTTCCCTACCCCACGGAGAAGGGAAAACCGCTGGACCCCAGCAACAGCTTGGTCATCTCCACGTATGTCGGGTATGACCGCAACCGCCCTATGCAGAGAGGACGTCAGAAAATCTACGGAAGCGCCGGTGCCTTGCCAGCCTGGGTAAACTTTGCCAAAGGGGTGATTGAGGAGAAGGACTACAAAAGTATGCTCGATCCTCTCGATATCAGTGTGCTTTCTCGCAAAGAGTGGCCGCTGGTGACACCATCCAAGCTTGCGTTACCGGTTATCGTAGATCTCCCTCGTGGGTTGATTTTACGCGTGGGAAGTGCAGCGGATGGGGAAGCCTGGAGTGCTACCAACCTATCCAAGACGGGGGAGAAATTTGAGAATGCCTATGCAGTGGATACCAGCGTAAATGGATTGACCTATATTCCCTTAGACCCCAAAGATGGTACCAAGCAGCCATTGCGGTACTTCTCACCTTTCCAACGAGCTGCCAAAGAGGAACCGGTGGAGCGTCCCATTACACCAGATCTGGGCACAGAGCATGTAGATGAAGTACGCCCTGCTGCGGCAAAAGGGGAAGAGGTCATCTTGGAAGATAATGAAGAGTAGAGAAAAAGCTCGCAGTTTGTTTTATTACTGGGGAACTTTCGCTGATGGTTCCCCAGTAGCCCCCCCCACCCACACACTAAAAACTCTGACACCGCGTATAATACGTATAAACCACGAAGGAGTTACACGATGAAACTGGGGCTCGTACTTTCTTTCTCTCTATTTTTTGGGCAGGCTTGTACCAAAGGATTGAATACCTCACCAGGTACAGATGCCGGCGCTACGACTGCGCCATTCGTGGAAAGTCAAGCTTTGATGCCCATGGATTTCGACCCAGTGTCGATCAATGCTGCGTTAGCCAAACTCCCGCCACCTTCAGATGCGAAGATTGCAGAGCTGGCGGAAAGTCCGGCGGCAACGCTCCTTTTGGCCCAATTTTCCACCATTTTGTCCACATCCGATGCATTGAATACCCTGGCGGCAGATACAGATGCCAATCCCTCTATTGAAGGACTCGGGTTGGCGGATGCTACACCGCAACCAAGGTTGGAAGATTCACGATCCCCAATGGAGAGGAGAGGCAGGGAGGTTGCAAGATTTGGGAACGAATTTTTTGTGCGAGGGCAGCATCCTGCCCTCACAAAGGATACTTGCCCTGATTTGGGCAAGTATTTTGCCAGAGTCACTCAAGCCAATTTGAATTGGAAAGCACGTGCACAAGGTCGTCTTGCCTGTATTGAGGCGGCAAAGTCTCCTGTCTTCATACAAGGCTGCTGGGGTAACTCCACTTCAACAGAGACAGGAAAGCCCTACTACCTTTGGACGACATTGATAGCAAATTTGGATACGCTGATCATGCAACTGACAGATCAGCAAGCGAAGCTACAAACTCTTTGCACAACCTATTTTGCGGAAAATCCTACCGATACTTGGCAATGGAGTGACTTTCAGGCTGCTCTACAGCAGGTTGCTACGACCAACATAGGCGGTGATGCAATGCTTGCTACCAAAACGGATATGACTGCGGTAGACGCTGCGGTAGCAACGCAGGTAGAGGCAGACACTTCTCTGGCTGCTGCAAGAGAAGCCATTTCTACCAATTGGCACCAGTTACAGACGGCAAAACAGGCGACGAATGCCTGCATGAAAGCAGCCCTACCTCCACCGTCTCAACATGGGAAACGTGTGCCACCTGAGATCACGACTGAGCTGCGTGTCTTCTCCAATTGCATGGGAGCGGCGCAGACAAGAAGGGGCGACGTACCTGGATCTCAACGGTAGTTGTGTAGAGGCACGAGCATTCTCTACGAATGCCCATGATGGGCTTGAGATTTTCTTTCTCCAGCCGTAGGTTCATGCCCGATGGAGGTATGCTTCTCATTCTCCGGCTTAATGGAGTGAATCCCGCCTTGTAGCGCAGGTCGATCTGCCAAATAGTCTTTGGTGTAGACCCATTTCTTCTCGCTGGTGTCTACGATGGCATATTCGGGGCCCAGTCGAATGGCGTCCACGGGACAGGCCTCTTCACAGTACCCACAAAAGACACATCGCAGAATATCGATCTCAAACCGCACCGGGAACTTCTCAATTTCATTACTTGGATGTTGACCTGCTTCGATGTGGATACACTGAGCCGGGCATGCAGTGGCGCATAGAAAACATGCCGTGCAGCGTACTTGCCCATCTTCTCGCTTCGTGAGAAAGTGCTTGCCCTTAAAGCGTTCGCCATAGGTAGCCGGTTGCTCAGGCCACTCCACGGTCTCTGATTTTTCCCGCTTCAACAGCTGTCGAAAGAAAATGGTAAGGGTCAGCGTAAGACCTGTACAAATGGTGGTGGTATAGCCCCAAGCTGCAGCAAATACGTTGGTATCTCGAGGGGGACGGGGAACCCGTATGATCGCCATGGAACATGCCTCCTAGAGAGTGACGGATGGTTGAGGGAGCGCCAGTTGTTGCACCGCTTCTACTACAGATAGCGCACTGGCTGCAGCAGATGGGAAGGCTTCTTCTAGCTCTCGTTTTGCCCCTTGGTAGTTAAGGAAATGCCCAGTTTTTTCCGCAAAGCCCTTCATGGGAATCCAGCTGGTGATACCGGCTGCTTCGGTCGCTTCGTAGCGGCACGTCCAGAGAGACACATGGGAAATTCCCTCAAGTTTTGCCAAATCCCCTTGGAACCAGGTCGAGGTAAAGGGAACTTCAGGACAGAGTGCAATGAGTACCTTGGGATCTTGTGCCACACAAGCGACAAGCTCGTTGCGTGCCTCGACCTTGCGCCCTTGAATCTGGGACAAGGACGCAAGTAGGCCTGCGGTATTGGGATTTTCATCTCCACGCCAGAGGATGCCATCAAACGCATCTCGGTCCTCTTTATCTCCACGCCACTGGTAGATGGTTTTTACACCAAGCTGGGTGCAGAAATAGTCAAAGAAAGCCTGATATTCTTCTACCGTGTAATGGGCAGAGACCAATAGTGCGGTATGTTGCGCACCAGCTGCCGCAATGGCGCGCTGCAAGCTATTTAACGCCTGGGGCACAGGTACCGTTTGCTTTTTCCCTTCGATCATCATTTGAGCTTGGGGCAGTCGAGACTCTCGGTTCAAGTGCGTGATGGTATCGCGCCCCTTGTCGCACATCCAGAATCCGTTTACCGCTTCGTCGGTCTGTGGCTTCACACGATAGTAGGTGCGTCGATCGGTGCGTGCATGCACCTGGATCTTGCAGCCCGTAGAACACCCAGGACAAATCGTGGACTTTTCTTGTAAGAACCAAACCCGCTGCTTAAAGCGAAATTTCTTTGAGGTAAAGGCGCCCACGGGGCATATGTCCACCAGGTTCTCCTGGTAGTTGTGCGCAATCTTTTCTTCTCCATAGGTCCCGATAATGGCTCGGTCCCCTCGGTCGAAAATCCCCAATGCGTTGGTTTTCGTAACCTCTTCCTCAAACCGCACGCAACGAGAACACAGAATGCATCGTTCCGTATCAAGGATCAAACGAGGGCCTAGATCTACCGCCTTTGGTTTTAGGACCTTGGGTCGCGTCATCTGGCTCGGGTATTTGCCCACTTCCATATAGAAGTCTTGCAGACCGCACTCTCCCGCTTGGTCGCATACCGGGCAATCCAAGGGGTGATTAATGAGGTGAAACTCCAGTCCCCACTTGTGTGCCTCTTTTACCTCAGGGGTATCGGTGCGTACCACCATACCCTCGGTGGCTTGAAGATTGCACGCGATCTCTAGTTTGCGAGCCCCTTGCACATGGACCATGCAAAAGCGACAGACACCGGCCACAGAAAGTCCGGGGTGCCAACAGAAGTGGGGGATGTCCACCTTCTCCTGCTTGGCGGCTTGCATCACCGTCCAGCCTTTGGGCACGGTTACATTTTTATCGTTGAGTCGGAACGTTACCGTATCAGCCACTTATCTATCCCCCGAGCCTGGAATTCGCATAAATCGTTTGTTTTAACTCGTCCGCAAATTTCTTGGTAATGGCCTTGGTCGGCATTGCGGCTGCATCCGAGAGCGCGCAAATGGTACGACCTTCCATATGTAGCGCGATTTGGTACAGCTTTTCGATGTCTTCCGGCAGCGCAGTCTTTTCCTCTACCCCTTGCACGATATTGGCAAGCCACCCCGTACCTTCGCGACAAGGCGTGCACTGGCCACAACTTTCGTGATGGAAAAAATTCACCAAGATGCGCAAGAGTTCCATCATGGGTTGATCATGCGGAATCACCATAACGGCACCTGAGCCGAGCATAGACCCTGCAGCTGCAATGGCTTCATAGTCCAAAGTCAAAGTTTCAATTTCGGCTGGGAGCAATACCGGTGCAGAGGCGCCCCCGGGGATCACCGCTTTGAGCTGTTTGCCGTCGATCATGCCGCCAGCATCTTCAAAAATGAGCTTCTTCAAGGGATATCCCAAGGGCCGCTCAAACACGCCAGGTTTCTTGACCGGGCCTGATACGCAGAAGAGCTTGGTCCCTGGGCTTTTCTCCGTACCCATAGCTTTGTACGCGGCGGCGCCATGGGTGATGATCCAGGGAACTGCTGCGAGAGTTTCCGTATTGTTCACAATGGTGGGCTTGCCCAAATATCCTGATACAGCGGGGAAGGGGGGTTTCAGCTTGGGCTGGCCCTTCTTGCCTTCAAGAGAGGAAATCAGTCCGGTTTCTTCTCCACAGATATAGGCGCCAGCTCCGATGTAATGGTCGAGATCGATATGTAGCTTCGTGCCCAAGAGGTTGGCACCCAGGTAGCCCGCCTTGTAGGCCTCCTCGATGGCCTCGTTCATCCAGCGAATCTCATCATAGAACTCGCATCGCGTATAGATATAGGCCTTCTTGGCACCGATGGCATGGGCTGCAATGATCATCCCCTCTATTAACATATGGGGGCTGAGCTCGAGGATATATCGGTCCTTAAAAGTACCCGGTTCTCCTTCATCGTTGTTGCACAAGAGGTACACCGTATCCGCAGACTTCGGCACAAAGCTCCACTTGAGCCCGGTAGGAAACCCGGCACCGCCTCGGCCTCGCAGTCCAGAGTCTTTTACGAGGGCAATGACTTCCTCCGGCTTTTGCCCTAGGACTTTTCGCGCGGCTTCATAGCCCCCATGTTTTTCGTAGGTGGCCAGTGCGCGACTATTGGGAATATTTTCAAATCGCGTGAGTATCTTTGGGAATTCCATTCTTACACCTTATAAGAAGCCAAAATGGCATCCACATTGTCGCGATTTACCTTCAAATGTCGGTCTTTATTTACCAACATGGCAGGGGCTCCATCGCAGACGCCCAAGCACGGCACCCCTTGCAAACTAAAGGGGCATTTCCCCTCGGGAAAGGACCCGATATGATCGCGGATCTTGTCCATGACCTTCTCTGCGCCCATCATGGCACAAACCAGGTTGTCACAGAACAAAATGCGAAAGGGTTTGCACGGCTCCAAGCGATACATGGAGTAAAAGGTCGCAACTTCTTGTACATGGACCCGCGAGAGTCCAAAGTCTCGCTCTAACCACGCCACATGATCTGGTTGGATCCACTCATAGTAGTCTTGGATAAGGTGTAGCACCGGTAAAATCGCAGAACGAGGGGTCTCATACCGCGTAAGTTCGGATTGAATTTTTTCTTGTAGGTCAGGGGCAAAAGTATCCACAGATCTCATTCCTCTAACAGACTGATGGTAGTAACTCCGTCATGCCCAGGCCGCCTCGGCCGTATGGGCATCTCCCTCGATCGTGGGGGATCCCCGACGCGACCCAAGGTCGCTGGGGATGACGAGATGGCTTTACGTCGACGGTTTCTCATCGGTCCAACTCGCCAGCGACAATATTGACGGTACCCAAAGCTGCAATTACATCAGAGAGCATGTGCCCCTTGAGCAACGTGGGCAGTGCTTGAAAGATGGCAAAACAAGGGGGACGGCATTTAACTCGATAGGGGTGGCTGGTGCCGTCACTCACAACATAGAAGCCGAGCTCTCCGTTTGCTCCCTCGCTGGCATGATAGATTTCGCCTTTTGGCGGTTGTACATCGTAGATCACGTGCATGAACTGGTTCATGAGACCTTCGATGTTGCCGTATACGTTTTGTTTGCTGGGAAGGGAGATGCCCGGTTGATCGACATGGATCTTCCCAGAGGGGATCTGGTTCAATGCTTGCTCTAAAATCCGCACGGATTGGATGATCTCCTCCATGCGCACCATATAACGGTCATAACAATCCCCTGTGGAGCCAACGGGGATATCAAAATCAAAATTTTCGTATCCACCATAGGGTTGATCTTTGCGCAGGTCCACGGCTGCGCCGGTGGCGCGCAAGCAAGGGCCTGTAAAACCCCAGTTGATGGCATCGGCTTCTGAAATGGCGGTGACACCCACCATGCGATTCACGAAGATCCGGTTTTTGGTGCACAGGGTGTCGATTTCTTTGCGTGCATCCAAGATGATCTTGCAGGTGTCCTTCGCCTGTTGCACCCAGCCATCTGGCAGGTCAAATCCCATTCCCCCCACGCGGGAAAGGGATACAGTAAGACGTGCGCCACACAGCTTCTCAAAAAGGTCGTACACGGCTTCCCGCGCGCGCATGCCAAGCCAAAAGTTGGTCATCCCCCCCAAATCTAGGATCTGGGTAATGATGCACACGAAGTGGTCGATGCACCGGGAGAACTCATCCAAGATGATGCGCATCACCTGAGCGCGTTCCGGGATTTGGATGCCCATCATCTTCTCGATGGTGCGACACCAGGTGTTGTTATTTAAGGGAGCCGAGCAGTAGTTCAAGCGATCCGTATACGGAATCACTTGGTTGTAGGTATGGGTCTCGCACATTTTTTCAAAGCAGCGATGGAGATAGCCGATCTCGACATCCATCTTCTCGATGACTTCCCCTTGCAAAATTGCCATGAAACGCAGAGTTCCATGGGTGGCAGGGTGCGCCGGTCCGATGTTGATCCAGATGCGGTCGGAGAGGTAGTCCTTCTCATGGATCCCTTGCTTCATCTGTTCATGCTCGGCAGCAAAAGAGTGCTCCAAGGGGGTGGTGAGAGATTGGCGCTTTTCTGCGTCATAGTCTTTGCGCAAGGGATGGCCCACGAAGTCTCGGTGGCACAAAATACGCGTCAAATTGGGATGTCCGCGGAATCGGATGCCAAAAAGGTCAAACGCCTCTCGCTCAAACCAGTCCGCGCTTTTATAGATGGGGGTAAGGGAAGGGATCTCCTGATTTTCCGCCACACGCACTTTAAGCCGCAGGCGTCGCTTTAGCTGTGGATGGGCCAAGTGGTAGACGGCATCGAAGCGTTCTGCGCGATCGGGGTAGTCGACGCCGCATACATCCATCAGAAAGGGGTAACTTCTCTTGAGTTTTCGGGCCACTGGCAGCAAATCTTTCGCTGCTACGTGCCACACATCCTCGTCGGTAAAAAGCGAGGAGGGAATCGATTCGATCTGCAGATCCGGGTTCTCGGTCTTGAGTTCTCCAAATAGCCCTTGAGAGAAGCACTCCATTGATCCATCCTCGATAACAATTTTCTCTCTTCCCGTATTCCTTGTTTGAAATGGGAGCCTTAAGACTATAATAATACCCGTTCAATTTGAACCGAGAATTCGCAGAAAGCCTCCGCACCATGAATACGCCTCAATCTTCAAGCCCTGTGTGGCTCCGCACCCACCGATGTGGAACTCTAACTGCCGCAGATGCCGGTCGCACTGTGACCCTAAACGGCTGGCTTGCCAAGAGCCGCAATCTAGGCGGTCTCCTGTTTTTGGATCTGCGAGACCAAAGCGGCAAGCTGCAGGTGGTGGTGAATCCGGAGACCCACGGCGCGCTTTTTCACCAGATGGAGTCGGTGCGGCAAGAGTCTACCGTTGGCGTGCGCGGTACGGTGCGATTACGGCCCGGTGAAATGCAAAATGCGCAGATGGCCACAGGTGCAGTGGAGATCGTGGCAGAAGAAATCCAGGTATATAGCGAGAGCGAAGTATTACCCTTCGCCATTTCCGATATCACCGAAGCAAGTGATGCCCTTCGGTTGCAGTATCGCTATCTCGACCTGCGTCGTGACTCTGTGAAAGAAAAAATCCTGCAGCGCATTCGCATTGCACAGTTATTTCGAAAGTCTCTCGAGTCCCATGGGTTTCTCGATTTCGAAACCCCCTATTTATATAAGTCCACACCGGAGGGGGCCCGGGAGTTTCTCGTACCCTCTCGGATGCACCCCGGCAGCGGCTATGCGCTGCCCCAAAGCCCTCAGCTCTTCAAACAGTTGTTGATGGTAAGTGGGTTTGACCGCTACTACCAGATCGTGAAGTGTTTTCGCGATGAGGACATGCGAGCCGATCGGCAGCCAGAGTTTACCCAGATCGATTGTGAGATCTCCTTTGCTACTTTGCCGATGGTGCTCGAAACTTTCGATGCGGTGATGAAAGAGGTCGTTAATGCGTTCTATGGATGTGAGAAGATCACCTCGATCCCGCGTATCACCTATCAGTACGCCATGGATACCTATGGCAGCGACAAGCCGGATACTCGATTTGACCTAACGCTCCAGGATCTCTCCGCCCTCGTACACGAGGTGGAGTTTGCGGTGTTTCAATCGGCTCTCTCCCAGGGCGGTATTGTGAATGCCATCGTGGTGCCGCAGCAAGAAGCCTTCTTTTCTCGCAAGCGCCTCGATGAATATACCGAGTTGATGAAGCAAAACGGACTTGCGGGTCTTGGATGGATCAAGGTGCAAGCAGAGGGCTGGCAATCTCCCATGGCCAAATTCTTCTCTCCCGCACAAATTGAAGCGGTGCAAACAGCGCTAGGGGCCAAGCCGGGTGACGTTGTGCTGGTGGCAGCCGGCCTTCGCAAAACTGTGCAGCTGGGATTGGGGCTTTTGCGCAATACATTGGCAAAGCACTTGAACCTCACGCGTCACGAGGATGTGCGGTTTTTATGGGTCACAGATTTCCCCGCTTTCGAATACAACGAAGAGGGCAAGCGATGGGCGGCTTGTCACCATCCTTTTACCTCTCCGGCTTTTTGCGATATCGAGCGGTTGGAAACCGACCCTGGTAGTGTGCATGCGGCGGCCTATGACTTGGTGTGCAACGGGTTTGAATTGGGCGGTGGTTCTATTCGAATTCATCAGCCCGAGTTGCAGGCGCGGGTATTTGCCTTGCTTGGCTTGACTCCAGAGGAGACCGAGCAGAAATTTGGGTTCTTGTTAAAAGCCTTGCGCTTGGGCGCGCCCCCTCACGGAGGGATTGCATTGGGTCTTGATCGTATTGCCATGATTCTGACTGGCAGCGATGCCATTCGCGATGTCATCCCATTTCCTAAGACCCAGCGGGGCACTTGTCTCTTGACTGGGTCTCCAAGTCCTTTATCTCCCCAGGGACTTTCCGAGCTGCATCTACAATGGAAGGAGTTACCATGATTGCAGCCTTGCCCTCCTTACAATCTTGGCAGCACTATCCAATGGGGCCGGCGCTGCGGCGCTTCGTGGGATTGTCAGAAGCTATAGGAGAGAGCACGATTCCCAGCGCCCAAGAGAAATTGGATTTTGCCGATGCCCTTTCGGTTTATTTGGATGCTACCGCTACGTTACCAGAAGAAGCTGTGTTGCAAGAACTGGTACAGATGGATCTTCCCTATGCAGTGTATGCTCTCTCACGAGAGAATCCCCATTTGGCGCTGTATCGAGGGCTTTCTGCCATGTTGCTTGGGATGTGGGATGAGGCAGAGCAGGCATTTTGCGAAGCACAACGGCACAACCCCGCAGAACCGGCGCCGTACAGCAACCTTCTTTATATGTGGTCTTGTGAGGAGAACTGGGCTGCCATGGGACCTTGGATCGACACCGCATTGGCAGCTTGTCCTACTCATGCTCCTATTTGGGAGTCAGTGGTGAGCTATTGTTTGCGCGAGCCGGGTATGGAGAAGTTACAGGGATATGTAGAAAAGGCTCACTCTTGGATGGGTGCTTGCATTCTTACCCAAGTGGACCCGGACATGACGCCAGAGGCAAAGGAAGCAACCTTGGCTCGGTTCTTTCATGAAGGGGAACGAGATCCAGATTTTTTGATCGAATATACGGCTCTCTTGGGGGAGCAGGAGCGCTATCGAGAGATACCGCCTATTGTGTGGCAAGCGGAGAAGCTCGCAAAGGATCCTTTGCCTTGGCAACTGGGGTTCCATTTGGCTCAGGCCTATATCGCCTTGGGAGATGGAGCGCTCTATGCACAGACGCGAGGCAAGCTGTTGCGCAATCCTCGTACGCCCCCTTCGATTCATGAGATGATTCCCGAAGATCCATTTGCATAATAGGTTCCCATATGAATACCCAAATTGAAACGACGCGAGCCCCTGCTGCCATTGGCCCTTACTCTCAGGCTATACTCGCGGCGCCTTTCCTTTATACATCGGGTCAACTTGGCTTGGACCCTCTTACTGGCAAGATGGTAGAGGGAGGGGTGGAAGCGCAAGCGGTCCAAGTTTTTCGCAACCTAGCTGCAATTTTGCATGAGGCTGGGCTTTCATTTGCAGATGTAGTGAAGACCACGATCTTCCTCACAGACCTGGGAGATTTCGTGCCAGTCAATGAAATCTATGCACAGCACTTTGGTCCTGTCTTTCCTGCGCGTTCTACCGTACAAGTAAGTCGCTTGCCTCGAGAGGCTGTGATTGAAATCGAAGTGGTGGCTCGACAAAGAAGTTGAATCCGAACTTTATTTCAATCGTGTTTATGTGGTAGAATTTTTTTCAGTCCCCTGTTTCATTACGCCTCCATTTTCAGGATATAGATAACCACGTGAACACCTACCGATACGCAAAAAAGTTGCAGATGGGGCTCGTCGGCGCCGTGGGCATATCGCTCCTGCTGACTGGGATTTTCTACGATTCTGTGCGTGCGTTCTATCGTCCGCCCGAAATATCAGCTCACGTAGTGGTGGATGGGGTAGACTATGGTACCTTTCAGTACCTGAAGAAGGTAGGGCCGTTGCCCATGCTGCCGCCTTCTGTTGCGAAGCCATACTCCACGTTGCGGTTGGAAAAACGCTTCATGGTAACCAACCCTTCTTTATATGAATGGGCCAAGGATACCCTGAATTCTCCTACGTCGCTTAAATCAGTGCGCATTGTGTTACGTAATGCAAAGGGCCAAAAGGTGCATGAATATATTTTGCCGGAGTGCCGTCCTATTGCCCTCGAGGTGACCGAGGATCGATCTGGGCGACGGGAACGAGTGGATTTGGCTGTCTTAGAGACGGTTTTGTAATGTGGCATCGTCATCCTCAGCAACCTTTGGTCGCGTCGGGGTGATCCCCTTCGATCGGGGGAGATGCCCATACGGCCGAGACGGCCTGGGCATGACGGACAATGCTGTTCGGTTAAGAAGCAAAGATTTGCGGGACAAGGGCTTTGGTAATTTTTGGTTATGGGACAAATTTTGGCTGTTGATCGAAAGTAGCTTTTAGACGCTTTTTCAGGTTATGGCGATAAACAAGAATTTCGGACAGCCCATGAAAGTCTTTGGTAACATCGATAACGGAAATATCCGTCATCCCCAGCGACCGTAGGTCGCGTCGGGGATCCCCCTCGATCGAGGGAGATGCCCATACG
>CANIBL010000044.1 GCA_947466225.1 Deltaproteobacteria bacterium
GGACCAATTTGCAGGCTTCTACTTTGAATTCTTTGGTAAATTTACGTCGTAACACAGTACACTCCTTTTAGGACCTGGATTCTACCAGATTCTAGCTAAACTGGGTGTCCGTTTTTTGGAGGAGGCTCAACTGAGGCTACTCAAACCCAAGTCAAACTCAAGGTGGAAATCAACACGAGAGAACATCTTTCCAAATTTACCCTTATAAAGAAAGGGGCTGAAGTAGCTAAGATCTAAAAAAAGGTCTAGAATAGCCCCTATGTATGAACGAAAAAGCCGCATAACTCCCAGACAGCAAAGCAAACTTATTGAGCATTTCGTCGCGGGAACAACCGCTCGAGCCGCCTCCGAGATCATTGGAGTCCAAGCAAATACTGCTATAAGGTTCTTTCTCCGATTGCGGAAGCTCATAGCAAGTAAACTTCCAAGCTTTCAGTTTTCGGGAGAAATAGAAGCTGATGAAAGCTACTTTGGAGGGGTTCGCAAAGGTAAACGTGGTCGTGGAGCAGGGGGAAAAGTGGCAGTTTTTGGCCTTTTGAAGCGTGGAGGAAAGGTTTATACAGCCATTATTCCAAACGCTAAGACAGAAACATTATTACCGATCATTGAAGAGAAAATAGAACCAGATAGCATCGTGTATACTGACACCTTCAAGGCGTATAATGCACTCGATATCAGTCAGTTTCATCATCGCAGGATCAACCACTCGAAATTATTCGCTGACAATCAAAACCATATCAATGGAATTGAAAATTTTTGGAATCAAGCGAAGAGACATTTGCGAAGGTTCAACGGTATCAAGCCAGAGAATTTCTACTGGTTTTTGAAAGAGTGTGAATGGCGCTTCAATGGGGGCACTCACAAAGATCTTCTTAAACAGCTTAAATACTGGTATAAGACGTCAAATCATTAACTCTTAGCTACTTCAGGCCCAAAATCTTTTATCATTTTTCATTCTCTGTCTCCTCCAACGGGGCAGAACAGGCTTGTTTATCTACTAATAAATGTACCCGATGTTGCAGCAGCAAATTCTTCACACTTGGATGTCGCTCAAGTACCCCTTGCCGATCAATAGATGGCCACCTCGGGGGGGCTCCCCTCCTTCGTCGGGGATTTTTTATTTCTCCCTCCCGCTGCTGCTGCTCTTTGGCCAGCCCCGGAGGAGGAAGTGGAGATGAACAGGCACCTTCTTGATGCCCAGCAGGAGCATGGGGCCATATTGCATTCGCCCAATCTTCATCTTCATCTGGGTCTTTATATTTTTTAGCCAATAGCCAGTCAGGCAAACGAATACGAAAGACTGTCTTTGGCAATGGAGCCTTGCCACTCTTATCACTCGCACAAAGATTTCCGCTCAGCACCAACAAGAGCCCCAAGCCCAACGCTCGCATCGACACCCTCCTTACCTCCGCTTCAGTAAAAACATGTACATGGAGTCAGATCTAATCAAAAACTTGAGAGAAACGAATATGCCGCTCCTGCAAATCCTCCGATGTATGCACGATCTCCACCAAATGCGTCGCTGCCAATGCATCACCAGTTTCAACCTCTTTTGGCCACTCTAAAAAGTAGCCCTGAAAATCCCGATAACTCAAATCAAACTCTTCTATTGCAGACAATCGATATAAATCCAAATGGGCATACCATCTGCCTTGTATTTCATACTCATTAAGCAGGGTAAAAGTGGGAGAGGTTACACTCTCCTCTCGAGGCAACCCCATACCATAGAAAATTTCACGGGTGAGTGCCGTTTTACCAGCTCCTAAATTCCCTTGTAACCAGAGACAAAATCGGGTCTGTTTCGTAATCTCTGTGGCAATCTGTTTCGCCACTTCACTCAACTCAGTCAGATCAAATGTTCGTTCCCATAAAAGCCGCTTCATACCTTTTGACTCTCTCCATACTTTTCAACCGAAGCGAGTAGCACCTCAACAAAATGATCTGCCATTTTCTTCAGCTCATCTTGATGGGGACCTTCTAACATAATGCGCGCCTTGCTTTCTGTTCCGGAGTATCGAAACAATACGCGTCCTTTGTCTCCCAATTTCTTTTCCATAGCCTGTAACAACTTGTCTACCTCAGGCATCTCTTCAGTTGCTACTTTCGTTTTGACAGCCACGCTCTGCGTAACTTGAGGGAATTTTTCCATGCATGTTTTAAGCTCACTAGCTGATCGACCCTTCTCGAGCATCACAGCCAATAGTTTAAGTGCAGCTAAAATGCCATCCCCCGTCGTCGAACTATCGCGAAAAATCAAATGCCCGGACTGTTCACCGCCTAAGGTATACCCGTCCTTTCGCATTTGCTCTACAACGTAGCGGTCTCCAACCTGCGTGCGTATCAAATGAGCGCCCTTCTTTTTTAACGCAAGATCAAGACCCATGTTACTCATAATGGTGGCGACCACTGTATTGCCTTTTAGCAATCCCCGTTCTAAATAGCTAAGACCGCAGATGGCCATGATTTCATCTCCATCGAGGACCTCGCCCTTCTCATCCACCACAATCACGCGGTCAGCATCTCCATCAAAAGCAAACCCAATGTTGGCTTTATAAAGCTTGACCAATTCTGCCAATTTTTGTGGGTACAATGCCCCACATTGATCATTGATGTTAGCCCCGTTGGGTTGAACCCCAGCCAAAAAAACCTCTGCGCCCAATTCTTCAAACACCTTGGGACCAACCCGATATGCAGCCCCATTGGCACAGTCTAAAACAATGCGAAGCCCATCTAAACTTAACTCTTTGGGAAACTGCTCTTTTAGAAACACCGCATATTGCCCCAGCGCATCTTCCACTCGTTTGGTTCGACCTACCGAATTTCCGTGAGATAAAAGGGAGGGATCAACACCGGAAAACACCATCTCTTCAATTTCTAACTCAATTTGATCCGGTAATTTATATCCGTCGGAGGAGAAAATTTTTACCCCGTTATCCGAAAAAGAATTGTGAGAAGCGGAAATTACGATCCCCGCATTGGTTCGCAATCCACGCGTCAAATAGGCAATGCCTGGTGTCGGAACAGGACCTAAAAAAAGCGTATCGACCCCCACACTACAAATCCCAGAGGACAAAGCCTGCTCCAACATATAGCCACTGATTCGGGTGTCTTTTCCAATGGCAATACGAGGCTTTTTATAATTTTTTTTAAAATATAGACCTAATGCCTGCCCCAGACGCAACATCAGCTCCGGCAGCATGGGGTACTCGTTAGCTTTGCCTCGAATGCCATCTGTCCCAAATAGCTTTCGAGCTTGTTTTTTTCCACTCATTCCTCTACTCCCTCTATTCTCTCCGTATCCCGATATGGATGCTGCTCTCGCTCTTCTTGTTGAACCAAAAACCAAATTAAAAAAGCCAGGACGAGAGCCAAAAGCTTATAAAAAAAATTCTGAAAAAGCAGGGGGAGAATCCGTTTCATAGCCCCTCTCCTAGTAGCAATTCATTCGTTTCTGGTTGATAAGAGGAAAGCGCAATACGCAATGCCACTTGTAGCATGTCCGCATCCATTTGCTGCACCACCGCCCCATCCATAACCAATAACACGGTGCCTTTCTCTTCGGAAACCACGACCACAACAGCATCCGTTTCTTCACTCAAGCCAATGGCAGCCCGATGACGGGTACCATATTCTTGTTGCAGATTTTTCGTTTTGGTTAGGGGCAAAAAACAGCCTGCAGCTGCAATGCGACCTTTTTGAATCACCACCGCCCCATCATGCACCGGGGATGTCGGATGAAAAATGGCCATCAATAGCTCTTTGCTGATTTTACTATCGATGGAAATCCCAACATCCAAATATCGATTCAAAATAATATTTCGCTCCATGACCAACAAGGCCCCGATTCGCTTCTTGGCCAAATCAAAAGCGACACGGGAGACTTCATGGATCCCAATATCAGCTGCAGAAGAAGATTTCCCCGCTCGACTTACAGGGCGATTTCCAATTTTACTTAATGCCAGGCGAATTTCTTCTTGAAAGAGGATCACTAAAATTAGCAGAATAGAAGAGTAAAATTTTTGAAAAAGCCAATGGATTGCAATTAAGGGGAAAGCGGAAGAAGCCAGCACCACCACCACCACCATGCCAACGCCTGTGATAATTTGTGCAGATCGCGTTCTCTTTACCAATTTTAGGATTTGATAAATGACGATGGACAAAAGCAGGATATCCAGGAGGCTCCAACCGGTAAAAGAATGCCAGATTCCACCCATTTCAATTCCATTCAGCTGTTTGTAGGCAATGGATCCGCTTCAGTTGAAGATGGCGCCTCTTTCTGTGCCAACGCTTCTAGTTCATCTGCAGATGGATCATTTCGCCAATTTTTGGCTTTTTCAACCCTGGCTCGATATTCGGCGATCTCTTCTTCCCCAATAATATTTTCTCGCTTCAAAATTCGCTGCATTTCACTAGAGTCGAGGGTTTCTTTAATTAACAGCGCTTCTGCCAGAGCTTGTAATAAATCCTGATTCTCGCTCAGCACCTTCTTGGCAGTCTCGTAGCCCTCATGCACAAATCGATGAATTTCTGCATCCACTGACTCAGCCAGCTTTTCTGAAAAAACATCGCGAGAGGCAGTCCCCCGTCCCATAAAAACTTCTTCCCCCTCTTTCCTACCAATGGCAACCGGCCCCATCTTTTCGCTCATCCCCCAATTGCAGACCATGCGTCTGGCAATATCCGTGGCTTTGTTAATATCATCGCTGGCACCGGAAGTAATGCTTTGGAACTGGAGCTCCTCCGCTACGCGTCCACCCATGGCATAGACGATAAAGCCTTTGGCATATTCTTTCGAGAGATTGAGACGATCCTCACTTGGCAACATAACGGTCACTCCCAAGGCATGGCCTCTTGGAATAATGGTTACCTTATGAATTGGATCACAAGCTTTGGTCAAAAGCCCGACCAAGGCATGGCCTGCCTCATGGTAGGCCGTAACCCTTTTATCCGCCTCGGTCATGATCATGCTTTTTCGTTCTGATCCCATGAGCACCTTATCTTTGGCTTGCTCACAGTGTTTCATTTCAATTTCCTTGGCATTGGATCTTGCAGCCAGCAACGCAGCCTCATTGATCAAATTCTCCAAATCAGCCCCCGTAAACCCGGGGGTTGCTTGCGCGATCAAAGCCAGATCCACATCGGCAGCCAAAGGCGTTTTTCGAGTATGCACGCGTAAAATTTCTCGACGACCTTTAATATCAGGCGCTGGTACATGAACCCGACGATCAAAACGACCGGGACGCAACAAAGCCGGATCCAAGACATCCACTCGGTTGGTAGCCGCAATCACAATCACACCATCATTTGGCTCAAACCCATCCATCTCAACCAACAGCTGATTAAGCGTTTGCTCTCTTTCATCATGTCCACCGCCCATGCCGGCACCACGGTGTCGACCTACAGCATCAATTTCATCAATAAAGACGATACAGGGCGCACTCTTTTTAGCCTGTTCGAAAAGGTCCCGTACTCGACTCGCGCCCACCCCTACAAACATTTCAACAAAATCAGAACCGGAAATACTAAAGAAGGGTACTCCGGATTCTCCTGCGACCCCTTTCGCTAAAATGGTTTTCCCCGTTCCCGGTGAGCCAATCAATAACACCCCCTTGGGAATGCGCCCCCCCAGTTTGGTAAACTTTTTCGGTTCTCGAAGAAATTCCACTATCTCTAGCAACTCTGTCTTGGCCTCTTCAATGCCTGCAATGTCTTTAAAAGTAATCTTAGGCTTATCACTCAAAAGCTTAGCTCGACTCTTTCCAAATGAAAGGGCTTTTCCTCCTCCCACCTGGGCTGATCGCATGATAAGGAAAATAAAAACCAAGATCACAATCATCGGCACAATATTAACCAAAATACTTTTGAGCAAATTGTCGGACTCTGGCTCCATATAATTCAGCGTTACGCCCTTACTCTCTAAATATTTACGTGTAGATTCATCATTCGGTACATACGTGCGCACCTTGCTTTTGTCTTTTCGCACTCCGATGAGATGATTGTCTTGAAAGGTCGCCTCTACAATTTGGTCATCAGAAGCGGCTGGAGATTCTACTTCCTTTTTAAACTCCGAAAATTTTACTTCGGTGGTGGTTTCCTGATTGGTGGAAAGGATATTGGCCAGTAACCCCACCATCACAATGACGGCCAATACCAAAAATAATATCTTCGATTGATTTTGTTTTTTCTGTGCTGACATAGATTTTTCCTTTATTTCTTCCCGGTATACAGAAACCAAAGGGAGTCGTTTTCAATATAAATACTAGCTTCCGTCGATAACATTCGCTGCCAGACCCGAGTTTCCCTTCGGCTTGTCGATTGGATCCAGTGAAATAGTTCGGTATATAACGCGTCCGACAATCTGGGTATCGCCTCCGTTTTGTCCTGCAGCCACACTTCAACAGCTTCCTTTGCTACTCCAATCGGTAACTTGGAGAGAAAATCAAGGCCCAGTGCAGCTTGCCCAGCCGTTCCATCGCGACGAAACCCTTCCCGCACATAGCCAGCCAGATCGCGAATCTCTCCTGCACATCGAGCCAACCTCCGCTTTGCACCCGGGTGCAGCTGCTCCAGCACCGGTAGCACCCGATGTCGAATCGTATTTCTACTGTACTCGATTGTAGCATTGCTACTATCCTCCCAATATAGGAGGTTCTTGCTCTGCGCCCAAGCAAGAAGTGTTTCTTTTGGCACAGAAAGAAAAGGTCGCCAATACGGGGGGTTCCAGACCGTCATCCCCAAAAGACCAACCGGACGCGTCCCTCGCGCCAAGCGCAATATTACATTCTCTGCGACATCACCCAAATGATGACCCAGCGCAAGGACCCAACCCTCGGTTGAGAGCCTCGAAAAAAGCCCATGTCGCACCTGACGCGCCCAAATTTGGATGTTTTTTTCCTTGCGCGTCAGCCGTTCTTCCTCCGACACAGTCTGTAAAAAGAAGGAAACACCATAGGTAGCAGACAGTTGCTGCAATAATGCCACTTCTCGCTGATTTTCGTCCTTTCGCAAGCCATAGTTCACGTGACAAATCGAAAGACGGGTCTTGTCTTTTATCATACTGAAAAGAATATGAAAAAGGACCGTTGAGTCCAGCCCCCCTGAGCAGGCCACACTGATTTTGGTCTTTTCCTCAAAAAAATGAGAAAGCTGTTTCTGTGTTGAAGCCCACAGCGCATCTGTCGAACTCATCGCATTCGCAACCTTTTTATTTATAAGCGCTTTATATCAAAATTTAAAAATGAATCATATTAAATTTAAGTTTTTATCAAATTTCACGATGGGATTCTTGCAAGTTTCATGGGGAAACTTCATGTGTAGGGCAACCTACAACTCAGATCTCACGGAAGGAGAGAATGATGGGAATGCGTATTAAGACCAATGTTCACAGCTTGGTCGTCCAACGACATCTTCAAGAAAACAGCACCGCCCTCGCAAAAAGCATGGAAAAACTGGCCTCTGGCTATCGCATCAACAGTTCGCAAGATGATGCTGCTGGGATGGCTGTATCCGAAGTCATGCGGGGCAAAATTCGAAGCCTTAACCAAGCAAAACGAAATGCCGGAGATGCGAGCTCCATGCTTCAAACAGCAGAAGGAGCCATGAATGAAATGGGCAACATTATGGTGCGTATGCGAGAACTCACCGTACAAGCTGCATCAGATACCATTGGAGAAAGAGAAAGAAGTTACCTAAATCGCGAATATACCCAATTGGGAGAAGAAATCGACCGCATTGCCAACACAACGGAATTCAACGGCAATAAATTCTTTGTCCCCAACGAAAAAGATGCGCCGACCGAATACACCATCCAAGTTGGCGCAGATCGCTCTACTCCCGAAATGAACCGGGATACACTCTCCTTCAATCTGAAAGGATTGCGTTTCACTACCCAAGATCTTGGGATTGGAAAAGGCTCTGAAATCGGGGCTATGGTAGCCGGTGAGAAGGGCCCTACTGTCTCCGCCATCGCAGAAAAGCTCACCACCCTCGACAATGCCATGGGGAAATTATCCAATGAAAGAGCCTCCCTGGGGGCGCTACAAAGCCGCTTGGGCTCAACCCTAAATAATCTTTCCATCTCAGTAGAAAATCTCGATGCAGCCAGAAGCCGCATCAAAGATGTAGACGCTGCAGAGGAAACGGCGGAACTAGCCAAAAATCGCATCCTGGTACAATCCAACATGGCGGTCTTGGCTCAATCGAATCAGCTGCCAGAAATGGCGCTGGCTCTTTTGCGACCCTAATTTTAGGCAATCCACGGAAAGGAGGAGGCCATGACATTATCGATTAAAACCAATATTACCGCGCTAAAAACCCAGCATCAACTTAGCAAAAACATGGATGAATTGCACGAGTCTATGGAGCATATGGCGTCCGGTCTTCGCATCAACAAAGCGGCGGACGATGCCGCTGGACTCGCTGTATCGGAGCGCATGCGCGCACGCTCTCGCTCTCTCGATGTGGCGAAACGAAATGCTTCAGATGCCATTAGCTACATCCAAACCGCAGAAGGGGGCCTCAACGAGGTGACCAACTTGGTAATTCGCATGCGAGAGCTTACCTCTCAAGCGGCATCAGATATACTGGGGAACCGAGAAAGATCGTTTCTTGATATGGAATTTCAACAGCTACGCCAAGAGGTTCGCCGCATTGTCGATTCCACCGAATTCAACGGGACAAAGGTATTGCAAAGCGGAGACTCCGAAAAACCCATTCAAATCTTTGTCGGGGCTTCCAATCGAGGCGATAAAATCGATGGTACGCGACAAATATTTGGCAAACACGACCCTGATATCTTGAAGATCGATCTCTCTGAACTTCAACAGCTAGGCACAGCCATGGGAGCGATTACAGAAGAGAATATCTCGATCCTGCCCTCCAGCTTGGAGGGTGGCGCCAAAGACCTAGGCCCCACAGGCACAGAAGAACTCATGCGACGCCTGGATAACTCTGTAAACGCCATCTCTGCCTACAGAGCCACTCTGGGCTCTGTACAAGCCCGTCTCAACAGCACCATTACCAATATCGACGTCTCCTCTGAAAACCTAGCCGCAGCTCGCAGCCGCATCGTCGATGTGGACTACGCCTCTGAAACCGCCCACTTTATGCAGGCCAAAATCTTGAGCCAAGCGGGTCTTGCCGTACAAGCCCAGGCAAACAATACGCCAGAAATGGTGCTTTCCCTCTTGAGATGAAGAAAAAACTCCACTACCCTATTCTCTTCACCACAAGCCCCTCGCGTTGAGGGGCTTGTACCTTTATCAGAGAAGGACTTGCGATGAATTTTTTTCTTCTTTTTTTCTGTTCCCTCTGTCTATTGGGTGCAGGCAAAACACCCAAAACCACACCCAATACGCCCTCTACAGCTTCATCTCAGCCAGCCTCATTGGAGAAAGAGCTTAAAAATTATCAAGAAAAATTACAAAGACGAACTGACCTCACCGTAGCTTTTATCCAAACCACCTACAAAGATTTGCGTAAAAACACCCTGCAAAGCCAAGGTATGGCTTCGTTTCATCGACCCAATCAATTTCGATGGTCCACACAAAAGCCAGTAGCCCTAGAAGAAGAGTGGATTTTTACTGGGAGTGAACTCTTTTCTCACAAGAAACAGACTTTTACCCGCTATAAAATCAGCGGCTCCATCGGAAGAGAAATTCAGGAAGTCGTCGACATGGTCATTAATTTCGATCAGCTGATTAAAAAATATACACTTAAACGTATCACCAAAGAAAACCATCTGGTCACAATCATCTTAACCCCTCATGCAACCTCCGACCTTCAAGCCGCCTCTTTGCAGCTCGATGTCCAAAAAAACTTTATCTCCCAAGTTCGATTGGATTTTGTAGGAAACAACCATACCACCTTCGATTTTTCCCAACCCGATGAACGCACGCTAGCCCCGAACATCTTTTTGCTCCCCAAAGGCGCGGTGGTAAAAGATGCGTTGTAGTAAGACTTGTTATCCCTGAAATTATAGAGAAAAGACGGGGGGGCTATGCAAGAGCGGTCATCCCCAGCGAATGAAGCGAGCGTCGGGGGGATATCCCCCACGAAGGAAAAGAGGCTGTTATCTGCTAAGCTGGGCCGCTTTTTTGCGAACTTCTTCAATTGAGCCAACGTAGAGAAACGCCTGCTCTGGAATATCATCACATTTTCCATCGAGAATTTCTTTAAAGCCCCTGATGGTATCTTGCAAATCACAGAAAACCCCTGGGGTGCCTGTAAATTGCTCTGCCACAAAGAAAGGCTGGCTGAAAAACCGTTCAATTTTTCTGGCTCGAGCTACCGTACGTTTTTGATCCTCTGAGAGTTCATCCATCCCCAAAATGGCAATGATGTCTTTGAGATCTTTGTAACCTTGAATAACCTTTTGCACCCCAATGGCAACATCATAGTGCTCTTGCCCTACAATGGTGGCCGTCAAAATACGCGAGCTGCTGGCAAGAGGATCTACAGCGGGATAAATCCCCAGGGAAGCGATGGAGCGCTCCAACACAATAGAGGCATCCAGGTGAGAGAATGTTGTAGCTGGAGCGGGGTCGGTATAGTCATCAGCCGGCACATAAATGGCTTGAATCGAGGTGATAGAGCCGTTCTTCGTTGAAGTAATTCGCTCCTGGAGCTCGCCCATTTCAGACGCCAACGTAGGCTGATATCCTACGGCAGAGGGTATTCGCCCCAAGAGAGCGGAAACTTCAGCCCCAGCTTGGGTAAATCGAAACACGTTATCAACGAACAACAACACATCCTGATTTTCCTCATCCCGGAAATACTCCGCGACAGAGAGCGCACTCAATGCCACCCGAGCCCGCGCCCCCGGCGGCTCGTTCATTTGTCCGTAAATCAAGGCAGTTTTATCCAAAACGCCAGATTCTTTCATTTCAAAATAGAGATCGTTGCCTTCTCGCGTACGCTCGCCTACACCGGCAAACACCGAATAGCCCCCGTGATGGGTGGCAATATTATGAATCAGCTCTTGGATAATCACAGTCTTACCAACACCAGCCCCCCCAAAGAGACCAATTTTACCCCCCTTCAAGAAGGGCGCCATCAAATCGATTACTTTGATCCCCGTAGACAGAATTTCCAACGTAGAATCAAGCTGCGTCAACGCAGGAGCTGCACGATGGATCGGATAGCGTTTGTCATAGGCTACTGGGCCACGCTCATCTACGGGCTCTCCAATCACGTTTAAAATGCGGCCCAACACACCCTTTCCAACTGGGACGGTGATTTGCTCTCCCGTATCCGTAACCAACTGCCCTCGCCGCAGCCCTTCTGTACTATCCATAGCAATGGCGCGCACCACATTATCACCCAAGTGGAGGGCAACCTCGAGCACCAGATTGTCTTTTTGATCATTAATCGAGGGATTCGATAATGTTAACGCATGGTAAATGGCAGGCAGTTTTCCACCCTCGAATGCCACATCCACTACGGGACCCATTACCTGTACGATTTTTCCCACCACCTCTTGCATCGTCGCCTCTCCTGTCTCTCGCCTTATAGAGCCTCTGCTCCACTTGTGATTTCAATGAGTTCTTTGGTAATCGCAGCTTGACGCGCTCGGTTATAGTTAAGCGTCAACTTCTGAATCACTTCATCTGCATTGTTGGTTGCATTGTCCATCGCAGCCATGCGCGACGCATGCTCTGACACGGCACTTTCCAACAAAATTTGATACAATTGGACCGCTAAATACTTCTCCACCATGGAGGGGAAAAGCGACACTGCATCTGGCTCCAAAATGAGCCCAGTAGATCTTGTCTCTACTTTTTCTACCGGCAAGTCCTCTCGCAAAAAAGGAAAAAAACGTTTCACCGCTGGCTCTTGTACCACCGCATTCTTAAAGGAAGGATAGAGAATATAGGCTCCATCGATTTCCCCCGCTTCATATGCCCGAGAAAGCCGTTGAATGGTAGAAAGACAAAATTCATAAGAAGGGCGTTCCAATACTTTCTCTACTCGACTGGCCACCGTTGCCAAGCCCACTTTTTCGAAGGGTTTGGCTTTCTTCCCCCACAACTCAACCGTACACGTTTGCTCTTTTTTATCCCGCAGAAAGGCTGCGCTAAATTTAAGCAAATTGGAGTTTAGCCCCCCGCAAAAGCCTCGATCTGTCGCAAGCACAATGCAGAGATTTTTTTTTTCTTCCCGCACCGTCAGGAGCGGGTGCGTGATCTCTTCGCGTTGTAATAAACGAGACAAAACGGAAGCAAAAGAAGTCCGATATGGCTGGGAATACGTAAAAGCATGAATAGCACGTGCAAATTTTGCCGATGAAACCATCTTCATTGCACGCGTAATCTTCTGCGTATTCTTGACCCCATTAATTCGTCTTTTTGTGTCCTTCAAGCTCATCATAAGAGAAGAAACCTTTTGTTGTAAGCGGTGAGAAACTCCGACAGCTCTCCTTCCACATCCTTCAACTTACCACCCGAGCGAATTTTTTCTAATAACCCCGCTTTTTCCGTTATTAAACTGCGCGACACCCCTTCCTCCCAGGAAGCGATTTTTTCCACGGGTGTTGCATCCAAAAATCCATTGGTGGCAGCGAAAATCATCACCACCTGCAATGCAACATCCATTGGCTCATACTGACGCTGCTTCAAAATCTCCACCAATACCTGCCCCCGTCGCAACGTTCGTTGTGTTGACTCATCCAAATCAGAGCCAAACTGGGCAAATGCTTTTAACTCATTGTATTGGGCCAGCTCCAAGCGAACCTTCCCCGAAACGGCTTTCATCGCAGGGATCTGAGCGGCGCCCCCCACCCGAGAAACAGACAATCCTGCGTTCATAGCAGGTCGAATCCCGCTAAAAAACAGATCCGACTCCAAGAAGATTTGCCCATCGGTAATGGAAATTACGTTGGTGGGAATGTAGGCGGAGATATCTCCAGCCTGAGTTTCAATAATGGGGAACGCTGTGATAGAGCCTCCACCCAACGCATCATTTAGCTTACACGCACGCTCTAAAAAACGACTGTGCAAATAAAATACGTCACCGGGAAACGCTTCACGGCCCGGAGGACGCCGCAAGAGCAATGAAAGCTCTCGATACGCCGCAGCCTGCTTTGACAAATCGTCGTACACAATACAAACGTGACGACCCTTCCACAGGAAGTACTCTGCCATACGACAACCAGAGTACGGGGCCAAAAATTGCATCGGCGCTGGATCAATCGCTGTGGCACTTACCACAACGGTATATTCCATAGCCCCAGCCAATGTGAGCCTACTTACAATTTGGGCCACTGTTGAGGCTTTTTGGCCGATGGCAACATAAATGCAAAGAACGTCTTTGCCTTTTTGGTTGATAATCGTATCCACTGCAATCGCAGTTTTACCGGTTTGCCGATCTCCGATAATCAACTCTCGCTGCCCCTTACCAATAGGCGTCATCGTATCGATACACTTAAGACCCGTTTGCAGGGGTTCTTGCACCGACTTACGCGAAATAATACCAGGGGCCTTAACTTCAACTGGCCCCCGCTCTGTACAAACCAGAGGGCCTTTTCCATCGAGAGGATTTCCCAGCGCGTCGACCACACGCCCCAAAAGCCCCTCTCCCAAGGGAACAGAGTTGATTTCCTGTAACCGTTTAACAGAGTCTCCCTCTTCGATTTGAGAGCAACTCCCCAATACAGAAATCCCAACATTGTCCATCTCCAGGTTCAAAACGACACCACGAACCCCAGAGGAAAACTCGACCAACTCACCTGCCATTACATTCTGCAAGCCATATACACGAGCGATTCCGTCTCCCACCGACAAAACGGTTCCCGTCTCCTCCACCTCGGTCTGAGATTGGTAGCCCTGAATTTTTGCACTGATAATTCTACTTATCTCTTCCGCCCTAAGTTCCTTCATTTTGAGCAACCCTTCAAGCTCGAACGCTGTTGACCACTTGCTTAATCTTATTTTGTAGACTTAAGTCGACTTTTACATGCCCTACAAAAACAATGACTCCACCCAGCATAGCGGCATCTGTTTCAAAGTAAATTTCACTTTTTCGCGACATTGCGTTTTGCACTTGCTCCACAGAAGCCGCTTTCTCCGCCTCTGTTAAAACGAATGCTGACACAATGCGAATGGGAACAATTTGTAGTCTCCTCTGCAGTTGCTCTTGATATACTGCATGCAAAAACGGCATAATTTCGGCTCGATCTGCACCTAACACCGCAAGAAGAAAATGTTGCACTTCCGTCTCAACTTTTGCCTCAGAAAAAAACAACTGCAAAACATCCTGCTTTTCTTGACCTCGAACCACCGGACAGAGAAAAAAGCGGCTGATTATTTTTTGCACAAAAAAGCGCTCAAGCAGCAAAAAAGTCTCAGCGTATTTCGCTGTCTTTTCTGGGTCCACACCGGTGTTTTGCAAAAAAGCCTTTACATATCGGGCGGCTATCGACTCCGGTCTCATAAGCTCCCCTCAGCCAGCAAGCGGGTGACCGTTTCCATATCCTGGGCAAACACCCTTTTTTGTTCGATATTTCCCTGATGTTCACGTATTTGCTGCACCACAGCCCCCTCCACCAAGGAGAGAAGCTCAGATTGAATCTGTGCCTTGGCCCGTATAATTTCGGCCTGCATCATTTCCTGCGTATCTGCTGTGATCTTTTGTGACAGTAAGGCCCCTCTTTTTTGGGCTTCCTCTGCAAAAAAACGAGACTGGGCCGCTGCCTCAGCGCGAAGAGCCTGTAAATCCCCTGCCAGCGCCTGGGTTTTTGCCTGTAACTCCGCCCCAAGCTCGGCTGCGCTCTTCTTTGCTCTCATTGCACCATTCAACTGTACTTGAACTGCCAGGCGTTTTTTCTCCAAAATAGCTCGCACCGGCTTTCGAGAAAACCAAACCAACAAAAACAAAAAAAGGAAAAAGTTAAGAAATGAAAAAATTACTTCCGTACTCATTGGCATCGCTTCCTATCCACGTAAGACGGCCGTCATACACTGTTGAGAAAGTTCAGATACAAACCGAGGAATCGCCTTTTTTTCCTCTTGCAGATGACCCCGAAGCTCTACTCGAAAGCGCTCTACCAGCACAGCTGCCTCACGACGGCTCTGCTCGATTTGTTCCTTTTCGGCTAGGAGATTCTTTTGTTTCTCCTGATCTAACCAAAGCCGAAGGGCCTCTCGTTCTGTTTGTACCTGGAGAGCAAGATCTACCAACTTGCTCTGGCACTCTGCCAATGCAACCTCGGCTTTGGCTTGCACATCCACCGTAAAGGCTTTCTGCTTCCTTCGCAACCCGAGATAAGGTTCTACCCACAGTTTGGAAACCACAAAGACATTGCCCAAAAACAAGACCGCTTGGCCTGCCACAAGGGTAAAATCAGGGGTGAGATTTAACGCTGCCATTTTCAACCTTCATTATGGAAAATGGGTAAGACTGGACAATTTTGATATCTTATCTTGACCCTTTAGACAAGTACAACCCGGACAGAGGACAAATACAAGGCGTTTTACCTGCGTGGCATCAATTTTCCAAAAATCCTCTCTAACTCTACAGGAGAAAAATACGCAATCTCAATTTTCCCTCTTTTGCCATCCCCAGAAATTTTTACCTTGGTTCGCAATAAATTTCGAAGCCCATCCGCAAGATATTCCAAATCGTTGTTGATACTGGTTCCTAACTTTTTTTCTGGATTTTTTGTCATTTTCTCTACCAGCTGCTGCGTTTGTCGCACGGATAAGCCTTTTGCCAGAATCAAAGTATGTACCTTCTCTATGTCGCTGGCCTCCGGCAAAACCAAGAGCTGTTTTGCATGGGCCATGCTCACCCGCCCCTGTGAAATCGACATTTTTACGACAGAGGGCAAGCGCAGTAATCGCAAGTAATTGGATAATGTGGAGCGGTCTTTTCCCATCTGCTGCGCCAGCTCCTCTTGGCTGCAACCATGCTCTTCTAACAACACCTCATATGCCAACGCTTCCTCGATGGGATTGAGATTGGCGCGTTGCAAGTTCTCAATCATAGCCAATATTAGATTTTCTCTTTCGCTCTTTTCATCTCGCAATACCACCGGCACCAGATCTATACCCGCCCGCCGGCAGGCGCGAAGACGCCGCTCCCCAGCCACCAAAAGAAAGCGCTCCGTCCCCTCTTTTTGCACTACAACCAATGGCTGCAAAACACCATATTTTTTTACGCTAGCCGTCAGCGTATCAAGCTCCTCTTCAGAAAAAATTTTGCGCGGCTGGGCTGGGTTCGCATCAATTAAACTCTCGCTAACTATCTGAAATTCTTTCACTTTTTCACCATTCTTCGTTTTTCCCTATGTTCCTCGAGACACATTTCTACCCTATTTTCCTCTTTTTTGATCGAAAACACACGCTTCTTTAAAAAAGAAGGAGGCTTTTTACCATTAGGTCTTATATCGATGTGATTTTGTCGTCCGGAGAGGAAAAATAACGTTTGTCTTACCCAAGGAGGAATAGGGTGACTTTTTTTCCTCAAAGTAATTTGGGGGGGTATTTTTATAGTTCAGGAGGCATGTTGAAGCAAAAAAGAGGTCGGTGGCAAGTCAGATGGGTGGTGGCAAGTCAGATGGGTGGTGGCAAGTCAGATGGGTGGTGGCAAGTCAGATGGGTGGTGGCAAGTCAGATGGGTGGTGGCAAGTCAGATGGGTGGTGGCAAGTCAGA
>CANIBL010000045.1 GCA_947466225.1 Deltaproteobacteria bacterium
AGCTTTTTCAGGCATTGTCCCAAATTCTTGTTTATCGTCATATTCAAAAATACCCTCCAATCAAATGGTTCGTCCCATAGCCTCTGTTTTTCCTTTGTAGAAAAAATTAACAAGTCCCTTGTCCCGCAAAGCTTTTCTTCTTAACCGAACTGCATTGTCCGTCATGCCCAGGCCGTAGGGCGTCGGGCATCAGCCTCGAAGAAGAAGAAACCCAGACAAAGTTATTTTTTCTCCAATACCCATTTGTTAGATCAGTTGTTTTTACCCCCTGCTTCGCGTAGTAAAGCCACGTACGGTTGCGGCTGAAAGTTGTGGAGGTAGTTGTGGGCTTGTCATGGAAGCAGATATCGATATTTTGTTTGGTTCTTTTTTCTTATACCGCACGAGGGGGCTATACGAACCCACCTCCGCCACCTCCGCCACCTTCATCTTGCCCGTGTGCAGTAGATATTCTCTCTGCCTCTAATATCGAAATTCAAATTATCAATCAGGCTTTTTTTACTAATTCCCAAGTGTTGCAAGTTATTCAAAACAATATTGGGTCGGTCTTTAGTCTTCTTCAGTCTGTGAATCAAACCGATATACGCATTGCCAATTTGGTACAAAATATCCAAGTTGCACTGGGAGGGAACTTTACCTCTATCTATTCGTTGCTACAAACAGTGAATGTGAGCAATACGCAGGTCGTAAATGCCATTGCAAATTTTCAGCAAACCCTTTCTACCAACATTACCACTCTCCAGCAGCTTGCAATTTACAATCAGCAAAATACGGCAAATAACTTCACTTCAATACAAAATTTTCTGTTTCAATTTGCTGGCAATATATCGACTCTTACTCAAACGCTAGCCAAAAATTGTAGTAGTGCAAAAAATACAACTGCAGATTTGGTTTTGCCTTCCCGTTCAGGCTCAGATAGGGAAATGGAGTATGATTTGGCTACGATGGTCATATCTGCTATTACGCTGGCTGTGGTACTCGTTGGCATTATCTACATGTGTTGCTGCTTCCGAGAACGAGGAGCTGTGAGTACCAAATCGCCTCAGGAGCGACGTCAGGCTGCACTGGCAGCGGTGGTGGCAGACAAGGGACCACAGCAACAGCAGTTACCACGGCAGCGACAACGGACTGATCAATCAGAAGGTTATAATGATGATGAATATTACTAGTCTGCGCCTTTTCCTGTTCTTATGGGCCTCCCCTCTGTGGAGTGGAGAGAAGACTGACTTTACGCGATGGCGCTATCCTGCTAATGTGCGATCTGGGCAGATTGGTTCCCCTGTTGTCTATTCTCAGCCTACAACACAACAACCACTACCATCTCCTACGAGATCCAATTCGAATACCTTATCCCGATCAAGTCTTGTGGAGAGTGTTCAAGACGTTCCCTTACCTTCACCTACATTACCTAAAGCTCCGGCCCGGCGTTCTATTCCACAAAAAAACGATGCTCGGCTAAGAACTTTAACGTCTGTAGGGCGAAGTACCCCTGTGGATCCAATCTCATCTCCTGAATATCAACAAATGACAGAGATGCTGCCGCTCCCTTCTCCAATATCAGGAGTGGTTCACCTTCCCATTGCCTTGGGGGGGATCAGTTTCACTGCTTTGCAGCTGATGAAAATTTTGGCTGAAGGGGGGGCATTTCAAGTGGTGCCCGATAAGGGAATTCGTTCTGTTTTTGATACTCAGGCTCCCATCCCAGGTATAAGTAAACGGGTGATATGGGTAAAAGAAGAAGGGCTTCAAAACGGCTACTGGTTGGATGGAAGGAGCAGTCTGCTGCAGGAATTGCAGGAGTATGAGAGGAACAAACGATTGGGACAAATTTCTTGGCATCCAGAGCATGAGGATGTACGGGAAGCGAGGGTCTATATTAACGATATGCCGACCAGGTGGCATATCTGTTTACTGTCAACCGAATCCCAGTATCGCAGGTGGAGTCGGATGACCCAATTGAAGAAATGGGCAGCGGAGTATATGAATCAGAATGCCTCTCCTGTCTTTTTTCCTCATCCTACGAAGATGCAATATATGATTTTGGCAAAAGGTCCCTTTGAGTGCGGATTGGACTGGCAATTTTTTAAGATCTGGAGTGATCAAGCAACTACAGAGTCTTCAAATTCCCTGAAGCTAGCCAGGCAGCTACAGAGCCGCTTGGTCTTTATGAAAGAAGAGCCTCATCGCGCACTTCCTGGCCCGTTGGCATGTTTGGATGATCCTCCTCGAAGATGGAATGCCTACTTTATTGCAATGAAGGCAAAAAATTGGGCAGAAGAAAAAGAATTTTGCGCTACCTATGAGCCTTGGAAGGCCTTGTCCTACTTTCGAAAAAGAAAATATCAAAGGTGGATTACAGCAGCAGTCGATCAGGCTCCCCAGTAGAAGGGAGCAAAAATACTGGGTAACATCAGTGAATAAAAAGCAATGGATTATGGGAATAATTTTTTTCGAATTTTCCGCGTCATCGAGAGAAAAATGCCCAGAAAACTTGCCAGAAGGAGAAGGCTACTTCCCACTGCAGTCCATTGAATCCAAGTGGCGTGGTGGAAGAGGGTTCGGGGATCAAGACTTCTCTGTTCCACCATGGGGATACGTTTGGCTTCCTGGGATGCTTCAATAAGGGTATAGCCTTCAGGCGTTTTCTCTCCCAGGTTCGTCATATACTCGATAAAAGTTTCCCATGCCTTAATTTCTGTGATGTCGTGGGAACTAGGATTTTTGTTTACGATGGCCTCTCGTATGTCCACAATGGGTTTTCCCGTTACATCCTTAGGCTCTACATGGAATAGGCCAAAACTGAGTTGGTCGATTAACCATAAAAATCCCCCTACATAAGATGTTGTGGCAATACTATAGAGCCGTTGGGTATCCGTCGGATCGATTTCTTTGCCTTGCACCTCGATACGGAAAATGCGATCCAAGAACATTCGATATGGGTTGTACAAGAAGTGGATGCCAGAGAAGCGGGGGTAGTAATCCATGGTTTTCTTAGACTGATAGGCAAAGAGCAAAATTTCGAGAATTTGCTTAAGTTCCTTTCCGGTGAAATACATTCGTACCAATGGATATCCGGGATTTTGATCCAGTACCCCCACGCCGAGCGGTACGGTTTGAAATAGATCCGCTACAGTCTCAATCCCGCCATTGTGGATCTGCCAGTCATCGCGAATGGTGCCATTTCCGGTAAATCCAATATCAGCTTGTACCCGCTTTCGCATAGAGTCTGTGACCCAAAAGCCCAGTACAGGATCATCGACAGTACGACTATAGTTATGTCGAATTTTGAGCAGGGGTTGCTCATATCGGTATGGCGTTTTGGATAAGAAAAGGCGGTCAATTTCTTTCTGATACTGGGTTACTTTTCCTGCTACGAATGGGTCACCTGGGGTGTTGGTATCGATAGGAAAGAGCTCATATTTCTCCACATGCACATGGGCATGTGGGCCTTTTCTGGCAACAAATTTCCCCATATAATGCATTTCAGCACCGGCTTGCAAAATGGGAACATGTTTTACGAAAATGGGTTCGTACAGCACCGTATGGGAATGACCGCCCACGATAACATCGATACCAGGCACTTTGCTGGCTAACTCTACATCCTCTCCACTCCAGGTTCCGTTGGAAAAAAAGACCCCACTATGAGAAAGCACGATTACGTAATCCACATGGTGTTCGGTACGGAGCTTTTTAGCGTATTCAGTGGCGGTCTGTACTGGATCTGCAAAGCTCACAGGTCGACTGTTCGGATTGACTTCGCCAGCTCCTTTTCCCATGATGCCCATAAGGCCAAAGCGAATGCCGTTTCGCTCTATAATGACTTCTCGGCGCAAGACGCCCTCATCCATGAGTTTGCGTAGATCCGCATCTTCCTTGGTATTGGAGAAAACCAAGTTGGTGGCCAAAATCGGCGGCAGGGTCCCCACCTCTCGTTGAGCAGAGCGGATCATTTGCACCAGCCCGGGTAAATAGAAGTCAAACTCGTGGTTACCCAAGCAAACGGCATCATAACGCAAAAACTTCATAAGTTGGAGTTCGGCCCCGATTTCTCGTGTGATGGTATGAAAGAGGCTCCCCATGGTGAAATCACCAGCATCGAGGCGCAGAACGGGTTCTTCCGGCGGCACGCGCTGTTCCTCCATCAGTAGGAGGGTCTGCAAGCGGGCGATATCGGCAATGCGGGATTGCCAGTCATTGGTAAACAGAATATGAAAGCGCTTTTCACTGCCGGCTTGAGGGCCGATGGTACTATACCCGATTTCACTACCGGCTTGAGGGCTGACGGCACTGTATCCACCGAGGCTATATAAGGCGGAAATCAGACAAGTGGTTAGGTAAAAAAAACGAGAAAACATGAAGGTTCACCTGCTGTTACAAGATTATATCCATTTAAGAGCTCAAACCCACCGATAGACGAAATATGGGGCAAACAATAGCCACCATTGTACGGGAGAAGCAGATCATGAGGAAAGCAACAATTCACATTTTGGCACTAGATGATAACTCCGTTGCGACCCATTTAGAGCATGCAGGATATCGCAAAATGGGGGTGAAGGTACACTTGGCCTCCAATTGGAAAGAAGCCGAACGGTTGTTGCAGGATTTTGCCCAGGAATTGGATCTGGCCATGGTGAATTTGGAGTCTCCCAATTTTGATGCCATGGCATTGATACAAAATTTCCAAACCTCTTATCCTAGTTTGCCTCTTGTGGCGACAGGGATTCATATTTCGACTGCAGGGGTTGGGGCTGTCTTGCGAGCCGGGGTGGCGCTCTATATCGAGCAACCCTTGCCGTGTAGTGTCTTTGTGGAGCAGATGCGGGTTTTATTGAAGAAGCACCATAGAAAAACAGAGCGGGTGGAGATCGAGCGCCCTGGTTCTGTGCGGCTTAGCTTTGAGGGGGCCCATATGCGGTTGCCGATTCTCAACCTGTCGAATAGTGGATTTTTTGCTTCGATACAAGGGCCGCAAGCTTGGACGCTGCAAGAGGGGCAGGGTCCTGTGCAGATTCAGATCTACTTACCGGGGCGTGCACCGCTGGTGGCAGAGGGAACTGTGGTACGGGTGGCCTCTGCGCAACAAGGACAAACAGGGGGAATTGGAGTGCGGTTTTCTGCCTTGTCCATGGAGGAGAAGGTCGTACTGGATGTATTTATTCGAGAGCATGGTTGGGAAGGGAAGGAACAGGAATATTATTTGTAGGGGATTTTTTTGCGGAACCAGCTGCGCAGTTTCCGCAAAAAAATCTCAGTCAAAGCTTCCCCTCATACCCATTGGCAGAGGCTTCGTAGTAGCGAGACTCCTGCAATTGCGCGGGCAGGTAGGTCATACGGCTCGCGGCTACAGGATCATCGTGAGCATACACATAGCCAGTTCCATGGCCTTGGGCTTTGAGGAAGTCTGTGGGGGCGTTGCGCAACTGAGGGGGCACCGGTAGGTCCTTCCATTTGCGTACATCTTGCGCGGCTTTTTCGTACCCAATGTAGCTTCGATTGGACTTGGGGCAAGTTGCCAGAAATACCGTCACTTCCGCGAGTATGATTCTGGCTTCTGGCATACCCAACATAGCGCATGCAGATGCACCGGATACGGCTACGTTGAGGGCTTGGGGGCTGGCCATGCCGATGTCCTCTGCGGCTGCAATCACCAATCGACGGGCCACAAATGTTGGGTCTTCTCCTCCCTCCAAAATTCGGGCTAGGTAGTAGAGAGAGGCATCGGGTTGACTGCCGCGAATGGATTTAATGAGAGCCGAAATAAGGTCATAGTGAAAGTCCCCCTTGCGGTCGAAGGGTAGTACTACCCGTTCTTCTAGGGACTCGGCTTGTGCGAGGGTAATGCGTCCAGGGGGGCATGCTGCAACCAGGGTGTCGAGGAGCTGCAAGGCCTTTCGACCATCTCCATCGCTCCATCGAGCGATTTTTTCATAGATCGCTTCTTCGAGATCAACTGTGGGTGTACTCACCTGTAACTGGGCAACACCACGTCGTAGCAAGTGAGACAGGGCTTCGATGGAGAGCTTTTCAAAGCGAAACACCAAGCTTCGGGAGAGTACGGCATGGTTTAACGCAAAGGAGGGGTTCTCCGTGGTGGCGCCGATCATCTGGATGTCGCCTTTTTCCAAGGCTGGCAGCAACACATCCTGTTGGCTGCGACTCAGGCGATGGAATTCATCCAAAAAAACCAGGGAGCGCATCCCAGTGGGATGTGCTTGAGAGGCCTCGACAGCAGCTCGAATGTCTTTTACCCCAGCAGAGACAGCTGAAAGCTCCACAAAAGGGCGCTGTGTGGTTGTGCCGATAAGACGGGCCAAGCTGGTTTTTCCAGAGCCAGGGGGGCCCCAAAAAATCAGCGAGACAAACCGCTGGGACTCCACAATGCGTCGCAACTGAGAGGTCGGTGACCAAATCGCTTGTCCTACAAGATCCTCATACGTAGAGGGTCGCAGGCAATGGGTCAACATAGAGGGGGGCGTGTGCCCAGTGGTTATACTTTGGCTAAAAAGCATGTCTTCAGCACCAAACTACTCCCATCTATGCGGCAGTCTACTTCTTCTGGCTCTGAGGTAAGGCGAATTTTCTTTACCACAGTCCCTCTTTTGAGGGTCATGGAAGAGCCTTTTACCTTGAGGTCTTTGATGAGCTTAACGGAGTCACCATCTTGTAACGTAGTACCATTGCTGTCTTTGGTTGCGGCGGGTGAATCGGTCATAGCGAGGCTTTCTCTCTTATTTTAGTTTCAATTCTAATGGTTTCATTGCAGCAGGCACTGTAATGTTGTGTGGGGTATCGTTTGGAGAGGATATTTCCATGTTGATGTCTGTTTCAGAAAAAGTGGACAGTGGCTCCGTTGTGCCGTCTTGCAAAATATGTAAGCGTCCGATCTGATTGAAGTGTGTCGAGCTTTCTTCCGGTGTGTTGGAAGATGTGTCACAGGCAGTGAACAGGAGACAAGGGAGTAGTATCCAAAAAGTCATAGTGCGCCTCTTTTTGGATAGTATACTACTACCCGACTACCAAATCATCATCCGCCCCATGGGAGAGTGCGGTGAGCTTTTTTAGGAGTGCGAGAAGGAGAAGGCCGAAGACCATACAGAATCCAAAAATGCCGCTAAAAATGGCCATTTCACCTACAGATTCTGACAACTCTCCTGCCATTCCAGCCAGCTTATTGCCTAGACCGGTTACCGCAAAGTAGGCGCCCATCATGAGAGAGGCGTATTTTGCCGGGGCCAATTTCGTTGTGAAAGACATCACAACGGGAGAGGCGCAGAGTTCCCCAATGGTATGAAGCAAGTAAGCGCCGATAATCCAACCAGCTGCTGCCTTCCCGCTGGAAGCCGCTTGCATCGCAGCGCCATCCATGAGCAAGAACCCAGTTCCCATGATCATGGTACCGATGGCCATCTTGTAGATAGAAGAAGCTTGCTTGCGTTGCTTTCTTCGGTTCAACCAGTAGTTGGCCACAAGGGTGCCAAACAACAAGATAAAGAGGGGGTTGGCTGCCTGGAAGATACTGGCAGGAATCTCAAATCCCAGTAACATACGGTCGACTTTTTCAGAGGTATAGAGGTTCATCAATCCACCGGCCTGCTCGAAAGCAGCCCAGAATACGATTTGAATCAAGAAAGCGAGTAGGAGCACCACAACTCGGTCTTTTTCAATTTTGGTCAAAGGCGCATGGGCGTGGGTGCCGTTGGCTTGTCTTTGGGGCGGAACAAAGTCGCCCACACCTTCAAGGTGTTTGCGGCCAAAGAAAAACACGGCTTGTCCAATCAACATCCCGATACCAGCCAACCCAAATCCGTAGTGCCAGCCAATGGTTTCCCCAACATATCCAACGACAACAGAGGAGATGAGGGCGCCTAGGTTGATCCCCATGTAGAAGATCGTGAAAGCACTGTCACGGCGAATGTCACCCGCTGGGTACAATCCCCCCACCATGGTGGAGATGTTGGATTTGAGTCCTCCAACCCCAAGGGTGATCAGTACCAATCCCACAATAAATGCTGTGATGGAGTCGATGGCAAGAATAGAGTGTCCGATGCAAAGCAGCAAACCTCCGAGCATCACGGTTTTCTTCTGTCCAAGAAAGCGGTCTGCAATCCAGCCGCCTGGAAGGCCGGTCACATACACAGCCATGGTGTACCAGCCGTAAATGCTAAGGGCAAAGCCTTTGGTCCAACCAAGGCCCGGATTGACTTCATCGATTTTGGCTACCATATACAAGACGAGGATGGCTCGCATGCCATAAAAACTAAATCGCTCCCATAGCTCAGTTAGGAAGCAAACATATAGGCCCTTCGGATGACCTAAAAATTCCTCTCTCTGTCGTGACATGGCACCTTCCTTCTTTATATAGCCGCATAGGCTATGAATCATAGACGGGCGAGTATAGACGCATTAAGAGAAAAGAAAAGCAAAAGTTGACCAGAGAGCCAAAAAATTGTCTGGGTGGAACGTATTTTCTGCTAACCCAACAAAATTGCTAGTTTCATCGGATTGGGGCTGACGCGCTTCAGGGGGGTGTAGTATGTTTTTTCACTGGAGGCCTATCACTGGGCAGTTTCCCCAGTGATAGGCCTCCAGTGAAAAAACATAGTAAAAAAACCTCACAGAGAAAAAAGGATCTTATATGTTTCTACTTCCCTTCGGTGTTGTGCTCATTTCCATCCTCCTGGGGGCTCGCCTTGGGGGCGTTGGGCTTGGGGTTATGGGGGGACTGGGCTTGGTGATCTTGTCCTTTGGATTTCACATTGAACCCACAGCACCCCCGGTAGATGTACTTCTCATGATCGCTTCTGTGGTGACCGCAACCTCGTCGTTACAAGCGGCAGGGGGCATTGAATACCTCGTGGGACTTTCAGAGCGATTTTTGCGTGCACATCCTTCTCGCATCACCTTTTACGGCCCTTTGGTGGCCTATTTGTTCACGTTCTTGATTGGAACAGGGCATATTGCCTACTCGATCTTACCGGTGATTGCAGAAGTGGCGAGGCGTACGGGTGTGCGGCCGGAACGGCCTCTCTCTGTTGCTGTGATTGCTTCTCAACAGGCGATTACCGCAAGCCCGATCTCTGCAGCTACAGTGGCCTTGCTTAGCATGACTGCGCCTCTAGGTGTGGATCTGTTTTACATTTGCCTGGTGGCAATTCCTTCGACTTTGATCGGGATTCTTTGTGCCAGCTTGGTGATGAGCCGATGGGGGGCAGACATTGCCCCTGATCTAGAAGGACTTGAGCTCAATCCACTCTCTCATGCACCGCTTGCACCTACATTGGCTGCACGCGGTTCTACTGTGCTCTTTCTAAGTGCCGTCCTGTGCATTGTGGTGCTGGGTGCATTTCCCAGCTTGCGCCCTTGCTGGGATGGAGAACCGCTTAAAATGACGGCCTTGATCGAGACGTCGATGCTGACAGTGGGAGCCCTGATTTTGCTGATGTTTCGTGTGAGTGGGGAGCGAGTCTCTGAGATGACCATTTTTCGAGCGGGGATGACCGCAGTCATTGCCATTTTTGGTATTGCTTGGTTAGGGGATAGCTTCTTTACCCACTACAAGGAAGAGCTGCGAGAGATCATTCAAGAAACCGTCTTGTTATACCCATGGCTATTTGCTGGTGCGTTATTTGGGTTTTCTATGTTGCTTTTCAGTCAAGCGGCTACGGTGAGAGCCTTGATGCCACTGGGGATTCATCTCGGACTCCCTACGGCCTCTCTCATTGGCATGTTTCCCGCTGTGAATGGGTTTTTTGTTTTACCCAACTATCCTACTCTAATCGCAGCAGTGCAGTTCGATGCCACCAAAACCACCCGTATCGGGCGATATGTGATCAATCATAGCTTTTTGGTGCCAGGGTTGGTTGCTACCACAGTCTCGGTTGCAATGGGATTGTTGCTTTCGCGATGGGTATTTTGATAGCTACTGAGGGCTTTCGGATCGCTTGATTCCCTTCATGGGCAGGGTAAGTTGCGATTGTTACCACGATGGAGTTCAAATGTTGGAGTCTTCTTTGAAGGCGAGCCGATGTTTGAATCGGTGATTCTCGTATGACTTGTGCTCGCTGTAGAAGGGCATATGCCTCGATTTGTTGTCGTAGGGTGTGTTAGAGATGTTCGATAGGTACGAAATAACATCAACACAATCTCCAAACCTCTGACTTCAACGAGAGCAGTTTCTTGCATGGGGTTGTGGATTGATTTGAAGAAAAAGTCGTGTTCTATTGGCGAATCACACAAGCAGATGGGGGGTATCACTCTAATGTCGGTAGCGTCTCCCAGAAGTGCGTCAGCGAAAGCTCCACCTCAGTCCCCGCTTGCATATCCCGGAGGCGAAGGGTTTTCGATGTAACTTCTTCTGTTCCCACGGTAAGCACATACCGAAAGTGCATGCGATGGGCCCATTTGAACTGGGCCCCAATTTTGCCGGCTTTCAAGCTACACTCTGCGACCGCCCCTTTTTGGCGCAAGGTTTGGAGAAGCTGAAAGCCGTAGGGGTATGCGTCTTCTGTGGCAACGGCGACAAAAAATCCCGCATAGGGAGATTCTGTTTCGGTCGAAGTCTCTTCCATCAAAGCTGCGAGCAAACGATCTACGCCGATGGAGGCCCCCACGCCAGGTAGGGGTTGTTTAGAGAAGCGCTCTGCCAAGTGATCATAGCGCCCGCCTGAGCAAATAGAGCCGTACTCTGGATGGGCTGCCAGTGTGGTTTCAAACACCACACCTGTGTAGTATCCAAGGCCGCGCACAATACCAAGACGGATTCGAAACAGACCGGTATGTTCAGCGCCCAATAAAGGACGGATCATACGCCCCAACGTCTGTAGCTGGGTCAGTTGAGCCAAGGCTACTTCGTTGCCCTGTAGCAGCTCTGCCACTGCATCGAGATCGGTTTCTTCTTGGTCCTCTGGTGCCAACAAGGCAAGGAGAGGGTGCGTACGGGTACTGTCATAGCCAAGAGCGGCTAGGGATTCTTGCACGGCCGCTTTACCAATCTTATCCAGCTTGTCGAGTAGGATGAGGATCTGGGGTTCTTGTCGCTTTACCTCCGGTCCCAAGAGCGCTTGCAACAAAGCAGACAAGACACCGCGATGGCCTACATCCATGGTGAAGGAGCCAAGGTTCAAGCGATGCAAGATGTTTTGGAAGCAAAGGAGGATTTCCAAATCTGCCAGCAAGGGATCTCCGCCGATAATATCCAAGTCGCATTGGTAGAATTCGCGGTAGCGGCCCTTCTGGGGTTTTTCCGCGCGCCACACGGGGCCAACTTGGACCCGCTTAAATGGGAATGTAAGTTCGCCGAAGTGTTCGGTGACAAATCGGGCAAAGGGTACGGTCAAGTCAAAGCGCAGCGCTACATCGCGGCCTCCATTGTCAAGAAACCGAAACACTTGTTTGTCGGTTTCGCCGCCAACCCCCAAGAGGCTTTCGGTATATTCCAGGGCTGGTGTATCGATGGGGCGAAACCCCGCCTTACGACTTTCATCGAGGATGGTTGCAATCATGTGTTGTTTTACCTGCATTTTGTCAGGTAAAAAGTCTTGAAACCCTTTTAAGCGCGCTGGTTTTTGTAGCGGTTGGGACATGAACGTTCCTTACGTCGAAGCATTGCCGTAGCGAGAGACCACATATATAACGGGAAATTTCGCCCAGGCCAAACGGATATCATAATTATGAAACCACGTACCCTTATTGTACTGACCACAGGCGGTACCATCGAAAAAACCTATGACGAAGGTGATGGCTCTCTGGAAAATCGGGATACCATCCTTGAGCGTGAGGTGTGCAAGCGCTTGCGGCTGCCCTATACCTACCTGCAGGTAATCCCCATTATGTGCAAGGATTCCTTGTACATGACGCCAGAGGATCGCATTGTGATTGCCCGGCAGGTGCGAAGCCATCTGATCTATGGACACCCTATCGTCATCATCCACGGTACTGATACCATGGCGGTGACGGCGGAATATTTGCAAGAGGCGATTCCAGCTCTGACTGTGCCCATTGTCCTTACGGGGGCCATGCGGCCGGTGGGGATGCATGACTCTGATGCCTTCCAGAATGTGGCCGAGGCATTCATGGCAGCGCAAATTGCAAGGCCAGGTGTCTATATCTCGTTTCATAACCAGCTATTTCCGGCTGGGCAGGTTCAGAAGAACAAGCAGCGATTGACCTTTGAATGGAAGGACTAGCTTTTACCGGGTAACCAACTCCATAGTTTCCCCCCTAAACAGATGGTGCCCCCAGTAAAAATCATCCCATCGCGAGAGGCTGGAGTCGGCTAGGCCTCTTCGTGCGGCAATTGCTCTTTTGCCGCTAAGAAACGCTTATAAGGACTATAAAATCGCATATTGCTGACGCGGGACGTATACAAACATCCATAGGAATCAAGCTGGTTAGCAAATCGAGATCGCTCCAATCCCACCTTCATGAGTTCTCCCCATACAGGGTGGAAACCGGCCTCTCGCTGGGCAGTCAGCGCCTTGATATGGATTTCCAGGTTTTTTAGCAAGGTGATTTTGGCGTCGAATTCATGCTGCAGGCGCTCTGCATCTATGGCTTCAGGTTCTTTGCTTACTTTGTCTGCATGGAGCCTATGCCGTTTGTTGGCAGCGAGTTTGGAGCGAAGTCGTTGGAGATCTTCATCCAATTTTTCCTTCTCTGCAATCTGTCGATAAATTTCCTCCAATGCATCTGAATACTTAGCGAGTTTTGCGATTTCTTCCTCGAGCTCCTCGATCACCACTAAGGTCCTCCAGTTGAGACTGCCTTTGGAGTGAATGATGTCCCCATAAATATGATCTCCCACATAGAGAATTTCATCACCTCGATATCCGGTGAGTTTCTCAAATAGGGTAGCATTTCCCCCGTGGTAAATGCGATTGGGGTGAAACGGGCCTTCGTGAATTTTTAGCAAATTGGAGGCTTCTACTACCTCAAAAAAAGGCTGAGTTCCGCTAAAAAATGTAGGTTTTCCGGCTCCCACGATCATCATGTCCCAGTATTCTTTCCAATGAGAAAAGGCTTCGTGGGCATCATTTAGAATAAAACTCATGATTTCGTTGGTATAGTCGTAGCGAGAGTTGGTGAGTAAGAATAGGAACTTTTCGGCATCTCGCAAGCGAAGCAAGGTCGTGGGTAGATGCTTGTCTCGTATAATGTAGGTACCGGGGTCTTTCAGTACTTCATTTTTGATACTACCATCTCGGTGGCATAGATCGATGAACCATCGCAAATCTTGGTAGACTTCCAAAAAAGTCTTTTGGATTTGATTGGGATTTCGGTTCATAAAATCCACGATTTCTACAAAGAGCTGCACTTCACTCAAGGCAAAAAAGGAATCCAAGGACAGGAAATCTTGGGCGCGAAAACTGCGTTTGTTGTACAGTTCGTAGCGTTCTTCTTTGGTGAGTTCTCGGTAGCCATGGTAGGCTTTTTTTACGTACTTATGACCATCGACCTTGAGTAAGTTTCCATTCTTGTGATCTACCAAAAGACCGCGGATCAAAAAATTGGGTTTAAACTCTAGTTGTAACAGGGCTTGTGGATAACCGGCCTCAATAAATTTCTCGAGGGTTTTTCGGAAGGCCAAATTTTCAAAGGTTTCTTTTTTATAGGGCGCAAGGGTATGATCCATGTCAAATCCCACCAACTTAATCGAACCAAAGTTGAGGGAGCGGTTGACATAGATACGATGTTCTTTGGGTAAACCTGGTTTGTACGTCATAAAAATTCTCCTGCTAGAAAGTGTCAGAGAAGGGGTGCAAGAGTTTTTCTCGTCGTGCCCGCTTTTCCAACGCACGTCCAATGGACCCACTCAAACTGAGCTCCATGGCCCAGTTGTGCGTCTGGGTCATGGTATCATAGGTAGAGCGAACTTCCCCTTGCATCCACCACACGGGCAAAAAATGCCACCGAACGCCGAGTGAACCTGTGGTGTGCGAGCTGGTTGGAATGGAGTACGTGGGCTGAGAATGCCTCCACCCAATTTGTTGCATCCGAATACGAGGATATACATAGGTTTGCTTGGCCCAGCCAATCAAAATCGGTATGGTGAAGGCATTTTTTGTCCATTCTGCATATACAGCTTTCCAGTCTTCTTTGCGATCTTGCCAAAAATCATTGCACCGAAAATACCGTCGTTCGACTTGGAGTACCAGATAGTGCGTATTCCAGAAGAACTCTTGCATGAATCCAACGCTAGCTTGTCGTTTGGCTAGGTCCCAGGTTTGCTCGCTCAGCCAGGGGTCTTCGCTGTTGAGGGATTTTTCCCCAATTCCATAAAATATGGATCGGGTGAGGTCATGCCACGCATAGGCGATCCAAGGGTACAGGGCTTGACTGTGAAACAACTCAGAGCGAGCGTCCCCATCGGGGGACCATCTTTTGCCTTGCAAGATCCAGGAATAGAATCCAAAGAGACCCAAGCTCCACTGAGGGGAAACAGAGAAGAGAATACTAGGGGCAATGCGATGCTCTCGTTGCAATACCGTTGCATCGGCTTCTATCGCGTGTTTTGCGAGCCAATGCTGTACATAGTCATAGTCCCATTCCAGATAAAGCGAGTGCCACTGCAAGCGTGGCAATCCAATGCCGAGCTGTCCCTCTCCGCGAACCTCTTGCAGCTGAGCTCCGTATGAGGTGGTCTGAGAGAAAAAACCCCCTCCCATTCCCAAGAGGGCAGAGTACAATAGAGGAACCGTTGTACCAGCGGAGGAGGTGCGATCGAGGGTCAACAGCCCCTCTCCTTGCATAAAACCGCTGCTCCAAAGTAGCCATAAAAGAAATACGCGCTTGGTGTACATGCAGGTAACCTCAAGGGGAGAGGGGTGGTCTGTGTACCCGATATATAAGGAAACCCATTGATATGAATATAGAAATTGTCGGAAAGAGCGACATTGGAAAAAAACGTTCGACGAATGAAGATGCGTTTCTCATCGACGTTCAGGCAAAGTTGGCCATTGTGGCTGATGGCGTGGGGGGATTACAGGCGGGACAAATTGCCTCTCAGCTTGCGGTGAGAGAGATCCACGTTCATCTGCAGGGGCAAGAGATTACGCCAGAGGGGCTGAGTGCGGCTGTACAAAAGGCCAATCTCGCGATCTATGAAGCCGGGGAGGCAGACCCTGGCAATAGTGGGATGGCCACTACGGTGAATGTGGTGGGGTTTGTGCGAGGTAAGGTACACATCGCACATGTGGGCGACAGCCGTACCTATCGCTACCGCAAGGGCACCCTCGAGGTGATCACTCAGGATCACAATGTGAAGACTTTTTTGGCAAAGGGGTGGATTTCCCCTGAGCAAATAGATGATCGGATTTCCCAAGAGGCGCTCATGCGTGCACTTGGGATGGAAACAACATGCACGGTGGATCTGTATACCTCTGAGTTGATGCCCCAGGATCTTTGGCTTACGGCTACAGATGGGCTATTTGGTATGGTCTCCCATGAGCGGATAGAAGCCATTTTGGCGGAGCATGGTACCCACTTGATGCAGGCGTTGGAGGCTTTGATTGGGGAAGCGAATGCGAATGGGGGACGGGATAATAGTACGGTGGTGATCGCCTATGTGCACTCTCTTTGACTTTGAGTATTTTTTTACTGGGGAACCAGCTGCGCAGTTTCCCCAGACCCCTCCTTGCTAGAGCTGGGGAAAGTGGCGCAATCTCTATGCTGGTAATTAATAAACCCTCTATAAAAACAGGTTGTTTAC
>CANIBL010000046.1 GCA_947466225.1 Deltaproteobacteria bacterium
CAACAAATCAGGCTAAAAAATCCCGAGAAGGTAACTACATTTCAGACACGAGAAAAAAAATTCGGGCAAAATTATACCTGTGCCTAAAAGAGACTGATATTTCTCGCCGCGTCAATTTTCTCTCTTTCTCTGGTGTAAAGGTAGAAGAGGAAAAAGTGGGAGAAAAACTTGTATCCCCGGCTGTATATTATGAAGATCGCCGCCAAGCGGAAGAGTTTCTTGCGGTGCTTCAATCGGAAATTGCACAGGAAGCCAAAGAATACCGTGCCTACCTTCTTTCCTCTCTTGGACGAGGGGCCCGCTGGGTTGGGTCAAAAGGTAAATATATTGCATATGGAGCAGCTACTGCCTTGGCGATTCCGGTCGCGATTGTGGCCCTTCCTGTATATGGGGTTTGGAAGGGGGGTAAGTATATTCAACAGCATGTACCGGAATGGAGAGAGAATCGTAGACAAAAGCAGATACAAGAAAAAGAGAAATCAGAAATAAAACAACAGGAGCTGGCAGAAAGAAAGGAAAAGCGTAAAGAAGAAAAGAATGCCAAAAAAAATCGAACGAAACAGGAGAAAGAATCTGACGAGATAGAAAGGAAGTCTATCCATTCTTTTTATCTAGAAACGCTGAAAGTAGAATCAGAAAAATATCCGAAATCTGCTATTAAACTCATAGTAAAAAAAGCAAAAAATACTATTTCTCGATACAAAAAACCAAAGTTAACCGAACATAAAATGGCATTTGGGCTTCTTTATGATCAATTTGAAAAAAATTGGGAATTTATTGGAACAGAGAAAAAAAAGTGGGAGAGCATTATCCCAGAAAATATAGATGGGGTACAGTTTGTCATTCGAAAAATGCAATTGCGATATATAAAAGAAAAAGAAAGACATCCTGCTTCTTTGGTTGTGCAACAAAAAATAATTCAACAGGAATATGCCGGAATAAAAAATGGAGCTATTACTGCCTATAATAAATCATGGATAGAAAAAAAGCGGGGGCATTGGTATCTTCCTTCTTCAGAGGAAGAGAAAATTTGGGCGGAAATTATCGCAAGCGGGCCGAGATACAGTCTATCTTCTGAAGATCTTCAGTTAGTCAAACAAAAAGAATTTGAAAAGAAATTGCAAGAAAAAAACGTGCGGGAATTGCGACGTAAGATGGACTATTGGACGACGAAAAAACCCTATTCCGAGTTTTCCCTGCATCAAAAACAGGATTCTATCATATTGCCTGTGGTTTCAAATCGACAAGAAATTTCTTTGCAAAATATGCGATTATCGGAAGGATTTTTGGAGAATGCATATGCCAGTTACGAACGTCATATAAAGAGTTTGATTCCGATCACAGTGAGAGGACAAAGATTTTATAATCGAGGTCGAGATAATCGAAAAGAAGTAGAAGAGCTTTGGCAGATTCTGATAGAGAATGGTGGGGCAGAGGTGATTTTATCTCATATAGAAGGAGGTAAGACACAGTACATTGATGCAGCCCTTGCAGAATTGCTAGAATATGCCACGCATCGTGGAGATGTGTCCGATCTAACAGAAGCATGGCTGGATCGAAAAAAGAGAAGTACAGAATGGAAGAGGGAGCTGGTTTCTCAATATGGCGGGGTCGTACCTAACTTCGAAGGAAAAGAAGAAGATATACCGTCCTCACCTATGGGAGGGGAGTCTGGAATAGGTGAGTTCTCAGAAATAGAGACAAAAAAACGGTTTACCGAAAATTCTTTTCATCCTTTTCCTCCCTATTTTTCTCGCTATGTTTCACAACAGGACCGCTGTGTAGCATGCGAAGAATCGGTAGAATGGGATTTGGTTCCGTTGAGTCAAATCCAATCCGAAGGCGTCACCATATCAAGATTGCAAGATTTGGTGCAAGTTCCGAATATACAAACTACACATAAGATTTCCACCTGTGGGCATTTAATTTGTAAAAATTGTTTGCAAAAGATATTTCGAGAAAAAATGCTTGCGGTGCAAAATTTTCAATGCCCGCAATGCAATAAAGGCATTCCTTATTGGGAGCATGATGCGAGTAAATGGGAAAAACATTTTGGAGTGTCCTATGGAAATGTAAAATTTCTTGATTCTCAAACGATCGAGGATCGATTGTCCACCGCTTTGCATTTGGATCTTCAACGATGGGGGGATGTGATTGAAAGAAAAGTTGGAGAGAGTATTGGGCAATGGGAGACAATGGGGTACTTTTTTGGCAGTCGGTATGATCGATGGCCAATGACAAAACTGACAAAACCAATGGAAGAAAAAATACGAGAAAAATCGAAAAAAACGCTGTCTCGTTGGGCAGAATTTTACCAGGAAAAAATAGCAGAATTAGAAGAATTTGGCCAACCTATTTTGAAGAAACCTCAGCCGAGAAAAGCGATAGAGACGGTGTCTCAAGCTTGGTTTAAGTTTCAATCCACACATAAGGATAATATTAAATCTAGTATCCATCGAGATGTGGAGCGAAGAGTAAATATTTTACTAAAATCAGAAGAAGAGGATGAAGATGATTCGGATGGGAAGAATAAAAAAGCAGTGCATGATTCTTTATATGTAAAAGAAATGCTGAAAGACTTCTTAGTGGAGGTAAATAAAAAGTCAAAAGAAATGGGGTCTGATGCTGTATATAGTCGGCAACATCTAGTTGGATCGATTCCGATGCCAGGAGAAACGGCAGTAGAGATCGTGGAAGAAGAAAAGGAAGAATCTATTTTGGATCGTTTCTTTCGGATTCGAGACGAAATAAAAAAAGAATCCTTAGCCTGTCGGATTCAATTGGAATGGTATATTGAGGGTGAGATTCAAAGAGGCGGCTCTGCTCTACAAAATAAGATAAAAAAACAAAAAAAGAAGATGGAAATTCCACGTGAAATTTCTTACCCGGGAGAGGAGAAATACTACCGTCAGGTGCAAAAAAATTCTCGAGATCAAATTGAGGCAGAAAGTGAGCAGTTTTTCTCTGCTGAAGTGTCGTCTGTGAAAGAATTGGAAGGATATTTTCTGTTACAGCCTTTAGGGGAAGCTTGGTTGGAAAAAGTGACAAACTATAGCTACCGAATCAACCAAGATGCCTCACTTTTCCACGGTAAGGATGATTTTATCCGAGATGCTGTCAAAATCATCAAAAAATTTGCTGATACAGAGCACTTTCAATATAGATATTCGGTGGAGTTTGACGATCGAAATGAAACTAGGGTTTCAAATGGACATCGAATATTGGCATCAAAAAAAGCGAGTATGGTGGATGCCTTGTTGCTGGAGTTGGAAACTTCTTCTCGGCAAGTAGATGCATCTATGAAAGAGCTATCTACTCGGGCTGATGGGAATTTTGAATTGCTAAAAGACACTGTGACCCAATTGCGAGATACATATAAATCCAATTTGTCGAAACAGGTGGCAGAATATGACGCGGAATTGGTTACATTGGTCCGGACTCAACATTGGCTAGATGTGGTAGAAAATTCCTGTGAATCCATTGAAAAAAGAGTAAAAGATCAACTTCGATACAACAATGGTATTTTGATTGACGATAAGGAAGTTTCGGATCTAATTTTAGCAGAAAAAATGCGGATTTATTCTACGCTCTCTTCGTACCATTTCGCTGTTGAGCCCTCCAGTTCTCTTATGAGAAAGGAACGGGTAGAAGTTGGCACCCGAATTCTCTTGTCAATTTTGAAAGAAAAAAATCCTGCCAAATTTATAGAAGAAATTTCGAGTAAAATTCGGTGGGCATTGCAGCAATTTCAGTCTTCAAAGCAACAAATTATTTTGCTGAAAGAACAATCTAAAGGATCTCATTCTTTTGTCTTATTGGAAAATAAGATTCAAGGGAATGCTGATGCTGCAAATCGAATCTTACAAGAAAATTCCACTGGAATGCTTTTGCAAAAACGGGCGGAGGAGTATATCCATGATGTGGAAGAAATTTTGAGAAATACAACAAAAATCGAAGTTTCAGTAGAAGAAATCCAAAACTGGTTTAGGACGCGGGATTCATTTTTTGCCTTTCGAGACTTTATTTCCTGTTTTTCCCATGATTTTACTTTATCTACAGAAAAATTATTTTCTTTATGGGATCAAGAATTGACGGATGTTGAAACAGCTCTGTCTTATGGTATGAACTCAGATATAGATCGGTCGCGTGAGCTGATTGATTTAACTCATGTGTTTAGGCATAAGGTCACACATCAATTGAACGAATGGTTGAAACAGCATCATGACAGAATTTGGATAGAAGATCGATATTCTATGTCGCATGAAATGTTGGGTATGTGGAAAAACGGTGAGCTGGATTCATGGGTGACCTCTTTATTATGTCAATCTATTGTGGAACATACGCCGGTTCATTTTCTGAGTTCCGTTCCGAACTGGATATGGGAAAAAGTAACAGTTGGATCTGAAATTGGGCCGCATTCGACCCCCTCTCTTGGGGATAGGATCTCAGGCCTTGCTAACTTTGGCGCTACCTGTTTTTTAAATACCATTATTCAAGCATTTGCCAATACTGGGCTGTATGATTTGTTGCGACCCGCGCATGTGTTGCATCAATATGAAGATGAAGGAGATGTACAATTTTCGTTTCGTCTTACGATGAAAGAAAAACTGTTCCATCTGGTAAATCTTATTCGAATGGGAGAGTCGACAGAGCCCCTCTTGCGGGAAGTAGTAGATCTCTTATTGGAGTTAAAGCCAGAGGGAAAAATGGAGATGAAAAATCTTATGCGTCATCGAGATGTAGAAGAGTATCTTCGTCCTTTATTGTCGCTATTAGAAGCAGATAGGCTATGTGGATTTACGTTAGAAGCTACTACAACTCGATCCGATTCTTTTGGAAGAACGACAGTTCACATAGAGAAGACCCGTGAGTGGATTTTACCGCTGCCCATTGGAGGAGTACCTTCGTGGGATAAACTACCTCTTGAGAAATTGTTAGATCAATATATTGCGCCAGAGACGCTAGAGAAAGCCACCCCTGATTCTCAGGAAACCGTTATAAAATCGACAAATATCACAAATATTTCACCGATTTTACTTGTGGCCTTGGGCCGATTTGGTACTCAAGGAGATGCAAAGCTTCATACGTTTCAGGCATACAAAAATCGGACCTCGGTTGATTTATTTAGCAAGAACTATTGGCGTGGGATGCTGTTGGGTTTACAGGGTGCTGCTGTACACTACGACGCAGGAGAAAAATTGACCCATGGGCACTATACTTTTGCTTCTTTACAAAACGAAACATGGATGGAGCATGATGATGAGGTGTCTGTGATGCCGGCACGAGGAAATTTGTATCGAGATACTTATATTGGTATTTTCTCTGTATTGAGAGATGTCAAAGAAAAACAGCCTGTGAAAGACACGAAGATACCGGAGACCATACCGGTTGCGTTAAGTCCCACGGTAGAGGAGCAAAAAGTAAAAGCTTGGATTCCGACAATACCTGCGCCTTCAGCGCCGCCCATGGAGTCAGAGGATCTGGATTTGGATGATATCTAGCGTGTTGTTGCTATTTTTTCACCATGCCTTGGGTGCATGTGCCGTGAAAGTGAACACAGGGGAAGATGCCGGTATCGGGTAGCAAGAGACTACCAGGGGAGATAACAGAATTGCATCCTGTTTGCACCCGATCTCCGAGAATGGCGCCGAATTTGCGAAGTCCACTGGGAACGCGCTGTCCAGTATGAGGATCTTTATATGAGACTTCATCCTGCTTTAGGCGAAGATTTGCTAGCTTGGTGCCGGCCCCTAGGTTGACGTCTCGCCCCAGTAGAGAATCTCCTACATAGGCGAAATGCCCTGCTTTGGCGCCATCAAGAAAACAAGATCCCTTTACCTCAGTGGTGTGCCCGACTACACAATTTTTTCCTATATAGGTTGTACCGCGGATATAAGCCCCGTGGCGGATTTCACTGCCGGGGCCGATATAGGTCGGCCCTTGAATCATGGCGGTGGGCTCAATGGTAACTCCTTCGCTAATATAGACGTCTCCTTGTAGGATAACTCCGGGGAAGGCCCGTACCGGGCTTGGACCTAAGGCCTTAAGCAATGCCTCCAGCCATAAGGAGAGTGAACTGCCGAGGAGGTTTACGGCATCTTCCGGGAATGGGTATGGCGCATGGAGATCGGTTCGAGAAAAGAAGGTCTCGAAGGAGAGTCGAGTTGGTTTCATAAGTCCCCTTTTATATAGCGAGAAAAGGGCAGGATATCAAAAATCCCTATGGATATGCACGAGGGATTTTGGCTAGTAGGTTGGTTTTTGCCTTAAGATTGGGGCTGAGTATGCCGAATTTTGGCTGTATCTGGATTGGAAAGGAGATGTGGCATTGGATGTGAATGAATTCAAGCGAAAGGTAAAAAACTGGATGCTGGCTTACCCCGAGGGGAGCGAGCAAGCCTTGATTGATTTTTGTGAGGAGGCCATTCCGCCGAGCCAATTTGCTGCCTATCAATGGTTGGTCGAACAGACGGTAGGATGGTACTTGCAGGTGGTGGCCCATCGTAAACAGCAGGCGATAGAAGACTGTGACTAATTTTTTTACAGGTGAAACGCCGTAGGAGTTTCACCTGTAAAAAACCCAAAAATTATTGCTCTTCCATCATCTCATCTTCCCTTTTCTTACTGGTCTTCGAACGGAAGACCAGTCGAACCGGTACCATCTCCAAATCCAACTCTTTTTGCATGCGTTTTAAGAGAAAGCGTTGGTAGTCTTTTTGCAATTTGGCAGCTTGCTTACAAAACATCAGGAAAGTGATAGGGTGGCTGGCAATCTGCGTCATATAGAAGAATTTGGGCTGTGTTGTGTAGTTGTTCGTCAAACGAGGGCTATGCTCCATGACGATCTTCTGCAACAGGGTATTGAGAGCAGAGGTCGGAATCTTGCGATTTTGTTGCTCATGCATTTTCTCTACCCATTCCATGAGCAAGCCCACCCGGTGATTGGTGAGGCAAGAGATTACATGGATCGGTAGCAATGCATGGGCCTTGAGGATCTGGCTTCGAATGCCTTCCTTGATTTGGTCCAAGGTTTTGGAGGCTTTTTCTGGAATGAGATCCCACTTGTTGAGGAGGAGTAGTACTGGTTTTCCTCGATCAAGGGCCAAATTCAACAGTCGCATATCCTGATCAGAAACACCGATGCTGATATCCACGACCAAAATTACGATATTGGCACGGCCAATCGCGCGCAAGCTGCGATGCACGCTCTCGCCTTCGATATGCTCAGAAATTTTGGGGCGACGTCGAATCCCGGCCGTGTCGACCAGTGTATAGGTCTTTTGGTTATAGCGAAATTGGGTGTCCACGGAATCTCGGGTGGTACCCGGAATCTCGCTTACCAACATCCGGGCCTCTCCTACCAAGCGGTTGAGTACAGAGGATTTTCCCGCATTGGGGCGACCTATGATGGCGATACGGGTGGTATCATCTTCTGGGGTGGTAGTTTTGCACCCCTGTAAGCGCTCCAGAATCGCCTCGAGAAGAGCCCCGAGTCCCTTACGGTGGGCGGCACTGATCATCCACGGGTCTTGGATACCGTGGGGTAGAAACTCCCAGGCTAGCACTTCTTGTTCTTTTCCATCGATCTTATTGATGACGGGCAGAAATGGGATGCCTTTTTTTAGTAAGAATCGGAGGAGTAGCTGGTCATCAGGTAAAAATCCGGCTTTTCCATCGAGGAGAAAAATCACAAGGTCAGCACGTTCTACGGCGCGCAGGGTTTGATCCCAAATGATTTCTTTGGCAAATTCCCCCCGTCGGACTTCCCCTTTGGTTACTTCGTATCCACCGGTATCGAGTAGCAAGAATCCGGTTTCATCATCCTCAGACACGGTGCCTTGGATAAAATCTCGGGTTACGCCAGGGGTTGCATGCACGATCGCATTTCGTTCCCGGGTTAACGTATTAAATAGGGAAGATTTTCCCACGTTGGGCCGACCGACTAGGGCCACAACCCCTTTTATCTTCACGATGGTGCTCCTTCTTTTTTCAAGCTTTCCAAGGCGGCTTTTGCTGCTTCTTGGGAGGCTTTCTTCTTGGAATATCCTTTGCCTAAGGCCAATTCTTGGGAGTCAACGGCTACAGCCATGGAAAATAATTTTTCATGGTCGGGGCCAAACTCTTCTTTCTGGATATAGTAGGGTGTATGTCCAAATTTTTTCTGCGCATATTCTTGTAAGAGGGTTTTAAAATCCTCATGTACGTATTCCAAATTGTCTTGTAGCAAAAAATCAAAGCTGCGCAAGACCGCAGCTGAGGCAGTGGGGAAATCAGATTCAAGGTAGATAGCGCCCATCAAGGCTTCATATACATCTGCCAGGATGGATTCTTTTTCTTGGGTCATGAGACGAGCCTCAGCGGGGGCCACCCAGATACAAGTGCTAAGCTCCAAACTGCGGGCAATCTGGGCTAGGGAGTCTTGGCTTACCAGATAGGACCGTAGCTGAGAGAGCTTTCCCTCGGATGCAGTAGGGAAGCGTTTCCACAAGTAGCTAGAAATACTGAGATTGACCACAGAGTCCCCAAGAAATTCTAAGCGTTCATAGTGGGGCAAATCCGGATACTGGAGAAGCCCTTTTTGGCGAAAATGGTGGCTTACAGATTTATGCAATAGGCTTTGGTATAAGCCTTCTTTTTGGCGAAATCGGTAGCCAAGCCGGGTTTGCAAGGTATCCAGCAGGGGGAGCTGGGTTGCAAAAGCGGTCTCAAATGCCGTTCCCCAGGGGGGAGGCGGTTGTTTTCTTGTCGGTCCCACGATTTGGTTTCCATGTTGGGAAAAGAGGGGTCAGCATACTGGAATGGGAGAAAATGGCAATGGGTTTAGGATTTTGTGAGGTATTTCAGCTGGTTGTTTTGCTTCTGTTGTATGGAAAAACAAAAATCACACAATCCACCGAGACCGAACGACCTCCACCGCATTCTCTTCGATCCCTTTTCGAATCTCGATCATCATCTGATTCATAAAGTAAATATTGTGCAACGTGATCAGCGTCGCTGCGATCAATTCATCGGCCTTGATCAAGTGATGCAAATACCCACGGGTATAGCGTGTGCAGGTAGGGCATGCACAGTCGGATTCAATGGGGTTTGGATCTTGTCGGTACTGGCTATTTTTGAGATTGATGTGTTCCTTCGGATGTCGTTTGTACAGTGCGCCTCCGTGGCGCGCAATTCGGGTAGGATGTACACAATCAAAGGTATCGATGCCCCATTCCAAATGGGTGAAAATATCACGTAGTCCCCCGATACCCAGCAAGTGAATGGGTCGCGTCGGATCCAATTGGCACGCCGTGAGCCGCACGATCTCATCCATTTGCTCACGAGAGCCACCCAGAGAGCCGCCGATAGCGTGACCAAAGAAAGGCTGGCTGTTAACAAAGTTCACGCTGCGTTGGCGCAAATCGGGGTAGATCCCCCCTTGTACGATGCCGTAGAGGGCCTGATGTTCCACCTTTTGGCGCTGAAACTCCTGTAAGCTGCGGAGTTCCCATCGATGGCTGCGTTCCATAGCAGCCTCGGTATAAGCGCGTTCTACATGGAAGGGCGTGCACTCATCGAAGACCACGATAAGGTCGGCGCCAAGGTCGATTTGGGTTTGGATGGAGGCCTCGGGGGTGAGCAGATGCTGGGTGCCGTCTCGGTAGGAACGAAAGGCTGCCCCTTCCTCTGTGATCTTGAGTAGCGTCTGCTTACGTCCGCCGGCCAGGCGCTTGCCCTTTATTTCATCGCCCACAGAACCGTGGCCGAGGCTAAAAATTTGAAATCCCCCCGAATCCGTGAGCATCGGACCGTGCCATCCCATAAACTGGTGGAGTCCCCCTAATGCTTTTACTGTCTGTGACTGGGGCTGGATGTAGAGATGATAGGTATTAGCCAAAATAATCTGGGTGTTGAGTTCGGCCAGCCAGTGGGCAGGTACCCCCTTGATCGCGGCTTTCGTGGCGCAAAAAATGAATGCTGGAGTTTCAATGATGCCATGAGGGGTTGTGAGTTGCCCTCGGCGCATACGACTGGAGGGTCTTGGGTACTGCGTTGTAAAACGAAACATGGCAAAAACCCCGCTTATGGTATACCGATATTCTCGCCGCTTTGCTTACTTTGAAAGGCCTATGAGATGCAAGAAGAAGATCGATACCCCTTATATGTGCCCATACAAAAGCGTCCCTTGCCATTCGATGAAATGATGGAGCAGTTTTTGCGCTATGTGCAGTCGCGCAACTTGGAGATGTACCCGGCGCAAGAAGAAGCCATTCTGGAAGCCTTTTCAGGGTCCCATATTTTGCTCAATACCCCTACAGGATCGGGTAAATCCTTGGTGGCCACCGGGGTGCACTTTCACTCTCTGGCTTCCGCCAAACGTTCGATTTATACGTCCCCAATCAAGGCGTTGGTAAACGAGAAGTTCCTTGCCTTATGCCGAGACTTTGGCCCCCAGCAAGTGGGGCTTCTTACAGGGGATGCGGCAGTAAACCGCGAGGCGCCGATTTTATGCTGTACCGCGGAGATTTTATCCAATATCGGACTGCAAGAGGGCGAAGGGGCCTTTGTGCACGATGTCATTATGGATGAGTTTCATTACTATGGAGATTTTGAGCGCGGTGTGGCGTGGCAAATTCCGTTGTTAACCATGCCTCAGTGTCGTTTCGTGCTCATGTCAGCCACGATGGGGGATCCGGTCTTTTTTGCGGAGTTCCTCCAAAAAAAGACCCACCGCAAGTGCAGCACCATTATGAGCACCCATCGGCCGGTTCCCCTGGACTTCGAGTATCGCGAAGACCCCATGGAGCAAACCGTGGGCGATCTGCTGGAGGCGGGTAAAGCCCCCATCTATCTCGTGCACTTTACCCAACGAGAATGTGCGGAGAATGCCCAATCCTTCGTGAGTCTTTCGCTGTTGACTAAGGCAGAGAAGAAAGCCTTATCTGAAGCTGTACAAGACGGAGATTTTGCTACGCCGTATGGCAAAGAAATGAAACGTCTCTTACGTCATGGAGTTGGGGTACATCACGCGGGATTGCTACCCAAATACCGTTTGTTGGTAGAGTCATTGGCGCAACAAGGACTTCTCAAAATTATCTGTGGTACAGATACACTGGGTGTGGGGGTAAACATCCCCATCCGTACGGTGTTGTTCACCAAGTTGTGCAAATTTGATGGGCACAAAACCGTGCGTCTGAAAGTGAGGGATTTTCACCAAATTGCAGGTCGTGCAGGTCGAAAAGGGTTTGATGACCAAGGATATGTGGTCGTACAAGCACCAGAACATGTCATCGAGGCAAAAAAACGTCGCCAGAAGGCTGCTGCTCGAGGGGCAAACAAAAAAGCTGTGTCGGTAAAAGCCCCTGAGAAAGGCTATGTTCATTGGGATGAGAGTATCTTTCAGCGGTTGATTCACTCCCCCCCAGAACGGCTGGTTTCTCGGTTTTCTGTCACCCACGGAATGTTGCTTCAGGTCTTGAGCCGGAAGTCTGATGGGTGCGAAGCCATGCGACAACTGATTCGCGAATGTCACGAAACCGATGTGTCGAAAGCCAAGCTCCAGAAACGGGCGTTTCAACTTTTTCGGGATTTGGTACAACGCAAAATTATCGAAATTGTACCCAAGGAGCTTCGGGGTCTTGCCAAGGTACAGGTCAACCTTGATCTTCAAGAGGACTTTTCCCTGCATCAGACTTTATCGCTCTATGTACTCGATACATTGAATCATTTGGATCCATTCTCCGAGACGTACCCGTTCGATATTTTAAGTGTGATTGAGTCTACCATCGAGAATCCCCAGGCGATTCTCTTTCGCCAGCAAGATGTGGTAAGACGAGAGGCCATGGCACAGATGAAATCCCAAGGGATGGATTTTGAGGACCGTATTGCAGAGCTCGATAAGATCACCTATCCAAAGCCATTATTTTCTTTCTTAGACCACCACTTTGTTCGCTTCTGTGAAAAGCATCCTTGGGTAGAGGGGGAGGATATTCAGCCAAAATCCATTGCACGGGAGATGTACGAAAACTACTACTCCTTTCATGAGTATGTGCGGTTGTATCAGCTGGAGCGCATTGAGGGGCTTTTGTTGCGGTACCTCTCCAATGTGTACAAGGTATTGGACCAAACTGTCCCGGATTTGGTGAAGAACGACGATATTGACGAGATGGAGCTATATTTAGTGACCATGATCCGTCGCATCGACTCTTCCTTGCTCGATGAGTGGACCCGATTGCAGCAATTGGGCGGTGGGATCAAGAAGAAGGATCGTAAGCCAGTAGAACCAGCGGAGGATGATTTTACCCAAGATCCTGTGCTGTTTAAGAAACATATCCGAGCCTCGCTTTTTCAATTTTTGCGGGCCTTGGCCAATCGACAGTATGAAGAAGCCCTGGATCTTACGGTAAAAGCCTACGATATCACCCCCGGTTCCTTGGAGCGGACCATGGCGCCATTTTGGGAGAGTCATGGGCAAATCCGTACGGATGCTGCTTCTCGACGCAATACCCTCTTTCAGTTTCAGGAGGATCGCAAGAAGCGGCCCCATGAGTTGTTGGTCGAGGTGATCTTCCCGGATCCGGAGCAGCATCATGACTGGCATGCCTGTTTTGTGGTGGATCGAAGGCAATCTTCTCATTTGAAGGTACCCGCTTTGTGTTTAACTTATGTGGGAGAAATTGGCGCGCAGTGGAACGTGGTATAATCGGAGGAAACAGGAGGAGGACTCCATCATCGAAACTGCTCTGCAGGTGCCACTATCTGGCCAGGTCGAAGCGTTCGTTTCACCCATCCAACGTCTACATGTAAATCGGTTCACCCCTCTCCCTCACATTACACAAATTGCTGAGTTTCTCTTGCAAGAGTGGGGAGAGGAGTATCCCATCCATGAAATGCGGGCTGAGTTTCAAGGGGCTCAGCGAGGGGAGCCCTTGCCGCGCATTCATTATGCAGTGGATCTTGCTTCTGGGAAGGTAGTCGCCACCGGATACGTGATGCACCAAGATATCGATCGATTCCCAGCTCTGACTCCTTGGCTTAGCAACATTTATGTGGCTGCCTCCCATCGAAGACGAGGGTTGGGAGAGTGGATTTGCCAAGGGCTGGTACAAGAGGCTCAACGTGCGGGTTACCCCTGCTTGTATCTCTATACCGATAGCAAGACGGCGTGGTATGAAAAAATGGGGTGGAAGAAAATTTCAGAATTTATCCACCGCAATCGAAAGCAAGACCTTATGTGCTTGGATTTTTCTCCTGCTCAATAGTTTATGGTGGAACCTGCGCAGCTGGTTCCACCATAAAAAGCAAAAAAGAAAAAACCCAACGAAAAAAGCCCACTAGGCAAAAACTACCCTCACTGGCTCATTTTTACCTACCATCCTCCGACACATGGGAAAGTATTTCCCACACAAACGTCTCACATGAAGTGAGTACGTACCCATGACAGGAGGTCATCTATGGGCTTACGGATTCGAACCAACATTGCTTCATCTATGGCGCAGCGCAATTTGAGAGCCAACACAAGCGAACTTCACAATGTGATGCAGAGATTGTCTTCCGGCGAGCGCATCAATAAGGCTGCAGATGATGCAGCAGGTCTTGCCATCTCCGAGAACTTGCGTAGTGGCATTCGTTCCTTGGATGCTGCCAAGCGCAACGCGGCAGATGGGGTTTCCATGGTGCAGATTACGGAAAGTGGGCTCACCGAAACCGGTAACATGCTGGTTCGATTGCGAGAGCTTGCAGTCCAAGCCTCCTCTGATACTATCGGTAATAAAGAAAGGGGCTATCTAGAGCAGGAATATTTTCAACTGAAAGACGAAATCGATCGCATTGCCATGACGACAGAGTTTAATGGAAACAGGATGTTAACGGGTAAATCAGACCTGCCAGGCGAGTTAAAGGCGGGGATCAATGCCTTTCCCCTGGAAATTCAAGTGGGGAAAGATTATTTCCCTATGGCAGATGGTCGTGGTGAAAGCAATCCTGCAAACATTATTCGGGTGGATTTTGGCCGATTTAATGCTTTCACCCATGGAGAAGGTTCTCTTGAGTTAGGAAAAGGCGCAGAAGGCACGCGCATCAATAACAAAGAAAATGCGCAGCACAGCATTACCAATATCGATGATGCGATGAATAAGGTAAGCGAACATCGTGCGTATCTGGGCGCCATTCAGAACCGACTCACCAGCACATTGAGCAACTTAGATGTACAAGTAGAGAATATGCAAGAAGCCAGAAGCCGCATAAAAGATGCAGATTTCGCTGCGGAAACAGCGGCTTGGACGAAGGCCAATATCATGCAGCAAGCGGGAACAGCTGTTTTAGCAAACGCCAATGCCCAACCTCAGGTTGCCTTGGCACTCTTGTCCGGACATCAATAATCCTCGTATCCTGGAGGGAGTATTTTCCTTCCAGGATTACTGCATCTCTAAATCTACGCTTCTTTCCAACTCCATACAGAGCATTTCGCCAATCAACCCATAGGTATCCAAAATACGAGGCGTATCCACCGTGGGTACTCGCAAGCAGATCTCACATAGCGATGACATTTTCCCGCCACTTTTGCCTGTCAAAGCAGCTGGGATTCCCCCAATTTCTTTGCATATCTGCAACCATTCCAGCAGGATGGTAGAAAATCCAGAAATGGAAATGGCAATGAAGAGATCATGAGGGCGGCATTGTCGCAGAAAAGTAGCCAAGGGCGAAATATCCAGGTCTTGCTGCAACGAGACCACTTGGGCAAATAAGGGGGCATCATTCTCGTAGCTCGTATGCAAAAGACCTTGTACAAGTTGGTGAGCAGACGTTTCAGCTGCTCCGGTACCGGCCACGAGAATTTTGCCTCCTTGTTGGTAGGTGCGAAGTACCTGCAGTTGTAGCTTAGCAAGATCCTCCCAAAATTGGGGATCATCCAGAAAAAAAGCCTCTACTTCGATCTGGCTGGGAACAACAGATACCAG
>CANIBL010000047.1 GCA_947466225.1 Deltaproteobacteria bacterium
ACCAAAATACGACATGGGGTGTGAGACCACGTGATTTCAGGTGGTTACCACAAGGAGGCGTAGTGAGCATGAGGTTCTCAACTACTTGATTTTACTGGATTTGAAATTTTATTGATTGTAAGTCATTGAAATAATTGAAGTGGCGGGGGAGATGAGAAGAAAAATCACGCTCGGCAAACCCTTTAGCAGCAAGAAGACGCACCCCTAACGGAAGACATTCGACAACAATGAGAGACACTGAGGATCGCTACCCCATAAAAAATAAAAAAATCTAGTTGGTTATATTTATATAAATTCCACAAGTCCTATTGGTGAAATTTATATAAATATAAACTTGCCTCCTGTTTATTTTAAATGTAAAATCACAAGTATGAATAGTGAAAACAAAACAAAAATAAACTTATTGTTATGCAACTGGCCAACCGGGACTGTTGCGACTCTTCCATGGCTAAAAACGTTGGGTATTTCTCAACAGCTGGCACATGAATATGAAAAATCTGGTTGGCTACAAAAATTGGGGCGAGGCGCTTATACCAAGCTGACTGATCCTGTTGATTGGAGCGGCGGGGTGTATGCATTTCAACAACAGCTTCATCTCCCGATTCATGTTGGCGGAAAGTCCGCCTTAGAATTAAAAGGATTGTCGCATTATATTCCCTTCGGCAGGAGCGGACAGCTATGCTTATTGGGACCGCAGCAAATCAAACCGCCATCTTGGTTCCTAAAATATGATTGGGGTTGCACTGTTTCCTACCATACAAGTTCATTATTTGGAGAAATAGCCAATCAGGGGTTCACTCTTCAGTCATTCGGAGCTTTTGATATCCAAATCAGCACACCAGAGCGCGCCATTCTCGAATTGCTAAATCTAATACCCACTGAGCAAAGTATGGAGGAGGCACGTTTAATCATGGAGGGGCTGGCTACCCTACGCCCCCAACTCGTGCAACATCTTTTAGAGGTTTGCCAATCCTATAAGGTAAAACGATTATTTTTGGCGTTAGCAGATTCGATTCAACATGCTTGGTTCGCAAAACTTGATCCAACTAAGCTTGATCTTGGCCATGGAAACCGCATGATTGTGCCGGGTGGAACCTTTTATGCAAAATACAAAATCGTTGCATAACTAGAAAGGAAAGAAAAAGATGGAAAAAGACAGCCTCTTCTTTAAACAAGCTGACCTTATGCTACGTATGATCCCATTTGTAGCCAAAGAAACCTGCTTTGCATTGAAGGGCGGTACTGCAATCAATTTTTTCCTACGAGATCTACCTCGTTTATCTGTTGACATCGATTTAACCTACCTTCCCCTTGAGCCTAGAGAGCAGTCTCTCCAGAAAATCAGCCAAGCCTTGGCAAGAATTTCGCAATCGATACTCCAATCCCATCCCTCTTTTAGAATTCAAGAATCGAAAGTTTCTGATCAAAATCGGATTGCAAAGCTATTTGTTACCAATGGAGAGGTTCAAATTACAATTGAACCCAACGAAGTGATCCGAGGCACCATTTGGCAACCTAATATACGTAGTATCTCACCGAACGTCGAAGAAATGTTCGAGCTTTCCACTGAAATTCAAGTCGTTTCCTTTGCGGACTTATATGGAGGAAAACTATGTGCAGCTATGGATCGACAACATCCAAGGGACATTTTTGATGTTAGACTACTTCTGGAAAACGAAGGCATTACCCCAGATATTCGAAAAGCCTTTGTTCTGTATTTAGCCGGACATGATCGCCCCATCCATGAGGTTCTCAATCCATCGAAAAAAGACATTTCTCAGGCATACAGCAGAGAATTTCAGGGGATGAGCCGTACGCCGATAAGTCTTCTTGAGCTCTTGGAAACTCGAGATACATACATGGCGGAACTCAAGAAAAGTTTGAGCCAAAAAGAACGCCTATTTTTACTCTCGCTTAAAGAGCTGCAACCAAAATGGGATCTTCTTGATATTGAAGGAATCGATCGACTACCAGCCATCCAATGGAAACTAGTAAATCTAAAAAAAATGAACTTGGAGAAAAGGATGGCTTATAAAGCGAAGCTGCAAAACTGCCTTGAATTATAAGAGTCTTTTTTATGTAAAAATATGACTTTTTCTTACTATGGATAGACGCATGATGGGGAGCGCATGAAAATTGGTATAATAGGCTGTGGGGCAGCAGCATCGGCACATATCAGGGCATTACAAATAATTCCTGAAGTTAGAGAAATTAGTGTCATGGGGCGAAATATTTCTCGCGTTCAAGAATATATTAAACCATTTAATGGCATTCATATCGCCCGTTCAATAGACGAGTTAGCAGCAACTCAGGATGGAATTGTAATTGCAACACCGAACGATACCCATCTTTCCATTTTGGAAGAGATCGTCTCAACCAGAACGATCCCAGTACTATGCGAAAAACCATTAACCTCTACCCTGGTGAATGCGGAACATTTTGTAAAAATCGCTCATCCGCTTAGTTCGATTAATTTTAATTACCGATTTAATCCTATTATTTCGCAGATCATGAAAATGACAAAGGAATGTAGGCTTGGTAACTATATGTTTCTGGATTTTAGTTTTAATAAAAACAGTGCTATCACAAAAAACAAGAATACCTGGCGCGATAACCCTGAGCAGGGTAGTGGTGTTTTGAGCGATTTAGGCAGTCATTTACTTGACCTGGTTATGTATTTGACAAAGTCATCTATCGACCCCTATTCATTGTCCGTCTCTCTGGGTACTCGAGTGAAAACTCGCGAAGGAATTCCTCTCCTTGCTGAAGATCATGGGGTAATAACCGGGATCACTGATAAGAAAATTATGTTTACCCTTCAACTAAGTAAAACATCACCAGAATCGTTATTGGGCATACACCTGCGTTTGGTTTTTTTGCATGGCGAAATCCGGTATTCCAGCCACCATCCAGACCAAATCCAGCTCACATATGTGGATCAAGTAGAACCCCAATTTGTGCAGCTGCCACAAGAAAAAAGAATTCCTGACCCTAAAAATGAAATCCCCTATTGGTCTGATTCCTTTTATTGGCTACATAAAGCGTGGATTCATAAACTTTCTAACTTACAACATGGCGCTATAGCTACACTGGCAGAAGGCCTGAAAATTCAAACTATTATCAGCGCCATAAGCACGTAACACAAAAAACAGCCATATGTTTGCAAGGGATCGTTAGAATAAAACTTCTCCACTTACAAAAAGCTGTAGTTGCCGGCTCCTCTAACTACATCAGCAACTACCAAAATACGACATGGGGTGTGAGACCACGTGATTTCAGGTGGTTACCACAAGGAGGCGTAGTGAGCATGAGGTTCTCAACTACTTGATTTTACTGGGTTTGAAATTTTATTGATTGTAAGTCATTGAAATAATTGAAGTGGCGGGAGAGACGGGACTTGAACCCGCGGCCTCCGGCGTGACAAGCCGGCGTTATAACCAACTTAACTACTCCCCCGCTAGGAAGAATGTATTGTTTACGTGGAGTTACTTTCTTTGTCAACCCTTCTTTGTCGTGAATATATGGCGAATTTAGACTTTGTTGCGTGAGACAGGTACAGTTTGATACAGTGGTTCTTCCTCAATAAAGAATGCTCCATGCTATAAAAAAGAGAGATAATGCAAAAAACCCTTGAGCCGACACGGCTTCTTCAGCGCCTTTCCACCTTGCTCAAGCAAGAATCCCTGGGTACCGTACTAGCGCGTAGCACAGATAAGCTCTTGGTTTATCTACAAACCCCATGGCGGAAATGGCAATCTGCTGATCGATATTTCTCTATTTTTGATAAAAAACGCCCCTACGCAATATACTCTTATAATGCCACCTGGCGAAATGAGCGCGCAGTAGAAATTGCCATTGCTCAGGATTTCTTAGCTGAAATGAAAGGAAAAAAGATACTGGAAGTAGGGAATGTGACCAGTTACTACCAGCCCATTCAGCATCAAGTACTAGATAAATATGAAAAACATCCCGATGTATTGAATGTAGACTTTATTGACTATCACGCACCTGTGCTTTTTGATGCCTTCATTTCTATATCGACCTTTGAGCATATTGGCTGGGATGAAGAGCCAAAGGACCCACATAAAGTGAAGGCTGCATTTACTCACCTTAAGAATCTGGTCCGTTTCCCAGAAAACGTGCTGATCACATTTCCATTGGGGTATCAGCCGGTATTGGATGAAATGGCAAGAGAAGGCTCGCTGCCTTTCCAACAATCTGCTTGTCTGGTGCGCAAAAGCTTTTGGGTATGGGAAGAAGCCCCCCCCACAGAGGGCACGAAATATTTATACGGATCCCGTTTTCCTGGTGCAAATGCCCTGTATATCGGTCGAGGTCTTCGCCCCTAGATCCCGCGCAAAAGCCCCTTCCTTTTTATCTAAACCATACCAAGTTACAATACCAGAAAGTAGCCGACTATAATCTGGAGACCCTATGTCACGAATGCAGAAACGCTCGTTTGGTTTGGGAGTGGTTGCAATATCGACCGCTCTCATAGGCAGCCCCATTTTGGATAAAGACCCACTCGTATGGATCTCAATCCCACAAGACGCTCAAATTAAGAGCCCTGTTTCACTGAAAACCGCACTGACTACCCACGGATTATCCCTAGCCCAAGTCCCTACCTCACAAATTCTTCCTCTCTCTCACTGGATGCATGAAACCTACCACCGCTGCGGGGGGTTTTTCTATGAGTCCTCCCTAGAGGAGGCGCGCGAAGCCATTGAACATCCCGTAGCCAAAACCAGCTTATCCTATGCCCCTCAAGCTAATGTGGCGATCTCCCCCCTCTTGGCACAAGTGAAAGAAGAAAGCATTCGCACCACCATCGAGACACTGGCCCAATTTCAAAATCGCCTCTACAGCTCGCCTCATGGGGTCGAATCCCAAAAATGGGTGATGCAAAAATGGCAAGAGATTGCAGCAGGCCGAAATGACATTACTGTAGAGCTCGTTTCACACACTGGATACATTCAGCCCTCTGTGATGCTCACCATTCGCGGCCTAGGAAATCCCAATGACATCGTGGTACTTGGAGGACATGGGGACTCGATTCTCAGCACCTCTCGCGACCCAGAAATTCGAGCCCCTGGTGCGGATGACAATGCAAGCGGAATTGCCACTATCACCGAAGCATTGAAAATCCTAGTAGGCAATACGATCCGATTTCAAAAAACCATTAAACTTTTTTCCTACGCCGCAGAAGAAGTGGGACTTAGAGGCTCCCAAGACATTGCAAAATCCTTTCGCAAGAATAATCTTAATGTAAAAGGCGTCATGCAGCTGGATATGACCAACTACGCAGGGTCCCCTTTTGATATCGTCTTCATGACTGACTATGTGGATACCAACCTTACAACGTACTTACAAGCTCTGCTAAAAACCCATGCGCCAGAAATCAAGTGGACGACAGATACCTGTGGATACGCTTGTTCTGATCATGCCTCTTGGACCCGATATGGTTACCCCTCTTCTATGCCATTTGAAGCTCGTATGAACGAAGACAATCCAAGAATTCATACCACACGAGATACGTTGGATATGTCAAAAGGAAGGGCTGAGCATGCAGTGTCATTTGCTAAATTAGCTCTCGCCTATCTCATGGATCTCGGCGGAGGGGAAATCAGTCTTGATCAATAGATTATCGTAACGTCCAACTCTCTACCCCCATACTCGTCGGTACAAAGGGGGGTTGTGCACCAAGCTGGAGATTTACCGTGGCTGCGGCGTGACCTTGATGGAAATAAAGGGGGATCAGGGGCAAATCCTCCCGTAGCATTTCCTCCAGCTTGGGCCAGCTCTTCCTCCGATCATCCTCGTCTAGCATGCGATCAAATTGGAAGATCCACTGATCCATACGCAAGCTGCTCCACCGAAACAAATTGAAGGCAGAATTTCGACGGCCTGTGTGAGGTTCTCGACTGGAGTCAAAGAGATGCGCCACTGAATAGTTCGGGGTTCGCTGCAAGGTATACACCACCCCGCCTGAAAATTGTCCTGTACCCAACACCTCTTGTTGAAATCCGTCCGGAGTTTGTACTTGTATCTCTACTTCAACGCCAATTTTGCGCCATTGGTCTTGTATACGCTTCGTAAGTGACATACGGTTCGGGGATATTGCCAGTTCCACCACGAGTTTTCGATTTTGCTTATAAAATGCGCCCGCTTTATTTTCTTTCCAGTTGGCTTGACGCAACAAAATACGCGCCTGTTCGCTCCTGGAAAGAGGCGTCACCGTTTCCGTAGAGGGGGCAATAAAAAATGGATCCAATGGATGGGTAAACTCCGCTGCAGGAACACCTCCCCCCCCTACCAATAGGGGTAAATCTAGTGCTACTTGCAACGCCTTTCGTACTTGAATGTCTCGCAAAAGAGGACTGCGTAAATTGAAGGATATTTGCTCTAGCATATAGAGCGGCACCAAAATTTGTTGCACGTTTTTGTAGTTTGCTACGATTGTATCCAAATCAGTAGACCAGGGAGGAAATGCAGTTTCAGGCCAAAAAATTGCCCCCTCTTTAGGGAGTTTTCCCCGTTGGATTCGAATGGTAGAAATCGTAGGTTTTTTGGAAAAATGGGGATTTTGTCCCAGTATTGCCACATCTCCAGATAGGGACTCCATGCGATACGGTCCTGTGCTGACCCAGTTTCCACCTGTTTGAAAGAGTGATTGTTGCAGGTAACAGGCGATATTCTTTTGACACTGCTTCCATACAGGCCCCTCTTGATGGGCTGGCAACGGATACATAGCACCTAAAAAATGGTACGGGTATACGGCACGTGCCATTTGAAGTTCAAGCCGCCCTGGCTCTGTTGTAGAGGGCGTGATAACCTCGACCTCTTGCCAACTGGCTACCAGCCGATTGCGCTGGCGCATTGCCTTTGCAATTTCCCAACTCAACAAAAAATCTTCTACAGATATAGGCTTTCCATCTGACCAACGCCAAGCTGGGTCTAGCGTAAGAGTAAAGCGAATGGGGCGTGACGCTGATGCCATGTCAAAGGTTCGACAGCCCCTACAACTCCAGGCACCCTCCTTATCTACTTGCAATAAAGGTCGATGAACCAGATTGAGTACGTACAGATCCTCCTCCGACTCCATGGAGAATGGATGCCAGACAAAGGGTGTTTTCTTAGGAATCACCAGTTCAGAGGCTTGTGAGTTCTCCCAAGAGAAGAGGTGGAGGCACAAGAAAAATAAGCCCATGTAGAGGGGGATCCCCGACGGCCTTCGGCCTGGGGATGACGGGTGGGGCCTTTGATTCGGAGATAAATAAGCTCTTCGGCCTGGGGATGACGGATGGGGCCTTGGCCCTGGAGATGATGGGAGCAAGTGATTCATTTCGTTTTCTCAAGATTCAGTAGTTGCCAGCTTACAATACTCGCCAATATAATGTTGCCTGCCCATGCGGCAATCACAGGTGCAACATCCCCATTCACAGCTAACGCTCGAAACCAACTCAAAATAAACCAGTAGCTTATACCAGTCGCAAAGGCCAAGAGAATCCCTTTTAGGGTTTCTGTCCGTCTTTCAGAGCGATAGCCAAAAGGGATGCCCAATAAACTCACAATCCAAGCAGCAAAAGGAAACGCGAGCTTTACATGCCAGGCAACCTCATACCCCAGTACATTGGTTCCATACTGCTTACCTTCTGCAATCGCATCGCTCAGCTCTCTCAATGCCATTTCATCGGGCATACGCCACTCCATGCGCAATTTCTCCGGCTCTATGGGTAATATTTCCTTGCGTGACTCTTGAGAAACTACCCCATCTATTGTACCCAGGGGAGAAAAATGCAATTGCCTAGACTGATGAAAAGCCCATCTCTTTTCCACATGATCATATACAGCGCTATCTCCATGCACAGCACTTTCCAGATGAAAATCTGGATCCACCGTTAAGATTTTTACCCCCTCTAGCTCATGGGTAGTCTGGTTATATTGAGAAAATCCAATGATCCGATTTCCATCTCGTACCCAGAGGGAGTGATTTTCCAAGGCCCACTCGGATTCTCCCTCGATCTTGACATGGCGAATGTAATGCATGCGCTTGGCAGAAAAAGGCAATACATACTCACTCCAACAGATCGTAAAGAGAAAAAGCGAGGCCCCTCCTAACATAAAGGGCATGGCGATCTGTCGAGGATTCATTCCGATGGCGCGCATAGCGGTGATCTCATTACCCTTGCTCAGCAGCACCATGGTCACAACACCAGAAAAAAGCGCCGCAATGGGCAATGCTTGCATCAATTGAAAGGGAACTTGGTACACATAGTACCGAAAAATCAACCCTCCCGAGGGATTATATCGGCTAAAGAAAGAGGTGGTCTTGTGAATAAAATCAAAGAGAATGAAAAGGAATAAGCAGAGAAACAACGTAGCCGTCACGTACTTATAGTAGCTTTTCAATACATATCGATACAGAAGGATCATATTGCTGGCATCTCTTGGGGTGCGAGGCTGTTACGCCAAACCCATTTGGGCTTGTCCTTAGGAGGATACCGCACTTTTTTACCGCGTGCACGTGAATCTCCCGCCATGTGTACGTGGCAATGTACTTGACAGACCTTACCTTTTCCTGTCAAATTTCCTCCATCAATGCTGACCCTTCCCCTTTTACGTTACGCCAGGAAAGGTACCGGATGACCCATCAAGCCGTCCTTGTCTCAGGTGTGCGCACTCCGTTCATGCGCAGCCACAAATCCTATGTCCAGTTATCTGCGTGTGACTTGGGACGTCTGGCGGTTTCAGGACTTCTGGAACGCACGGGATTGTCTCCAGAAAAAATCGAACATGTTGCGCTGGGTACCGTGATTCACGACCCCAATACCCCCAACGTCGCGCGAGAAGTCATTCTTGCCGCAGGGCTCCCCACATCGATCCCTGCTCATACGGTATCGCTGGCTTGTATATCTGCCAATATGGCAGCTACCAATTTAGCCGACATGATTGGCGCCGGACGAATTACCATCGGCATCTGTGGCGGATTAGATACGTGCTCAGATCCACCGATTCGTCTCTCGAAAAAAATGCGGAAACTGCTGGTACGATTTGAGAAAATCAAGTCCTTTACCGGCATACTGAAAGAAATTCTCAGCATGCGCGGGATCGGATTTCGGGATCTCTTGCCGGAAGTGCCCAAGGTCGTGGAATTTTCCAATGGAAAATCCATGGGAGAGGGCGCTGAGATTCTAGCCAAACAAATCGGCGTGACCCGAGAAGCTTGCGATCGCTATGCCGAGCGCAGTCATCGCATGGCAGTACAAGCCTACGAAGAAGGGCGCTACAAGCAAGATGTGTTGGTGGTGCATACGCCCCCCAAATTTATCCCTATCGACCGAGATGAGGGCCCTCGCAGCGATACCACCGTAGAGCGCCTCCTCAAACTTCGCCCCGCTTTTGACAAGCAATTTGGCGTTTGTACGGCAGGCAACTCCTCTTTTCTCACAGATGGTGCCTCTGCTGTGCTGATGATGGAACGAAAGTGCGCCGAAAAAGAAGGCTTCGCCCCTCAAGCCATTCTCAAGGATTACCTCTACCGCGCCGGTGATGCGCTCTATGAAATGCTATCCGGCCCCGCGCTTACGATCCCTCTTTTACTCCAACGCAATGGACTGTCGCTGGAAGATATCGGCGTATTTGAAATTCATGAAGCCTTTGCCGCACAAATGGTGGCAAATCTTGCGTTCATGCAACAAGACGCCTTTTGTCGTACCCGACTGGGCCTTGATAAAGCCATGGGCGAAATTCCCATGGAAATTTTGAATCGATGGGGGGGATCTCTCTCAATCGGCCATCCTTTCGGTGCCACGGGGGGCCGGCTTCTCTGGACGGCAGCCCGTAGATTGCAAGAAGAAAAGCAACGCTACGCCATCGTCTCCGGCTGTGCGGCCGGTGGGCATGGTTCTGCTATTTTGTTAGAAAATCCCAACTTTGCATAAATGAGATACGCCCATGGCACGCCCAAAAGACTCTGCTTCTTCTGTGACACCTGCAACGCTCACCTTAGAGAAGGTCGGGGCGGTTGCAGTGGTAACCTTTGATGATCCTGCCAATAAAGTAAATACGCTCCACTCTCGGCTCATGCCAGAGTTTGAAGCACTGTTGACCCAGATCCAAGGAGATCCTTCTTACAAAGGTGTAGTGGTACTCTCTGGCAAAGACTCGTGCTTTGTCGCCGGCGCCGACATTGAGGAGCTCAGCACAGCACCCGATGCAGCCGCTATTGAGAAACTGAGCCACAAAGGACAAGCGCTCTTTGCCAAACTGGAGGCGTTTCCCTTGCCGGTGGTGGCCGCCATTCACGGCGCCTGCCTGGGCGGAGGCTTGGAGCTGGCGCTCGCTTGTCGCTATCGCATTGCCACCACCGCCTCTTGCACGGTACTGGGCTTGCCAGAGGTCATGCTCGGTTTGTTGCCGGGCGCGGGGGGAACCCAACGCTTGCCTCGTTTGATCGGGGTACAAGCTGCAGTACAGATGATGCTAGCTGGAAACTCGCTACGGCCAGAAAAGGCGTATCGCATGGGGCTGGTGGACTACCTTACCATCCCTGAGGGGCTTCGAGCGGTTGCCATACAAGCAGCCCTTGATTTAGCAAGCCAGAAGTTGCACCCCAAAAGGAAAAAGCCCAAAGGCCTTATGGGTCTGTTGGAAAAATATCCTATGGGACAAAATCTGATCCTGAACAAAGCGCGTAGCATGGTGCAACAGAAAACCAAGGGGCTCTACCCAGCGCCTTTTGCCATCATCGAAGTATTGCGCACGGGGATCCAAGACGGGACTCGATTGGGCTTTGCCAAGGAAAGCCGAGAATTTGCTCAGCTTTCCCAGACCTCGGTTTCGAAGTCTCTCATTTCTCTGTACTACGGGCAAAATGATCTAAAGAAAAATCGCTATGGAACCCCCCAACATAAAGCCACCAAGCTTGCCGTGTTAGGAGGTGGGTTGATGGGGTCAGGGATTGCCCTTGTCAGCATCCAAAAGAACTTCCACGTACGGTTAAAGGACCTCAACCAAGAAAGCATTGGAAACAGCAAAAAATATATCTGGAAAGAGCTCGACCAAAAGCGCAAACGTCGCAGTTTGAGTGAATGTGAAGCCAACCAAATTTTCTCCCGTTTCTCTACGCAACTGGACTTTCACAAATTTGATACCGTAGACGTGGTGATTGAAGCCGTATTTGAAGACCTCACCCTCAAACATCGCGTGTTGCAAGAAGTCGAGGCCAATACACCAGATACCTGTATTTTTGCTTCAAACACTTCAGCATTGCCCATTTCTCAGATTGCCTCCGTATCCAAGCGACCACAAAATGTAGTGGGGATGCACTATTTCTCCCCGGTGCATAAGATGCCCTTGCTCGAAGTAGTAGTGACTGAGCAGACTTCGGACGCGACAGCTGCGATTGCGGTAGATGTTGGGATCCGCCAAGGCAAAACCGTTATCGTAGTAAAAGACGGACCTGGGTTTTACACCACGCGAATCTTAGCTCCATTTATGGATGAAGCCGCGTTGTTATGCCAAGAAGGCATGGCATTCGATGAGCTCGACACTGTGATGCAACGATTTGGATATCCAGTAGGGCCCATCACGTTGATGGATGAAGTGGGGCTCGATGTAGCCCAACATGTGGCAGAAGAACTGAAGACGGCTTTTGGTGAACGCGTAAGCTCTCAAGATCCAGCCGCACTTCAAGATCTGCTCTCGAAGAAATGTCTCGGTCGCAAGTCAGGCAAGGGATTCTACCTCTATGACACACCGAGTTTGTGGAAAAAAGTACTCTGTCGCAAGAAGGGAAAGGCCATCAACCCACTTGCGGTACAAGCACTGCAAAAGAAACGACGGGGAGAAGCACCAAAAGATCCAGCTCAAGTTACAGCGCGCATGGCCATGCGTATGGTGAATGAAGCCGTATACTGTTTGCAAGAGGGGATCTTATCTCGACCCTTGGATGGGGATATCGGAGCCGTATTTGGCTTGGGATTCCCCCCCATTCATGGAGGTCCATTTCGGTACCTCGATACCATGGGAATTTCCAAAGCGGTGGATCAGCTCCATCGCTTACGGGATCAATATGGAGCTCGATTTGAGCCAGCGCCGCTGTTGGTAGAGATGGGGACTTCGGGGAAACGATTTTATTAAACTACAAATAGGTAGATTTAATCCCAATCAGCAGCAAATTTCCGTTAGCAGAAAAGAATAAGGGTTTTTTGCCAAAGGCGCTTTTAAAGCTTTTCTGCTTACTCTCATATGTTTCAATCCCATAACTTGCAATATATCCATAGGATGCCGTCATCCCCCACCAATCTGAAAAATAATAGTCGACCCCAACCTGAGCGGCTCCATCAAATGTAAAGCCAGCGAACCCAGTTATATAAGGCCCCCCCCCAATCTCCCCTTTTGCAAAAAGCCCCATATGGGACGTTACGGGATATTGTCCCCGTACAAATCCCCCGATTGTGGTGCGAAATAGCTTGCCTCCATAATCACCTTGGGAAGCTAGCTCCCCTTTTAGCGTTTTTATCTTCGTAAAACGAACTTTCCCGTCTTCAAAACGCCCATATACTCCGATGGTAAATCCTCTTCCTCCATAAATTTCAAGATCAACCTCTCTAACTTCTGTCGTATCTATGGAGCCCTGTAGTTCAATGTCGTTCGAGCCGATATTGTGAAACCGAAATTTTCCATTCATTCTGTTTCCCCCCAGTACACTCAGCTGAGGTTGTTGCAAGGGACTGTGCGAGTTTTCCTTTGCAGAGCTACTGGAGACAGATAGCGATTCAGACCAGAGTGGGGATGCCACCCATCCAACCCATAGGAAAAAAAACCAATGCCACTTCATTATCATCTGCATGCCATCCATAAAAATTGGTGATACGATATACTAACATAAACAGAGAACTTGCCGCGATCGAGGGGGATGCCCATACGGCCGAGGCGGCCTGGGCATGACGAAAAGTTCGAGGGGGATGCCCATACGGCCGAGGCGGCCTGGGCATGACGAAGAACGGATCTTAGACTGTCGCCTATCTACAAAAGGAAACTCTATGTTGCTGCGTTGGATGGTTACCCTGTGTTTTTGGATGATTGGATCTGCACAAGCAGACATCGTATTACAACCTCATCAACAGTACACTCTACAATACCTGTTACAACATCCAGAGCAAAAAGGCATGTTAATTTTCCACGCCTTGGGATCCGGGAAAACCTACCTCGCCTTATCTTATGCGGAAAACTTCCCTGATAAAGAAATCGTGGTGCTGTTGCCTCGCTTTTTGCAAAGCAATTGGCAGACGCAAATGAAATCCTACGGGGTAAAAAACCCAGCTCGGTATAAATTTGTATCTTTACAAAATGCATATGAAGAACTCAAAGACAAGGATTTGAGCCACAGCATCCTCATCATCGATGAGGTCCACAAGCTGGTAGAAAACATTCGATACTCCAAACCCTCTGTAGGGGAAAAATATGGGGAACTGTATTTCAAACTGCAAAAAGCGGAAAAAATCATCACCCTTACAGGTACTCCGATTTTTACCCAAGCCTCTGACCTTGCATATCTAGGTAATTTGATCACCGGTACCCCCAAATTTGACTATAATCCAGAGAAATTCAAACAAACCTATATGCATGTCAATCCGGTAACCTCTCTCACGCGAGGGTATTTCTTTGAGAGCAAATGGATGTTTATGTGGGTGCCTTTTTTTGTCACCTTTGCTGGCGTTGCCTTGTTGGCTGCTTCAAGTCCAATTTTAATCCCAGCAGTGGCCATCGGAGGAGCTGCAGTTGTACCTCTGGTAAACGAAAAATTCCCTGTTCATACCATACCCTTTCGAGAGTTTCGCCCCGAACTCCTCGCCGATTTTGCGCATCAATACGTATCCTTTTATGAAACAAAAGATGAAGCCCTCGCAGAATATCCAGAAAAGGTATTGCACGAAGAACGGGTACATTACACGCCAGAACAGGTGAACTTCTTCTTGGACTTTGCTGATGAAGATCTCAATGATGAAGAACTACATACGTTACTCGCTGATTCAGGCGAACACTATACCCACGAGTATCTGCAGTTAAACTCTCACTCCATTCAACGAGCTTTCCTACAAAATCCAGTAGCTGGGAGAGAAATAGGAAACCTTCCCATAAAAATCGCAGATGGTACCTTATCTGAACCCGCAAAATTTCGAGAAATTGAGCGAAAGCTGCACACCATTCCTGGGCAAGCAGCCGTGTACTCCAACTATGACAAAAATGGGATTCGGAAATTTGCCTCCTACTTAGATCGACATGGGTTTGCTGGTCAGTATGTATTGCTAGATCCAAACTCTGCGGTGGAACAACAGGTGCAAAATTTGGAGATGTACAATACGCAGCAGAAACGAATTCTGTTGATTCACCCTGAAATTACCGAAGGCATCTCCCTTAAAGCCACCGAGCAATTTCACGTGTTAGAGCCGGTTTCAAATATTGCCCTCTTGGATCAAATCATCGGCCGTGCGGTACGGTTTCAATCCCATGCTGCATTGCCAGCGGATCGCAGAAAAGTGCACATCTATTTGTGGGAATCTTATGTAAACTACACCACGTTTAAATTTCCTACAGACGCCGGGCTGATTCGGCAACGCCACTGGCAAAAGCGCTATCCAGAAGTAAACCCCAGCATGTGGACCAAGGGGATTTTGGAGTTAGATCCCAACTTTTTCCGTAAAGATGAAGCGCCGGATACCCGGGTGAAACGCAACCAGAACCAGGTAGCGGCAGATATGAAAAGTTTCTATGCCTTGGTTAAAGAACATTCCATCGAGAAATAGCCAACTAAGGCGACGGAACGTCTTCAAGAGTGGGGAGCAGAGGAGGGAAAACAATCATGGCC
>CANIBL010000048.1 GCA_947466225.1 Deltaproteobacteria bacterium
AGTGAGAAACCCAGGCGGGGAAACCAACTGCGTAGTTTTCCCCGTACCCCTTCCTTGCCTAAATGCGGACATTCTATTCAGCTACGCTCTAAGTATGTTCTGATGGTATGTATGAGGTTAGGCAATCTATCTCTAATGGTCACGAATATGATTTCGCTATCTGCATTGTGGTAGGCGTGAACCAGAAGATTTCGCATTCCGCGAATTTGGTGCCATTGAATGGCTGGCAATGAATCTTTAATCTGTTGCGTCAAGTGGATCGAGGCTTCGCCCACAATTTGGATACAATGGGTTGCTGCATGAACTGTTTTTAGATCCTTTTCAAAGGTTGAAAAATCCATTCCTGCAACAAAAGTAATCGCCATTTCTGCATGTGTCATCATATCTTGGAGGTAGTCTGCATCGCGTCTTTTTTCAGGCGGCTTCATAGACTACCTCTGCGGTGTGAAGAATATCGCTCCTTCTATTACCTTCCCTGAGCGCTTTGTAGGTCACAAGATCTACTTTTCTTCCCGAAAAGATATCTGAAAGTTCTTCTTGCATTCCTATAAAGCTAAATAAATCTGGTACCTTTCCTGTCTGGAACTCAATAAGGATATCTATGTCACTTTCTGGACCAAAGTCTTCCCGTATAACCGACCCAAATAATGCCAATTTCTTAATTCCGTTCTCGGTACAAAAGGCTCTAATTTTGCCTTTATCCACTGGTAGTTTCATTTCATTTCCTTCCGGCAGTTCAATACGCCCATTCAGCGAATAGATAACGCAGTGCCATTATAAGCGAATTTTGAATTTTACGTAGCATTCTAATAAAATTATATGGTTGTATGAATCGGACGACTCAAGGCAAAGAATATATTCTCTGGTGCGTGTCTGGTCAAAACAAATAGCCCTACCATTTTCTGTTATCCGATGACGCAGTGAAGAGAAAATCTCAAAATTACGCAGTTGGCGTCCCTAGGTGCCACTGGTAGGCGGTTAGCCTCTTTTAAGGAGAATACCCAAGCGGGGTTGCTTCGATAGTAAATCCCCACTGTCCGTACATTCGCTCTTATCTGCGGTAATTACGTCGTCTTTTCCGTTATAACAACGGTAAATCGGAGAGCAAGTGCCTGTGGCCCGGAGGTAGTAATGAGTTAGCCAAGAGTATCCCATTATTGAACGTGTGAAAAAACGCACCATGGAGATGGATCCGGAGGGCAATGCCAAAGTAGCCAAAGGAAAAATCCTCCATCACTTTTCCCTAGCAGCGTATATATCTCCAGAAGATTCTATGATGGTAGCCTTCAAAATCCAGAAAACCCCGGGCTATTTCAGAGTCTTTACTTCAGCCTGCGGCGTAATGGCTAAAAGCCGGAATGCGTAGCCCTACCAACTGGCTTCTACTTCTGTGAGAGGCATAAAAAGGTGAGAAATCTCAGAAAGAAGAATATCTGCTTCTACAGATCGTCCGTTACGGGTATGAGCACTCGTAAAGGTAAAGATTCTTTCTTTCTTACGTGTGGAAATTTTCGTTAAACACCAAGTAGAATCGCCTTGGATCTTGATCCAATCTCCAATTTCTAAAAAAGAAGACAAAAGCTGTTCCCTTTGATCAGGATTGGTCGTAGTTGATCGCAGTATCTCTTTAAAAGGCATAATAGCCTCATCCTCATTGCGAACGTACCAAGAAAATGCCCTCTCCGTTAGGATGGAAACGGTATTCGAAATTTTTGATGCCAAGAAAGTATATACCAGTTCCCCCTCTTCTTCTCTGACTGTTATAGAGGGGTTTTTTTTTGTTGCTTTTCGACTCTGATATCGCGTCATTAAATACATCATAAAACGGGGGATATTGCTTTGCATATCATCCGCCATGTTCAACGAAAAATAAGTATTTCCATATATTTCCATTGTCGGCTCTATTACCGACGTTGCTGCAGGTGCCGGTTCGAGTGCCTGTGCCGCTTTAAGTAATGTCTCAAAGGCAGTTGCATGGAGTTGAAGTGGCGTGCATAGACCGGCAAGTACCAACAGTGGAGAGAGGCAACGCAGCATGGGCACCCTTTCGTAGTAAATTCTAAGAGCGCATTTGTATCGAAATAAATCTGTAGATTCAATATCTTAATACATAAGTTTGGGGGGTCATTTCAATTTTCACAGGAGAACGATCTTCCTCTCGGAAAAAGTACTTCCCATAGTCCACCAATAATTGTTCGCCCGGATGAATGACTTTTACTGATCGAACGAGGATTGTCGGAACAATTTTGCCATGCGTATTTTTTATGTAGACCATCTGAAACGCACAGTTTGTTTTGGTTCCATGGTTTAGAAAACGAGTCGCATTACCATTTTCTTTTGCATCTACATACAAAACATAGGTATTTCCATCCTTAAAAGGCGTTCTCATAATTTGCCTTGCTTTGCTGAGTGCCTCATGATCAATCGCGTCCAGCGTAAATCTCATCAAACTAAAGATGTAGTGAGAATGTAGATATAGATCATCTTCCTTTAGATCATCCTCACAAATGATACGTATATCCCCATAATAAAATCCGATAAATGTATCTGGCTGAATCAGCTCCGATTTGGGGTCTAAAAAAAGACCCAACCCCATATGATCGGAAATTTTTGCAACAGCGAGTTGGTTTGGAGGTAAAAATTTTGTAAAACCACAAAAATTGGGTGCGTCTATAGAGTAAATTTTTTGCCAGTGTTGAAGCGTAGGTTGAGGTTCCAATAGAAAATTTTCATACCCAGGGGTCTTCTCGGCAAAATACTCTACGATTACATCTAAATAGGAATTTTTTCCATAAACCGGCAATTGTCCCATATGGTGGGAAAAGTTTCTCTTCTGATGTTTAATGTGATCTCTTGCAGCCAGTATATATTGAGGTTGAACGGGTTGCTTCTTCTTGGTGGAGAGCTTCCTTTTTGAAAGGCCCCCTCCATTTTTTTGTTTCTGAATCGTAATGGGTGGCATGAATGGCGTCGAGTATAAAAAATCAGGTTTTCTATTTTCTACAATCTTGCCGCGTATTTCTGGCTTTCTTTGGACTCGACTGGTTACAGCTCCTTGGATTTTCATTGATACCACAGTTAACCCAACTGCAAGTCCAAGGGTATTGAAATGAAGGAACAGAGTTTTTATGCGTTGTTGTAGAGAGGGAAACATAGATAGCCTCTGACACTATGAATTTGTATTTGGTTTATGTTTGATTCTTCAGGTAACAGTTATCTGTACCCCTTATTCCTTGCGAACTTTAGTCGCGTATGGGATCTCCATCTAGAACAGGGGGAATTACTATTCTTTTCCAGTTTGTCTCTTAGATTTTCCAAGCAAAAGCAGAGAATCCTTTTTTCCGTAGATGTTCTGCTAGCAGAACACTCTGTAAGCCTCGATCGCAATAAAAGACATAGGTTTTTTCAGCTTCTATAGCAGGGGGTGCTTCCATCCATTGGTAGAAGTCACACCACTGTGCTCCCTCCAGATGCCCGATTTGGTATTCATCTTCTGTTCTGCAATCCAACAGAACTCCGTTTTCTGGGATTTCTTCAATCCAACAAGATCGCTTTGCCTGTGGGGGTGCTATCAACTCGATACAAGTGGCTTGTTCCACCGCAGCATCCAAAATTCCAAGGTCACATTTTTCTTCTTCATATTGGGCAATTTTTACATTGGTATGGGTTGAGGGTTTTTGCGGGAGGAGTTGGCAATATTCTTCGATAGCACCAGAGAGAGTGGCTGTGCCGATTTTTCGACAGAGTGCAATGATTTCATGTTTATCAAAAGAAATTAGAGGACGTAACACGGGGCGCGTGCATGCCATGTCAATGGCCCGTAGGTTCATGAGAGTTTGCGATGATACTTGTCCAATGGCTTCTCCCGTTACAAGTGCCAAACTTTCGGTGCGTGCGGCAATTTTTTCCGCAGCTCGATAAAACAATCGTTTGAGAATCACTTGAACAAACCGAGGCTGCACAGATTCTTTGAGATTTTTCACCACATCGAAAAAAGGTACCGCATAGAAGCGGGGATTTATGCCATAGGCCCATCGTTCGACGAGGAGTCGAGTAACTTCCACGACAGAGGCTTCATAGGCAGCAGATGCGACATTGCAAAAAACAAAATTAAGTTCTACGCCCCGTTTCATGAGCATCCACGCAGCAGCTGCAGAGTCAAACCCACCGGAGATTAAACAGGTAGCCCGTCCACCGGTTCCCAATGGAAGTCCACCAGGGCCAGGGAGAGTATCATGGAAAAAATGGGCTTGTTCGTTTCGAACCTCCACGCCAATGGGAACTTGGGGGTTGGACAGATCCGCCCGGTTATTGTCCGCACGCAAGGCTGCGCCCAAGTGTTGGTTCACATCAAGAGAGCTAAAGGCATGAGATCCGGTTCGTCTGCATTGCACCGCAAATGTACGATGTTGCACCCGTTCTGTATATAAGCGGGTACCGGTTTCTACGATATCGGATAGGACAGCCGGGCAAGAGGTATCCACAGGCGATACGGATTGAATGCCAAAAATTCGGGTCAAAATTGGTGCTAGTTCTGTATGAGCAGACTCCAGTAGTAGGCGGCCCCCATCCTGCTTGAGGCTCCCTTTTGCTGGCACGGAGGCCAGCGCTGCATGGAGGTTTTGAGCCAGTCTACGTTGAAAAGAAGCGCGTACCTGGGGCGATTTGATCGTAATTTCCCCGGAAATTCTGAGAACATAGAGCATAAGAACGATTTCCTACCCGATGAAATGTGGTGTCGATGGCAGCCCTTGTATCATGGCTGTATGGCAGATGGAAATCTTTCTTCCCTTAAGATAGAATCGCAAGGGATGGTGGCTTTTTGAAAAGGGGAAGATATGTCGGAGTCCTATTTTGTGTGGGATGTGAACAAGGAAATTTGGCACATTTTTGGTGCCATTGGCTTGCGTTGGTACAGCTTGATGTTTGTGGGGGGATTCTTACTGGGGACCTATATGTTTGGCTCCTTTCTTCGTAAGGAAGGTAAACGGGATGACTATCGAGATTCTTTGTTGATGCACATGGTCTTGGGCACCATTATTGGGGCACGATTGGGGCATTGCTTGTTTTATGCACCGGGATACTATTTGTCTAACCCACTGGAAATTTTGAAAGTATGGGAGGGGGGCCTTGCCAGTCATGGGGGTTATTTGGGGGTTGCCCTTTCGATTTGGATTTTTTCTCGCAAGCACAAGGAGCTGACGTTTCTTTGGCTTACCGATCGTCTCTGTATCTTGTCCCTCATGGTGGGCGGGTTCATTCGCATTGGCAATTTCTTTAACTCAGAGATTCTCGGCAAGGTAGCCGATGTGCCGTGGGCAGTGGTCTTTAAACAAGTCGACCCATTGCCTCGTCATCCTACGCAACTCTATGAGGCAGCGGGTTATTTGATCATCAGTGCCATCCTCTATGGGATTTACCGGTTGGCAGATCGAAAGCCGGTAGAAGGGCGTATTTTGGGATTTTGTTTTTTATTTGGTTTTTCGTTTCGGCTCTTCATCGAAACATTCAAGGAGAACCAAGAAATCTTTGAAAACGATATGGCTCTTAATATGGGGCAGCTGTTGAGCATACCCTATATTTTGGTCGGTATCATTTTGATCATCGGGGTTCAGAAAATGCCGTGCTGCAATCGCAATGTGCTGAAAGAATCTACTGGGAAGCGATAGCGGCGTCGAGTTGTTGTTTGATGTCCGTCTTCTCTACATTTTGTGAAGCGCAAATTTCAGAGACGAGCAACTCTTCAGAGCGCTCCAGCATTTTCTTCTCTCCATAGGAGAGTTGCTTTTTCTCTTGTAGGGAACACAGGTCTCGATAGACTTCTGCTGCTTTCAAGACAGATCCGGAACGCAACTTGTCATTGAACTCTCGGAACCGGCGGTTCCAGGTACGCTGAGAGACTTTTTGGGAAATCTTGAGGATGGAAAAGACATCTTCGACTTCTTCGGTGCTCATCAAGCATCGCATCCCCGCTCGTTCTGCCGCATTGGTAGCAGGTACGATGACCGTAGCGCCAGATGTAATAATGTGGAGAACATAGCACTCTAGTGCGTCCTCCCCTACCTGTTGAGTTTCGATGCTGCCGATGCGCGCGATCCCGTGGGGGGGATAGACGACGGTGTCTCCTACTTTGAATGGCATGGTGCACCTCAATCGCATCGTGGTTTGGCTGAAAGATCGGAAGCGGTTTGGACCAGCTTCTCATGCTTCGGCGGAGAAGCGAAGTATAGCACAAATCGCCCCTCATTATAATAAAGATCGCCTATTAAGTCAAACTTTATACTGCTATGAAAACATAGGGATTTTAATGACTTGATGCTATTTTTAACAATTGCGGCCTGCTCTCGCATGCATGAGGGCCTGGGTAGCCATCTATGCAATTTAGTTGCTATAATAGGGGGTCGGTAGTTATGCCAAATGAAAAGCCATATTATGAGGGGGGCCAATGAAAAAACTTGCCGTAGCGCTAGGGGTCTTTGGAATGTAGGGATGTCAGACCTACAAATATGCGGACAAAGTAAAAATGATCTCGTTTGACGATATCCTTACAAAAGGCGCGAGTATGGGCAACATCCGCGGAGAGGATTGTCAAACCAAAATTCTGGGCTATGCGACAGGTCCTGCGCCAAAATTGGATCGGGCTATCCAGAGCTTGCAGAATCAAACTGCAGGAACCGATAATAAGTCAGGATCAGGCGGGCGTGCCATTCGATATCTGACTGATGTTACGACAGAGTGGGATAAGTTTGATATTGGTCTCTATGCCAAGAATTGTTTGATCGTCAAAGGGAGGGGCTACAAATGAAAAAACTGATTTTAGTATGTATGGGATTTGTAGCAGGCGCTTGTGTTCACCGAGTGGAGTTGATGCAAGCCAATGCCGTTTCGATGACGCATCGGGAACTGCCGGATGGGGCAAAATTATCTATGATTGGCCCTATTTCTTCTCGCTATTGTGTAGATCGCTTTAAAGTTACAGCAGGAAAACACATCGGATTAATCGATGAGGCTACGAAAGCAGCGGAAGCGGAGCATAAAGTAGACTTTATTCTTCATGCCAATTTCTATGAAGAAGGTGATTGCGTAGTAGTAGAAGGGGAAGGCGCTCGTATAAATAAATGATCCCTATCGACGCTTTCTCCCCCCACCCTACAGCAAGATCCCCGCGATGGAGGCTGAGAGCAGAGAAGCCAAAAAGCCGCCCATCATAGCTTTGATCCCGCAACGAGCTAAGTCGCTTTTTCGGCTGGGGGCTAAAGTCCCTACCGCCCCGATTTGAATAGCAATTGAGGAGAAGTTAGCGAATCCGCATAGAGCATAGGTACACAGAGTAAAGGCTCGAGGCGATAAAAGGTCTGCATTTTCGCGTAGATGGGTGTAGGCCAAAAATTCGTTGATGGCCATTTTCTCTCCCAATAGACGGCCTACGATGAAACTCTCCTCCCAGGAGATGCCAACCAAGAAGGCAATGGGGCGAAAGAGGGTGCCGAAGATCTTCTCCAGTGTAAGCATTTCAAAGCCAACAAAATTGCCAGCATGGCCCAGAAGCACATTGAGGAGTCCGATGAGGCCGATATAGGCAATCAGAACCGCAGCGATATTGAGTGCCATTTGCAGGCCTTGGATGGCGCCGGAACAAGCTGCCTGAAACGAATTCACATCTTCCATTTCTAGCTCTGCCTTAGTAGCAGAGACGCGCTGGGTTTCTCGCTCCGGATAGATAATTTTGGAAATTAAGATGGCGCCAGGGGCGCCCATGATCGATGCCGCGAGGAGGTGACCAGCGGAAATTCCAAATCCTACATAGGCTGCCATAACGCCCCCGGAGACGGTAGCCATACCAGCGGTCATCATGGTGTTGATTTCAGAACGAGTCATCTTGGCAATATATGGTTTCACAAATAGCGGGGCTTCGGTTTGCCCACAAAAAATATTCGCCGCTGCAGCCAAACTTTCGGATCCAGAAATGCCCATGACCTTTGTCATGACAAGTCCAATGACGGTAATGATCTTTTGTGCAATACCCCAGTAGAACATTAAGTAAGACAAGGAGGACATAAATACGATGGTGGGTAATACTTTGAAGGCAAAAAAATGATCCATGAAGGTTTCACCAAAAATAAATTTGGCGCCAAGATCTGAGAGATTGATGATACGGGTAATGCCATTGCGTGCTAGAGTGAAAATGGTTTCCCCAAAAGGCGTGTGTAAAATACAAAATGCCAAGGTAAACTGCAGTGCCAATCCACCGAAGATCACACGCCAGTTCATATGTCTGCGATTGTTAGACAACAACCAAGCGATACATAAAAAGGAAATCAACCCGATACAACTTACCAACTGCTGCGGCATTACGTTCTCCTTGTTTGGTTCGGCAGGAGTTGTAACAGACGCAGGAGAAAGTGCAAGATCCAAGCGCTAGCGAGTGGGTGCGATATTTTTCTTTTGTTGCAAGATGGTTTTTTTTTTACAACTGTAAGAGCACATCATCCCGCAGAAGCCACTAAAATCTATCGGGTTTTATCGGATAGATACACCGGGAGTGGTAGTAGGTGATGAGAATACGGTAAACTTCCTCGCGTTCGACTTTCCAGGCATCGAGCATACGAAATCCATCTCGATCCTCAAACAAGAGAAAATGTAAAAACGTGGGATGGGTACCGGTTGGTGAAGCTTCACGAAACCCCTCTTTTCACAAGTGGGGTTTCGTCATATTACTCGTGCACCTTGACTGGTTTACCGCTAATGGTTTGGACTTGGTAGATTGCTGGCAGCTCTCGACAGAACCCATCAAAATCAAGGCCATAGCCGACCACAAACTCGCTAGGAATGTTGAACCCAGTGTAGTCTACTTTTATCCTGCTTCGGAATTCTTTTAACAGTTTCTGCGGCTTAGCAAGTAGGCTGACTACAGTGATAGAAGCTGGGTGTAAGTTCTTAAAGTAAGTTAGAAGGAAATCCATGGTGGTGCCGGTATCCACGATATCTTCCACCAAAATCACATGTTCCCTTTCTATACTTGTCTTCAGTCCCAGTACCTCTCGTACTTTTCCGGTACTTTCCATGCCTTGGTAGCTAGAAACGCGAAGAAAATCTGTTTTCATTGGGATATTCATGGCGCGCGTCAAATCAGCATGGAAAATGGTAGCCCCGCTGAGAATGCCGATGACCAGAGGCTGCTTGCCGTGAAATTTCTTAGTAAGGTCTTGTCCCAACGCCTTTACGCGCTGTTGGATTTGCTCTGCAGAAATAAGCAAAGTCATGGTCATGGGAATCGCTTTTTCATTTTGTATAAGCGTATAAGTTTCCATGATTTTTCCTTTCTCTCTTAGACTTTCGCTGCCAAAGATATACATGGGTACCAATAGACTTATAATCAAACTCAATAAAAAGTTTACTTCAACAAACTCCGAAGGGAGCTGCGAATTTCTTTGGCTCCCTTTGTATATAGATTCCGCATACGTTGGTATTCCCGACGAAGGGTTTTATATGACGGGAGGTCTCGGTCATCTTGTACACATCGCCGAAGAGGCGCTTCGATATATTGCCAACTATCCTTGCGGGATTGGTCTTGTAACGGGGTGAGAAGGCTCAGGCTCTGTAAAATTTTCCTGCGATAAAGAGGAATCCCTACTTTATAGAGAGAGAACAACCAAACCCCCAACAGCACAAGCCCGCTGCCGCACGTAATACCCACCTGTATAATCTCAGGCATGGTACGCGCATCGCTGACATAGTGGAGGTAAAGCCATCCCCCCATAGATAAAGCCGCACACAGGAGGCTACCCAGTACACCATAGGTAAGAAGAAACATACGCTGTCCCCGATAGTAGGCCACCAGTGCCTCTAGCATATGAGACAAGTTATAGGCGTGGTGTTCTAAGAAGGCGGCCAAATGCTCCAGGCGTTTCTTGGGAGTTTTGAGAATGGCGCGATGGAGGGCGAGTCGTTGGTTGGCCAGAAGAGAGAGATATTCTCCTTCTCCTGTATCGGGGCGCTTCTTTCGTTCTGCATAGGAGAACAGAATGTGGGGGATGTCTTTTCGTCCCAGCATTTGGGAGAGATTCCAACAGAGGGTGCCATATACACGGAGCAGGTCCTCGAGTCCGGTACATTCATCCATGCGGTTGAGTACAAATACCATGCGATCCTCAAAGGTCTTATAGGGCAAGGTAAACCGCAGGCTTGCGTAACTTTCTCGGATGGTGCCAGCTTTGTGAGGGTCGAATAGAATCAAGATTAAATCGGCCAGTTGAGCCAAATCACCGATTACTTGTTGGTAGTTATACCCTCGGTCTTTTTCGGCCACCGAGTCCACCATGCCCGGTGTATCAATAATGGCAAGGTCTTGTAATAAAGGGCTGTCTACATATTTTAGTCGAAAGTGGGAGACAAACTTTTCCCCATGTTGTTTAAGATGGGCAAAAGGCAACTGATCATCGTGGACCAAACTCTGACCTTCGAGTTCCCCGGTTCCGCCTTCGCAGGCAGCGGTGAGCACCGTAAAGCAGTCATCTGTTGGAGCCTGCCCCGTTTCTTGGATGCGTTGTCCCAAGAATTCATTGATGAGAGTCGATTTACCGGAGGAGTAGTTGCCCAGGATCAACACCAAGGGTTTCCATTTGATTTTGGATTCAAGCGCAACATCGCTGTAGCGGTACTTGCAGGCGATAGGCGTCAACTCCTGCTCGATCAAGTACAATAGCTCTTCGCGAATGGCGTGGGTATAGGGTTCTTTTTCTTCCGTGGACATGCTCTTCTCTGCTATACCGATCGTGTTTTTCGTTGCACCCAGATAAGATCTACTACCGAGGAAACCTGAGTTGATTTATTACGAATGCCTCGAACATGCTATCATTATTAGCGGAAAAACCTATCTCCATCGAGAGGCCTTAAAGGCATTGGGAGCTCGTTTTTTGGGCGGGACCAAAACATGGCAGCTACCCAAGGACCCTGAAGTACTCACAAAAATTCAAGCACTATGCAAGGAATTGGGTGGGGGGCCTTTGGCCACACCCCTCTTCCCGGCTATAGATACAGACTTGAGTCCCCTTGTGCCAGAGTCGGCGATGTTGGAGGAAGCGGATACAAGCCGCGCATCGCCGCCGACGGCCCTCACACTCTCTCAGCTTTTGCAGCAACTAAGCGGTGTGGTGCATGCAGCATTTCCGTATCCGGTTTGGGTAACGGGCGAGGTACAAAACCTCAATATGCGCGGAGAATCACTTTACCTCACATTGGCGGAGCAAGATCCCACGCGACATATAAGTCAAGCGCTTACAGTGAATGCGACTCTCTGGCCTTCTGTGTATCAATCTCTATGTCGCCAGCACGGCAAAGAGGCGCTGCACGGGGTCTTACAAGATGGCATGCAAATTTTGTGTCGCTGTGAGGTGAGCCTCTACAAAGGAAGAGGGGCCATTTCGCTCTCGATTCTGGAGGTGGATCTGTCGTTTACCAAGGGAAAATTGGCCTTGGAGCGGGAAAAGCTCCTGAAAGAATTACGGAGTCAGGGTCTGGATCGCGCCAATAAGGTGCGCGCACTCGCTCGTATTCCCTTGCGTATCGGATTGCTTACAGCAGAGGGCTCTCGTGCGGCCAGTGACTTCTTGCATCAGCTAGAGGAGGGTGGATTTCCGGGGACGGTCTTATTTCTTCCCGTTCCTATGCAGGGGGAAAAAACCGTGGTCGGTGTTACGCGCGGTATCGATCAGCTGGTAGCGGCTGGGTGTGATCTGTTGATCCTGACGCGAGGCGGTGGTAGTGCGGCAGATTTGCGGTGGTTTGATGGAAAAGAAATCGCCTATAAGATCGCCAACTGTCCCATTCCTCTTGTTGCGGCTATCGGTCACCATGATGACGTATGTGTGGCTGAGGAAATTTGCTTTCTTCGCATGAAGACGCCTACCGCTGCAGCTGATTTTGTGGTGGCCTGCTTTCAGCCCGTATGGATGCGAATTGCAGAGTGTGGCGAGCAGTTGCTGCTTCGTACAGAGCGCCGGTTGCAGCAATGCAATCACCAACTCGTGTTGTTGCAGCAAACATTTCGCCAAACATGGCAAGAGGCGTTGCGGCGGACCATGCTCCGGCTGCAGCAGCTGCAACGAGACCTTCTCCAAGGATTTTTGGGCGAAGTCTTTCGTCTTGATCGGATCTTCTTGCGATTGGAGGCAACGCTTTCTCTGGCCGCGTTTACTGGTTTACATCGCCGTGAGGATGCCCTACGATCCACCAGCGCCACATTATGGGAGCGGTTTCAAGGGTCCTGTGAGGGACATCTACGAAAAGTGGATCAACTGGAAAAAGGCTTGATCGGATGTGACCCTACGCCGTGGTGTGCCAAAGGATGGACAAAACTAACGCTGGCAGGAAAAACCCTTCGTTCCATTCAAGATGTCGAGACAGGCGACGTATTGACAGCCCGCTTGCTAGACGGCCATATACACGTACAAGTGCTACGAAAGGAATCAAGATGAGTGAATCTGTCACCTACCGACATATGTTGGAAAAGGTAGAATCTCTTTTGACAGAGGTATCGGCTTCTGATGTGGATCTCGATGCCATGGTGGGCAAGGTCGAAGAAGGCTACCGGGTGATTCGGCAAATGCGAGAGCGATTGCTAGAGACCAAAGGCAAGATCGAAAAGCTGCGGCTTGAGTTTGAAGATGTCGAAGCGACACCTGAAAAAAACGCCTCTACACGGGAACCGTAGGAATTTTTATGTGGCAAGTGAGCTCTCTGTTTCTTTTGATTGGGTGCGGTATCTTGAGCTGGTGGCTCTGGATTCAAAAAAAGGCCTATGCAGCACTGCGGCTTTTGGTCGAAGAAAAAGACCAATCGCTTTCGCAATCGCAACTGCGAGAGGGCCAGCAAAAGGTGCAACTCGAGTTGTTGCAAAAAAGTGGGGAGGAGAAGATCGCCTTGTTACAAGGGGCGCGCAAAGAGATGGAAGGCACATTGCAAGATTTATGCAATGAAGCGTTGCAGAAGAATAGCTCTCATTTCTTGGACCTTGCCAAAACAACCTTTGAATCGTTTCGCAGCAGTAGCATGACAGAATTTTCCTTGCGAGATGAAGCCTTTCGCGCAAAGCTTTCGCCCTTGCAAGAAATTTTGCAACGGTTTGATGGAAAGATCGATCGGATTGAACAAGAACGCTTGGGTACCTATCATGCCTTGCGTCAGCAAATGTTGGATATGGTGACGGCAGAAAAAACGCTTTCTATGGAAACCACCAAGTTGACCCAAGCCTTGCGTGCACCTCAAGCTCGGGGCCGTTGGGGCGAGTTGCAGTTGCGTAATGTTGTAGAGCTTTCTGGGATGGTGGAGCACTGTGACTTTGTGGAACAGGTCACATTTAACCAAGAGGGGCAACAGTTTCGTCCGGATATGTTGGTGCGGTTACCTGGGAATAAAATCATCGTGGTGGATGCAAAAACGCCACTAGATGGTTATCTTGCTGCCATTGAAACCGATAGGGAAGAGGAGCGGGTCTTGCAGTTGGATCGACACGCACGACATGTGAAGCAGCATATCGACGAGTTATCCAAGAAAGGGTATTGGCAACTGGAGGCCCAGTCGCCAGAATTTGTGGTGCTCTTCTTACCGGGAGAAATGTTCTTTAGCGCTGCCTTGCAAAAAGATCCTTCTCTTTTGGAGTATGGGGCGGCAAAAGGCGTGCTGATTTCAACGCCCACCACATTGATTGCCTTGTTGCGGTCGGCAGCTTATGGCTGGAAGCAAGATTCCATTTCGGAACAGGCGCAAAAGATCAGTCTATGTGGCCATGAGCTCTACAAGCGGCTTTCTGATCTGAGCAAGCACTGGAACAGACTCGGTCGACAGCTTAGCCTTACGGTGAAAACTTTTAACCAGGCGACCGGATCCCTAGAAGCCCGTGTGCTACCGGCAGCGCGCAAGTTGAAGGAATTGCATATTCACAGTGATCAACATGAAATTGCAGATACCCCTGTGTTGGAAGAAACCTCTCGAATGTTAACGGCAGCTGAGCTGCAGAGTTGACCTTTTCCCCTTGATAATATCACCAATGTGAGAATTTTTTACTGGGGAAACTCCCCAAGTGGTTTCCCCAGTAAAAAAT
>CANIBL010000049.1 GCA_947466225.1 Deltaproteobacteria bacterium
TACGGCGAAAATATAGGATTCTTCCGCCGACCAGGGGATTCCCCTTGGCAGACACGGAGATCGGTTGCAAACTCCCAGGAAACGTACTATCTACGATTCCCGACGAAAACCCTTCTCTGATGAGAGAAAATCCCCATGACCATTCGAATTCGCAAACCCCAAAATTCCATGCAAAAGCTGTGTATTGGCCTCGAGCGTTTCTGTACGCTACTCGAAAGCCAAAAAGAGGTGGCGGCCGTGGCCCAGTTGCGCGAGATTCTTGCGCAGTTGACGCAAGGCGTAGCGAGCCCCTTGCAAGATCAAGCTATTGAGGCCATCGTAGAGGCTTTTGAGGGGGAGCATGAGCTCGCAGCATATACTTTGCATAAAAACAAGGACCCAGAGGTATGGACCGAGGCAGATGAACTCTACCTTGCCAGTACAGGCGTTTGGAATTTGGTGCGCCGGTTAAGAAAGCGCTAATTTTTAGCCCGGATTGCTTGGAGCCCCACAGGCCAGCCACTCTTGCAATGCGTGTCGTTCCCAGGCATTGATGGTGTTTACCGGGGGCATAGTATTTCGTTCTACTGGAAGTGCTGTAGTCGTCGTAAGAATTTTTTCCCGCCAGGTAAGGACCCCATCAAGGGTATTTAGATTAACCATAAGAGGGGCCCCCGCACGGGCTCCCTCTGCCAGATCGCTGTGATGGCAAGTGGTGCAAGCGCGGTTCATAAATCCCTGTCCAAAATTCTCATAGGTAAGCCAGCTTCCGGTTGGACAGGCGAGATCCCACTCCGGGTGCAGCACTGCCTCATTGTGCACAGCAGGCACTTTAGGCTGATTTTCAAGCGCAAAAGGCGCTGGTGTAGTAGGGATTCCCCCACCTCCACATTGTACAAGTCCCAGTAACAATGCCGTTTTCCATTTGAGTTGCATATCTTCTCCCGGTTACGTCTTTCGTATCTGGGCCATTTCCGGTGGAACCTGATCCGTATACGCAGTTTGCGCTATCCCATACCGAGTAAAAATCCCGGCTAGCACATGTTCCAAGGTCAGCGTCACCAAATTACTCCCAGAATAGCTCCCAAAAGTAGGGTCGATGGGGTGGGCAATGCCGTTTTTATCCGTACTGCCAAGGGCTGTGCCACCCAAGATGGGCTGGCCCCAAAGAAGGGCTGAGGTATAGGGCCAATGGTCTTTCCCCTTGTGTGCATTGAGCTTGGGGTAGCGACCGATGTCACTTTTTACAAGGAGAATCACCTCATCTTGCAATCCGGCTTGGGATATGGCGTCAAGAATATGAAGAAGCCCCGCAAAAAGCATCTCCCATGCAGTACTTTGGGCGGCATAGTGATCGCGGTGGGTATCCCACAATCCTGCGCGTCCAGCTTGGATCGTTGCGCAGTGTGAAATCCCGTCTTTAAAGCTTTGGATGGCAAATTTGCCATGGGTAACCCACGCTTGGCTCTCTGTGCCAGCAGAAAAGGTTGCGAGTTCTTTTTGGATCGCAGGGGATTGGCTAAAGCCCCCCAACAGGGCATGGAGTTTATGCAGATCCGTGGTTTCAGCGTGTGTGCCCACTGCGGTGTGATAGGCGCGCGTGAGATACGTTCTCAGAGCTGCCTCCTCATCAGGGCTCAATGCCTTATCCCCACTCAAGATCGGAGTAGGCGCTGTAGTGAACCAGTCAGCTGGCATTTTATAGGCGTAGCGAGCGTAGGGCCCCGGCTGATAGGGGGCCTCAATGACCAAGTGTGGAACGGCTTTGGTGGGAGCGACTTGGCTTGCGTAGTAGGTAAGCCAGTCAATATATCGCTGCTCTGACTGGTGAAAGCTGCTGCTGGAGAACAGTGTACCCTCTTCATGGGTGATGGTTTTGCTATAGAGGCCGTTTACGATCAAAGCTCCATCTCCGTACGTGTCAAAAAAAATTTTCACGGAGGGACGATCTGGATGGTCCACATAAGGGATGTCACTTTTGCCTTTCGTCGCAGTCGCACCTGATTCTGTAGCAAAGGCACTGGCATTGGACTTATCCTCCAATGTCATGGTGGTATCCCACCCCCCATCACAATGCACCACAAGTAGATAAGGCGGTGCTGATTTCCCTGTAAGCTGAGCCGATCCCCATAGACGGGGTGCTCTCCAGAGCACAGCTCCCAATGCCGAGTATGCCAAGGCATTGCGCAGGAGTGCACGGCGTGTGAGAGGGGAGTCCCATGGATCTTGCATCGTAGCGTTCCTTAATAGGTAATGAATTCGGTGCTCAATAAAATGCCAATCAATACCAAGCGCCAAGCCGATCGAGTGGCATCCGGATCTGCCGTCTTTGCTGCAAATCCTTTACTCCACAAGGTTTTGATATGGGTATAGGCAGCATCTGTGGCCAATATGGGTTGTGCCGTGAGCTCGGTCCAGAGTTGGAGGAGCTGTGCGGCAATCACAGCATCATCCGGGGTTACGCCGCTACCATCTGGTAGCAGGGTCAAGAGTGTGCGTGTGCTTGCGACGCTGGTGTCACTCAGTTCATTGGCAATGATTTCATCCGCTGCTAGCCTCATCGTCCGGTCAAGGTAGTAAAAATACGTACTGCTTGGGGTGTAGTGGGGATGCGTTTCGGTTTCGTCACTGCCAGGATTGAGCGCATAGGGAATGCTCACATGGGAAACCCCCAGCTGGGTCAAGATACCCAAGAGTTGAGCCCGAGTGAGGACGTGCACACGAGGAATCGAGGGTGTGAGAGCGGGGGTTGTGGTTTCGGAGATGTCAGTGGATGACACGATGTTTCGTTGCAAATATGGATTCCAGGCCTGGGAGAGGAAGAGTTCTTGGAGTGCGGGGGAAAGTTGGTGATTTTTTTGTAGATACAGGGACCCCATGCGCGCGAGGAGGGGTTGCTCGCTGTAGCTGAAAGGTTTTTGTAGCACAATTGAGATCAGATTTTGAAGCTCACAAAGAGGTGCGCGTGGGTCCTGTTGGAACAAGGTCATCAAGCTGGCGGTATCGGCATAGGTGGCGCCTGCATAGGAACCACTAGCAGAGGCGGCATCGTGCACGGTACGCCATTCGGCCAGACTTGTGCCCGTATGTTGTCGGCTCAGTGTATCAGCGGCGGGTTGATACTGATTGTGACATCCAGCGCATGCGGTTGTGGATGTGGCAAGGCTGCGCCAATTTTGGGCCAGAGGTTTTTCGATCTGGCTATAGTCATGGGTATTGGCTGTGGTGAAGTTCTGGCATAGCAGTCGTCTCCAGGTTTCTGCAAAGGCGGCATAGGGGATCTCATGCGCCTCTGAGTTGAGTGTGGCGGCGAAGGAGTGACTGGAAAAAAGCCCGGTGGTCCCCAATACGCCGGGGATATCCGCTTGCTGGTAGCTTTCGGCTGGCCAAGGCGTAGTGGTACCTGTTGTACCCCAGAGAGAGAGGGCGCTGGTGGCTTCTAAAGTCCAGCTTCGAGAGAGGAACGTATCAAAGCTGGTACTTTGCTCTAGGAGATAGCGCAGTTCTTGCATGGGGGATTCGCTGATCTGCCAACGTAGATCTGGGGTGAGCTGCGCAGAAAGTGTGGTGTCGGAGAGAGCGAAGCGATCGAGATCGGGCGTGGGGGCGCGCAGCAGATTCCAGACGAAACGGTGTTCTTCCGCAATACCTGGCGCGCTTACAGATAACGCCGCATTCATCAGTGAGGAAAGGGAGTCTGTGCCGGCTTGGTAGCGAGAAATTGCGGTCACCGTGGGTAACTTCTGGGTCAAGAGAATGGATAGACGCCGAAGAATTGCGGCTTTGTAGCCTGCAATGGTGGCGGCGCTACTTTGGGCAATAGGGGAGGCTGGAGCTGGGGTGTGGGTGGATATTGGTGCTTCTGGCTTGGGTGTTGCGGGGGGGGAGGAGGCTGAACCAGAGCATGCCAGGCACAAGCTGGTCAAGAGGGGCATGCAGTTGGGTCTGCGTATCACGGCAGAGATCTCCTCTATGGGGGTCCTTGGGTTCTTCTCGGTTTGTGTGGTAGATAGGTAGCGAGGTAAAATATGCCTATACTGCTGGAAGTTACCCCTATGGAAACCACAAAACGCCCCGTTCCGCTGCACATTGGAAAGCCGGCTTGGCTCAAAACGCCCATTCCAACCGGGAGTGTGTATTTCGCCATCAAGAAAGACCTGACGCAGCGCAAGTTGCCCACGGTTTGTGAAGAGGCTAAGTGTCCCAATATCGGCGTATGTTGGAATACTCGTACTGCAACGTTCATGATTTTGGGTGATACCTGTACCCGCGCCTGCCGGTTCTGCCATATCAAAACGGGCAACCCACAAGGGTGGCTCGATACCCAAGAGCCCATGCAGGTCGCCGAAAGTGCAAAGGGGATGAATCTTTCCTATATTGTGCTGACCATGGTGAACCGTGACGACTTGCCAGATGGGGGGGCAGCCCATGCGCGGCAGGTGATTGAAACGGTGCGAGAGGTAAACCCGCGGATTCGGGTGGAGTTTCTAGCTGGAGATTTCCAGGGTCAAGAAGAGCCTCTGGATACTGTGCTGCAAAGTGGACTCGATGTGTTTGCGCATAATGTTGAAACCGTGCGCCGGTTGACACCGCGGGTACGTGATGCTCGCGCCCATTATGACCAGTCCTTGTCTGTACTCGATCAGGTAAAGAAGAAAGCCCCCACGCTCTTTACCAAGAGCGCCATCATGCTAGGACTTGGCGAGACCCGAGAAGAAATTCGCGCAACGTTGCAGGATTTGCGTGCCGTAGAGGTAGACTTGGTGACCATCGGGCAATACATGCGCCCCACCAAGCAACACCTTGCGATCAAGGAGTGGGTCCACCCGGATGTATTTGCCGCCATTAAGCAAGAAGCTTTGGAGCTAGGATTTGTGGCCGTAGCTTCTGGGCCTTTGGTGCGCAGTTCCTATAAGGCCTCTGAATTTTTTTCTCAAGCGCAACTCGTGCGAGAAGGTCGTCGGTGATTCCGTTTTTATTCTCACTCTTGGGCTGGATCCCTCGCGGCACAATGGCGCGCCGCATGTACCGGCGTTTGTTTTTTCTTTGTGCACGCAAGGAGGTGCGCCAGCTCTATCACAATATCCAGCGCGTTTGGGGGTTGCCGCCGCATAGCAGTTTCGCGCGTGTTTTTGCGGCACAGGTGATCGATCACCAAATTTTGGTGTTTCTCGATGCGGTGCGTCCTTTGTCTGATTTTACTATCGAGGGCCTCGATACCTTGCAGTGCCATGTGAACGAGGTAACCAGCGAGCGAGGGCAGCTTCTGGTTACGGCTCATCTTGGCAACTGGGAATTTGCGGGCGCTTGCACAGCGCGCGCCTCTGATCGCGCTTTCTATGCATTAGGAAAACCAGTGCGCTGGCTCACGCCGTGGATCGAGTATGGGCGTAAGCGATTGGGTATCTCTACCTTGTGGACGCATCAGCAAGCCGAGCGCAAGATGTTGTCTGTGCTAAAAGAGGGAAATTTTCTTGCGTTGGTGATGGACCAAAAACCCAAGGGGCGAAATGGTCCTGTAGTGAATTTTTTTGGTCAACCGACAGAGTTTGTGGCTGGGCCTGCTACGCTGGCCATTCGAAGTCAATTGGGGGTTGTGGCAGCATTTTGTGTACGTACAGCACCGGGGCGCTATCGAGTGGTGAGTCGCGTGCTTACCCTACCGGGACATGGGGAAACTGATGTGCAAGCTTTGACGCAACGTTTTGCGGGAGAGATTGAGATCTGGATTCGCACCTATCCCGAGCAGTGGACGTGGAATTATAAACGCTGGAGGTAATTTTTTCAATCGAGCCAGATGCCCATACGGCCGAAGCGGCCTGGGCATGACGGGCGCAACATTTTCGCCATCCCCAGCAAATGAAATAAGCGTCGGGGATTCCTCTCGATTGAAGAGATTGTCTCGAGACCTGCACCTTTTGAAGCCCCCTTCCTTATCCTGAGTCTCAGTATATAATAGTCGAAAGTTACCCTCTTATTTACCCTGCGACATTTTATCGATAAGGAATCTCCCGCTATGACCCCCTTTCTGATCGCTTCTCTTTGTGTATCCGCATTTTTTTTGAGTGCTATGGTGGCTTTTGGTACCCCTTCAGCTGTGCCCTTTTGTATTGGGATGGTTTTTTTCCTGGCAGGGTGGGGGTTTCATATTTGGATTTCACGTACATGGTTGGAATCAGTCCCGAGTCATTTGTATCGATATTTGCGTTGTCCAGAACTTGTCGGGCAAATGGGTATCGCCATCTCCTGGTTTTTTCTGAGTCAGCAGGTATGGCTAGCCGGTGGTTGGATGTTGTGGAAGTGTGTACAGTGGTATTTCATGGTACAGGACCAAGAAAAGTGTTGGTCAGAAATTCTCGGGCCTCGATTTTCGTTCTACCAAGAGCAAGTACCTTCCCTATTTTCTCCGCTGAAAACAGGGTGGCGTGCATTAGGCAGCATCCCTAGAGAGGGCAGGGCCCTCTTTTTTGAGTTGGTAAAACCCAACTTTTGGGAGATGGCACTGTCGGTGCTTGCTGTGGGGGGCTTGGTCGTGCGAATGGCCCTCCATCTGGGGAGACTCTATGAGTGGTGATGTAACGGACTTTTTATCCCTTTCTTCCTTGCTCACCGAAGAGCAGCGTCTCATTGTGGAATCAGCGCGAGACTTCGTAGAAAAAGAAGCGGAGCCTCTCATTGTTGAAGCCTACCGAACCGAGGAGTTTCCGCAGCCTCTTATCGCCAAGCTAGGCGAAATGGGTTTTTTGGGAGCTAATTTACCAGGATATGGCCTCGCGGGGTTGGATCCCATTTCCTATGGCCTTTTATTGAAGGAATTGGAACGATGTGACTCCGGTTTACGTAGCTTTGCATCCGTGCAAGGCGCACTGGTGATGTACCCCATTTATGCGTTTGGAAGTGAAGCACAGAAGCAAAAGTGGCTCCCATTATTAGGCTCTGGCGCAGCGGTTGGCTGCTTCGGCCTCACAGAGGCGGATGGTGGATCTGATCCTGGTGCAATGAAGACCTATGCAGAAATGAGGGACAACACCTGGGTGTTGAATGGATCCAAGATGTGGATTACCAACGGCAACCTCGCAAAAATCGCCGTGGTATGGGCGAAGACAGTAGAGGGCGTGCGCGGGTTTTTGGTTCCCATGGATGCGCCCGGCGTTAAAGTGGTAAAGATGCGCAACAAGCTATCGCTGCGGGCTTCTGTCACTTCCGAGTTGTACTTTGATCAAGTGCAATTATCGCTGGATGACATCCTGCCGAAAAGCGAGGGTCTTAAAAGTGCCTTGAGCTGTCTTACTCAAGCACGTTATGGCATCGCGTGGGGGGTAATCGGTGCGGCGGAGGCATGCTGGGAGGAGACAGTTGCCTATGCGAAGGATCGAATTTTATTTGGAAAACCAATGGCTTCCAAGCAGTTGGTGCAGAAAAAACTGGCTTCCATGCTCTCGGAAATTACCAAAGCGCAGTTGCTTGCCTTTCGCTTGGGACAGTTGAAGCAAGAGGGGACCTTGCACTTCACCCAAGTTTGCATGGGCAAACAAAACAATTGCGAGATGGCGCTGCAAGTGGCAAGAAGTTGCCGAGATATCCTTGGCGCCAACGGGATCATGGATGAATACAAGACCATGCGCCACATGTGCAATTTGGAGACTGTCTTCACGTATGAAGGCACAAATGACATCCACTTGCTCATTGTGGGGTCCCATATAACGGGAATCCCTGCTTTTTGATCGGCGAATGCTTTACCAACGCCGCTTCTTTTGGTAATAAAAACGATCTGTTATAGACTCCGCCGTTTTACTTCTTTCGAAAGGCTGCTCGGATGAAAAAGTCCCTCGTAATCGTGGAATCCCCAGCCAAAGTGAAAACCATCCAAAAGTTTTTGGGAAAAAACTATGTGGTGAAGTCCAGTGTTGGACATATTCGTGATCTCCCCAAATCTGGAGGAACGGCTTCCTCTGCCGAGAAGAAAAAAGCACCCAAGCGAACAGCTGGAGATGCGGCTAAACTCAAGGAGAACAAGCTGTTCTCTCGAATGGGTATAGACCCCTTGCAGGGCTGGAAGGCGCAGTATGAGATCGTGCCTGGCAAGGAAAAAATTCTCAAAGGGCTGCAAGATGTAGCCAAAGACGCCGATATTATCTACCTCGCTACCGACTTGGATCGAGAGGGAGAGGCCATTGCATGGCATTTAAAGGAGGCCATCGGGGGGGGTGAAAGCCGCTATCAACGTGTAACTTTTACGGAAATCACGAAGAAAGCCATCCTTGCTGCCTTTGAAAAACCGGGGGTTTTGAACCTGGATCGCGTCAACGCGCAGCAGGCACGTCGGTTCTTGGATCGGGTTGTGGGCTATATGCTTTCTCCGCTCTTATGGGCCAAAATCGCGCGAGGACTTTCCGCGGGACGTGTGCAATCTGTAGCTGTGCGAATTATTTCTGAGCGTGAAGGCGAAATTCATGCCTTTAAGCCGGAAGAGTTTTGGGAGGTAGCTGTAGCGACAGAAACAAAGAAAAAAGAACCGCTGGTATTGAGTGTGCACAAGTTCCAGGACCAGGCCTTTTCCCCGAAAACGAAGGAGGATGTGGTTCGCGCGGAGGCGTTGTTGCGTGCGGCTCCCTATACCATCGAGAAAATCGAGCGTAAACCCACCCAGTCGAAACCCTCAGCACCCTTTATTACTTCGACGTTGCAACAAGCCGCCAGCGTGCGTTTTGGGTTTGGAGTGAAAAAAACCATGACCCTTGCCCAGAAGCTGTATGAGGCTGGGCTCATTACTTATATGCGTACCGACTCTACCAACTTGAGCGTAGATGCAGTGACGGCATGCCGGGCTTTTATTGAGACCTGCTACGGAAAAAAATATCTGCCAGAGGAGCCTCTTCGTTATTCCAGTAAAAAGACAGCCCAAGAGGCCCACGAAGCCATTCGCCCTACGGAAGTAGAAACGTTGCCGCAGCAGGTGGTAGCGGATAAGGATGAGGCTCGCTTGTACCAGTTGATTTGGGAGCAGTTTGTGGCATGTCAGATGACGCCTGCCCAATTTGATAGCTCCACGATTGCAGTGCGGTGTGGGGACTTTGAGCTGCGGGCCCGTGGGAAAATTTTGCTGTTCGATGGCTTCTTGAAAGTGCTAGGGCGTAATAAAAAAGAAGATGACGTTGAGCTACCTGCCATTGCTGAAAAAGAACCCCTCGCGCTACAGGATGTTCTCCCGACGCAAAAATTTACTAAGCCCCCCCCCCGTTTTACAGAAGCGAGCTTGGTGCGGGAGATGGAAAAACAAGGGATCGGCCGTCCTTCTACTTACGCTGCGGTAATTTCAACCATTCAAGAGCGAGGATATGTGCGAGCCGAGAAGCGTCGCTTCTTCTCGCTTAAAATGGGCGATATTGTAACAGCCCGTTTGGTTGAGAATTTTGCTGAGCTGATGGATTATCAGTTTACTGCCAATTTGGAAGAGGACTTGGATCGCATCGCGGCTGGAGAGGCAAACTGGCAAACGGTGCTGGATAACTTCTATGCAAGCTTTACGAAAAAGTTGGAGTCCGCACAAAGCGACATGCGTGGCAATCCGCCTACTCTGACTGACATCGATTGTCCGGTATGCCATACGCGCAAGATGATGTTGCGTACAGCGCGTACGGGTGTCTTTTTAAGCTGCACAGGCTACGAGTTGCCTGTGGCGGAGCGTTGCAAAGGGACCCTCAACCTCGTACCAGGCGAAGAGGCGGAGTTATTGGCCGGAGAGGAAGAGAGCGAGGAAGGGAACGTAGCAGAAATTCAGGCTATGAAGCGTTGTCCCTTGTGTGACAAGGCCATGGATTCTTATTTGATTGATGATGCCCGCAAGATCCATCTCTGCGGGGACAATCCGGAGTGTGCTGGATATCTGCTGGAAAAAGGCAAATTCCGTATCAAAGGATATGAAGGGCCTTCGATTGTTTGTGATAAGTGCGGTTCCCAAATGCATTTGAAAACCGGGCGCTTTGGAAAATACTTTGGATGCAGTACGGCTCCAGATTGCAAGAACACCCGTAAACTCATGCGAAACGGGGAGGCAGCGCCGCCGAAGTCAGATCCGATTCATATGCGGGAGTTAAAGTGCGAACAGTCCGCCGGGTATTTTATTCTGAGGGATAGCGCTGCTGGGATTTTCCTAGCATCCAGCGAGTTTCCTCGGTCTCGAGAAACGCGCCGCCCTCAGGTCGAAGATTTACTGCGGCACAAGACCGAGCTGGATCCAAAGTACAAGTTTTTGCTCACGGCGGCGACGAAAGACCCGGAGGGGAATCCAGCTGTTATTCGCTTTAGCCGCAAGAGCAAAGCGCACTTCATTACCAGTGAAGTAAATGGGAAACAGACAGATTGGGTACTGGTGTACCGAGAGTCTTCGAAGAAATGGGAGGTTGGTCAAGTTTGATTTTTTCTTTTTTATCTAAGGAGAGTTGTCCCTGCCCCTTAGATAAAAAAACCATTACATAAAAGCCCGACACCCCACCACGATCTCACAGCGAACACTGGGAATATAATCTGGCCCATTGTTGGGATCGTTAGGATCTTCCCCTTCCTGTAAAACGATAACAGTGGGGCTGGTACCCAAAAGCCAACTTAAAAATCCCCCGAGTGCCACAGCCCCTACGATAATGAGACCGGCTAAGGTCGTAGCGGGATTCACAAGTAGGATGATAACAGCTGCGGCTGCAGCGCCGCCTCCAAGTCCCAGTATAATATCCCAAACAAATTTAGAGGTCTTTTTTTGCTCAACGGTATAAGACGTGTCACACCGTTGGTTATAGGATTTTACCCACCCCCCGACTGTGGTGCCCGCTCTAACATTACAATCTGCAATACCAGGTGGTTGCGTGGCGGTAGACGCTATGGTGATCGTTGTGGTCCACTCTTGAAAATCCCCTTTTTGCTCCTCTGTTTGACAGATGGGGGTGGAGTCGGCTTTTCTACCTTTCAATAACGTGCCAGCCGGACACGTTTGCAGTTCAAGTGCACAAAGGGGGCCCTTGGCATTGAGTGTACCGGTTGGATGATAGGGTGTCGCGCACGTGCACTCGATTAACCCATTTGGATCGATACCCTGGATGGTAGCGCCAGGATTGCAGGTCTGTCCGTGTAACTGACTGGCAGATAGAGTATTCCATTGGACCTTGGACGGATATTTACCGAGATAGCCCAGTTTTCCCGTGTCCGTTTGTCCGAGGAAAAGGTGATGAATCAATTCAAAACGAACATCGATTCCTTTTGGGAGCCCACAGGTTTGCCCTTCTGGTGGTGGCGGGATTGGGTTGCCAAAGGTATCTTGTGTAGGGCAGTAGGGGCGGAAAAATACTTTGGCTTCCAGGGGAAAATCAGGCCCCAATTCGCCGACAAATCCTTGGGTGTTATACCCCACTTGTTTTCCGGCTTTTTGGCCTGCCAGAAAACAGGAAATATCAGATCGTGCATCAGGTCTTGGGCAGTTCGCGCTTTGGTTCTTTCCTTTATCTGCTGGATAGGAATGACTCAGCGGAGGGACCAGTAAGAATTCGAGCCCTTCTGGGGGGAATACGATATCACTACAGGTCGCCAGTACGGTGCCGTCGAGGGCGGTACAAGGTAATAAGGCCGCATTCCCGGGACTCGTGGCATCGGCTGGAAATTGCGCGCTGAAGAGAAGCATTTCAGAGTTGCGCAAATAAGTGGTCAGTTGCGTCCCTATTTCGGTACGCATGGCTTTTTCTTGCTGAAATTTGTGAATTCGATTCTGAGTTTGCAAATGTTGTAGAGCGGTACCGACAAAAATCCCGATCATTCCCACAGCAAAGAGAGATTGGAGAAGGGCTGCCCCTTTTTCGTTTCTACGAGATCTCACATGCGTAGGTATAGCTTCCCTCTCTATTTTGAGCATATTTTTTGGGTTTGTTGCATTCACGCCGCACAATCTCACGTGACGGAAGTTGTCAGAAACGTCAGGGCTTTCTATGATTCTAGCATATGGACGTGAGGGGCTGATGCGACGCCCAGATCTTCCGTGGGTTGCTGACGTCCCCCATTGCAACTCCATACGAAAAAGGCTAGTATCAGCCCCCTGTCAGTACTCGTTCATGCGCGATTCATCGTTCACATATTTGGGAATTTGCTATGAAACCGATCCGTTGGCGTCTTATTGTCCTGTCGCTTCTCACCTTGGCTGCAACCTACGGGATTGCGCCGACTATCATTTATTTCTCTCAACCAAAAGAGATTCGAAATGATGCGGATGAGTTTCAAAAGAAAGTACCGAGCTGGTTGCCAAAAGAGCACATTAAGTTGGGGCTCGATTTGCAAGGGGGGGTACAGCTTGTCTTGGGTGTGGATACCAAGAGTGCAGTAGAAAATCGTTTGAATTCCATTGCCGTGGAAATGGCGCGTTGGGCAAAGGACCAGGGCATCTCTGTGGAGAAAGCTTATGTTCCCAAGGGAAAAGCCGAAGTCATGGTGCTGTTGACGAGCAACACAGACGAGGAGAGTAGCAAATTTAAGGTCGCAGTTAAGAAGGAGTTCCCTCTTCTCGAGTTCACTGGGCATCAAGACAATGCATTGACCTATGGCTATAGCAAAGTCGAGATGGAGCGCATTGGGAAAAGTGCTGTGGAGCAGGCAGAGCGTGTGATCCGGTCTCGAGTTGACAAATGGGGCGTTGCAGAACCCATGATTTTTCGCCGTGCTAACGGTACCATTTTGGTGCAATTACCTGGATTTAAAGATCCACAGCGTGCCAAAGAACTGTTGGGTCGAACTGCACAGCTGAAATTTAAGATTGTAGATGATCATTTCACTGGGCTTGATGTGTTGCGTGACAAGGTGCCAGCTGGAGTTGAAGTATCGGAAAATGGAGGCCAACTTGCATTCTCTTCTGAGGATCGGGATAAGTTGATTGCATTCCTACAGCCGCATGTTCCCCAAGACCATGAGTTGCTCTTTCATCGTCAAGTATTGGGCGATGGTACCCATGCCAAAAATCGCTGGACGTCCTTTGTTGTCCATGCAGCGACTCAGATTACCGGCGAAGATATTCAGGACGCGATCCTGGCTCAGGGCGATAGCCTTGATCACCGCCCCGCTGTGGCCTTGACTTTTTCTGGACCTGGCGGACGCCGTTTTGCAGAGGTAACAGGGGCCAACATTAAGAGTCGCTTGGCCATTATTCTCGATGACGTGGTAGAATCTGCGCCTGTGATTCAATCTAAGATTACTGGTGGACGCGCCAGCATCAGCTTGGGCGGCGGCCGAAGCTACAACGACATCATGGAGGAAGGCAA
>CANIBL010000050.1 GCA_947466225.1 Deltaproteobacteria bacterium
GGAAGCAAAAGTCGGTTCTGAACAGAAAACAGGGCACTATGTTGCTGGGTTGAAAGAGGTTACACTTACAGATCGATTGGAGTATTGGCCGTTTGAAGGAGAATACTGGCGGGATGAATTTGGATATGTCTATAAACTTACGAATCTGTGTGCTTCTAAGTAAAAGAAAGAATCAGCTATATGATCCGAAATCGAATGCTACAAATTATCTTGTTTTTCACTTGGAGCATTTCAGGAAAAGAGGTTTTCTCTCGGGATCAAAAAGATCGAGTTTCTGTTTCCGTAAAGGAGGAGAAAAAAGAAAAACAAGATGTCAAAAAATCAGCTAAGCCAAGACACTCTTATGTCAATCTTGAGAACAAATTAGAGAAAAAGTTGCTCCATACTATTGATAGTACGGTAGGTTTCTTAGAGAATACCCGAAAAGGCATTCCAAGAAAATCCCCAGCTTATTTAGAAATTATACTCCGTATGATGACACTTCGTATGGAACAGGCAATATATGTACAAAATCATGAATATGATGATTTTGAGATTGATTGGGAGAAGTGGGACCAACAGGGTAGGCCCGGGAATGAGCCCAAGTTCACCTCTGAAAAATCCATCTCGTTATGGAAAAATGTCGTAAAAATTGGAAAAGAAATTATCGAGCAATTTCCAGAGAATATTCACGGTGATAAAGTATTGTTTAATTTAGCTTCAGCTTTTCAATATTTGAATGATGATAGCCGGTCGATTGCAGCGTATTCTCGATTGGTAGAGAAATATCCAAAGTCGAGTTTTATTTCAGATGCTCATTTTTCACTCGGAGATTATTCTTTTGAACGAAGTGATTTTCATCAAGCTATTATTCATTACCGTGAAAACCTAAAGAGTACGGCTTCTTCTCAATATGGTTGGTCCCTATTTAAATTGGGTTGGGCGTATTATAATTTGGGCCAATACCCAGAGAGCATTGGCTATTGGAAAAAAGCGATCGCTTATAGTAAGACCATTGACCAAAAACGAGGCAAACGAATTCGCTCAGAAGTTTTTCGAGATATGCCGTATGCTTATGCAGAGATCGATCAGTTGCAAGAAGCGATTTCATTTTATAAATCAGAGGATGGGGATAAATATTTACCGAATTTATACAAAACCTTGGCAAATATATTCGTGGATCAAGGAAAATTTGATCGCGCTATGTTCCTTTGGAAAAAATTGATTCAAGTAAATCCGTTGTCACCTGATGCTCCTCAGTATCAATTAGAAGTTATTTCCATCGAGCGAGATAAGAAAAATGCTGAGAAAGTATTGGCCGAATCCATCTCTTTGATGAAACAGTTTGGGCCAAAGAGTGAGTGGGGTAAAACAAACAAAGATGAAGATCAGACCGTATATAAAAAATCCTTATACTATTGCAAATTGCTGCATAAAGAAGCGCAAGAATCAAATAACAAAATTGGGTATGAGCATGCATACGCGTGTTACACAGCTTTTATACACGTGAACGCTTCGGACAAGCGAATGGCTGAATTATTGGAATACATCGGAGATATCGAATATTTTCTAGGTAAATATGATAAAGCAGGTGGAGTATATGAAAAAGTGGCTTCGATGGACATCGAGGAAGCCAGCATTTACGATGAGCATGGAAAAAAGAGTGGAAATAATCATGAGAGATGTGCCTCTAATATGTTGGATGCATACAACAAGAATTTCTCTGATGAGTTTGCCCAATTGGTGAAGCGGCAAGTAGATGGGAAGTCGCCGGAAATTCCACTCTCAAAGGCTGCAGTGACTTTTCTGCACGGGTGTTCTGTTTATCGAAAATTTTATCCAATGGATAAAAAAGCGGAAAAAAATTGTAATTTAATTGAATCTGAGCTGTATCATCGATCTGCGATTCGAGAAAAAGCCAAGAAAAAATTGCATGAAATTGCGGTGAAGTATTCTGCTGATAAAGAGGGGCTGATTGCAGCGGAAAACCTATTGCCGTACTATAAGTCTGATAAGAAGAAAATGCTTGAAATGGCCTATTCTTTGCAAAAAATACCTGCATATACGGGAAATGCTTTTGGCGCTAAGCTCCATGAGTTAATTCGCGCAACAGAAGTAGATATGATTTCCTCAGCTTCGCCAAGCATAATGCGAGGAAATCTATATGAAAATCGAGCTAAAAAATATCCCAAAGATCCGGATGCAGATAAATATTTGTTCAATGCGGCTGCTGACTATTTTTCCTTTGGAAAAACGGCGATGGCGGCTGATATTTACGTTTTGATTTTATCCATGTATCCATCTTCGCCAGTATGTGAAGAGTCTCTTTTGCAATTGGGCAAGATGCAAGATGCCTTGTTGGATTTTGAAAAGGCTTCCATTTCATATCAACAATATGCAGAAAAATATCCTGATAAAAAAGAAAGTGCTGGCGCATATAAAAAAGCTTGTGAGTTGCAAATGGCGCTTGATTTGTCGCAGGCAACACAAACATGCAAATCTTTTTTGGTTCGATATCCAAAAAATGAAAAAGCTATTTTGCATAGCTTGATTCTGGCAAAAAGCAGATCGGGTAAAAAAGCAGAAGCGATTGCCTTGCTCACGAAAGACTATGTAAAATATGTTATATCAAATAACGATAAAATTTTTTACTACCATTTGATCGATCAGTTGCAGGGTAGCTCGGCAGCGCCAGCGGTGCTTTTAGCCTTGCCACAGAAAAAGGACGAGTTAGATGCAGAATCTGTGCTGCATTATGGAGAGGTGCTATTTAAAGACGCCCTTCCAATCGTAGAAAAAATAACCTCCTTTTCCTTGCAAGGGGGAACGGTGGAGCCTTTGCAGTCGGGTATTCAACAATTGACAGAAATGATTGGGCATGCGGAAAGTGCATTTTCTCGCGTTTTGGCACTGCAGGATCCATACTGGGGCGTTGCTGCGTTTTATTCTTTAACCCTTTGCTATGAGGGGTTCGCGGCGAAATTACAAAATCCACCTCATATTGAAGGCGCTGACCCAAAGGAAGTAAAAGCCCAGCTGCAGGGATCGGTAGATGAATTGTTAGCAAAGGCAAAGGAATACGAAAAAGCTGGGTATGAGACAGCGGAGAAATTCTCTGTATATAATGAATCTGCGATGCATTTCTTGGATCGACAGGCGAAGCGTGAAGGGAGAGATCCGTCGCAATGGTGGTTTGATGAGCCTGTCTTTATCGGATTTTATACCGATGGGACGAAAATACAAAATAGAATAGGGGCTGCTCGAAGTGAATAAGTATTTTTTCTTCTGCCCTTTCTTACTCTTTTCAGCATGTGCAACGGACTCCTCTTCAGATATGAAGGACGGGCTTTCTAACTCACGTGGAGTTTACCTTTTGCAATGCGGAGTTGAGCCATGTGAAAGTGTGAAATACGCAGAAGGAAAAATACAGGCAATACATACGGATCCAAAGGCGCAAATAAAAGCCATGCCGGCAGATGTGTTGGTATCTGCCTTCTCTGGTCTTCCGTATAGCGCTGTAGAAGAAAAAGCCAGGTCTCTAGCCAGGGAATCTGTGACATTGAAGCAGCCGGCAGTGCCGGAAGAGGTCGTGCTTACCATGGCATTATCCGCCTCTAAATCAGGGAAAAAAGCACTGGCCTTCTATTTATTCGACAAACTTTTAGGGTCGAATCAGGCAAGAATTCGTTCTGCAGCTTGTAATGCATACGGGGTAGAGATGTATAGAGAGAATCGTCTGATGGAGGCTGTGGCATTTTGGAAAAAAAGCCTAGAAGAAGAAAAAGAAAATGGTGCGGCACAGCTCAATTTGGCGATTGTTTCATTTCGATACCATCGGTTTTCTCTCGTAGAAAAGATAGATAAAAAAGAAAAAGCAGAGTGGACAGCTACTTTGCTTTCTGCTGTAGCAAAAATGGAGACAGGGAAAGTAGCTGAAGGAGAAACACTTTGTTCGGATTTGATCGAAAAGAAAACCCATGTCTTAATTCAATATAACTGTGGGATTCTTTTTTCCAAAAATCCGCTGCAGAGGGAAAAAGCAAAATCATTGCTGTTGGCTGTACAGAAAAATGCGCGCGCGCCTGAAATGAAAAGAAAAATTGCATCCGATATTCTGGCTAAATTACAGGCAGGTGGAACATGACCTTGACCGTTTCCTGGAAACAGGGGAGTAAAGACCAAAGCATTGTATTGAAGCCACAATCGCTTATGATTGGCAGTCTATTGTCGAGTCAAATTCAAGTCCAAGGGGATGGGGTTGAGCCCATTCATGCATTGTTGGAGCCGCGGGGGCAAGAGTGGTTACTAACGGATCTGGGTGCGAAAACCGGTGTCTATGTAAACGACAAAAAAATCGAGATTGAGGCGATTTTACGTGCTGGAGATACCATCCGCATTGGCTCGGTTTTTTTGCTGTATGGAGATCGAGAAAAAGTAGCGGTGGCTGACGGAGTCGCGGGAATGGTGCCGCCGCTGCCACCTGTTTCTGCGTCAGCGGATGTATCAAGGCGGGTAGCGGAAAAGGAAGCAGAAAAGGTTCCTGCAGCGGCGGGAAAGCCGATTTCTTTTACCGATTTTAAAACCAGCGCCAATCTTTTTGCCAAAGGACAAGAGTCCAAGGGGGGAGAGACTGTTGAAGTCATCGCGTATTGGAAAAATACCGTATTAAGTGTGGAGCATTTTCATCCGGCACAAGGGGATGTTTCCGTTACCATTGGAGACCCAACCAAGGCCAATTTTATTGCGGCGGGTACAGCGGAACTAGAGAAATATGTCTTGGCTACGATCCGGGTTGGAAAAAGTACGTTGCACTTGATAGAGGGGATGAAGGGGAGTCTGCGTCGGGATGGGAAAATGACCTCCGTAGATGCAGGGGTTTTTGAGCTGAAAAGTGGAGATTTTGCCAAGATTCAATATGGACCTGTGACCTATTTCTTTTTGTTCGCGAACCTTCCCGATGTAAAGCTTCCGCGGACAGGTCCTCAGGATCCTCTTTTTTTGGCGATCTCTCTTGCTGCTATGGTGATTTACGTGCTCTTAATTGGAGCTGTTTTGATTGTAGATGTGAAGGAAGAGGACCATAAAAAAGAAGAAGATCTCTGGGCTGTGGTGCAGGCTCCGGAGAAACCAGAGCCGCCAGCGCCAGAGCCGTTGGAAGAGGTGAAAAAAGAAGCCCCTCCTATTTCGCTTGAGCCACCACCAGAGACATTGGCAGCCGTTCCGCCTAAGGAAGAAAAGCCCATTGAAAAAGCCCCTCCACCGCCTCCAAAGGCGAAGGTAGAGCAGGCGCTGACTCAAGCCAAAACCCAGGATAAGAAAAAGCCGCTTTCAGCTGTGGGGGGTGGGCTGCAGTCTACGGGGGGAGAGAAAAAGGGCAAAGAAAAAGAAAGCACACCGGGGCCAAGCGCCGCTGAGCCCGCCAAGCCAGCGGGCGTAAACTTGAGCCAATTAGGTCTTGGGGTAGGGAAAATTAGCTCCAAAACAGGGCCGGGCGCAATTCATACCAATTTTAAATCGTCAGTCGGTGGTGTGGGAAAAGGATCTGGCTCTGCGGACAAAAATTATGGGTTGGGTGGCATTTCGGGAAGTAAAGGGCTTGCGGTGGGGGGCTCGGGCAGTGCGCTCAATCAGTTTGGAACTGGGGAGGGGGTTGTTGGAGATGGAAAAGGTGTGAGCCAAGCCTTTAAAGGAAAAGGTCAAGTTGCCATTGATGTAAGAGCCGGAGATCCCTTGGTATCTGGGGGATTAACGCAAGAGGAAATTTTAAAAGTCATTCGGGCAAATATCAATCAAATCAAAAACTGCTATGAAAGATGGTTGCAACGGGTGCCAGATGCCCATGGGAAAATGAAGGTGCAGTTCATGGTGGGGATGGATGGAGGCGTGTTACAAACGAGTATTGCCTCAGGTAATATCAGTGATTCGATTATGACGGACTGTGTATTAAGTCGGATTCGAAAATGGAAATTTGATGAACCTCGAGGTGGGAAGCCCGTTACCGTGAATTATCCATTTAACTTTGATCCGATTTAAGGCGTCTGTACTCTCGTTCTTTTTCCTCCTTTATTCCGCGAATTTTTTCTAAAAAGCCCTGATCTGGGCAAATTTCTTTTTCTGGAGAATCGCTCAGTTTGGCTACAGGCTGATGGTTAAGCTTCGTGAGTTTGATCACGATTTCTAGAGGCGCATGGCCTGTGTCGTTGGTAAGGTGGGTCCCAATCCCAAAAGCGACACGGGCCCGCTTGCGTGCATATGTTGTGATTTTCGCTGCAAGAGGGAACGTGATATGATCGCTAAAAAGCAACGTTTTTTGCTTTGCGTCGATGCCGAGTTGCTCGTAGTGCTGTAGCATCAGATCGAAGAAAACAAAGGGGCTACCGGAGTCGTGACGAACGCCATCATATTGCTGTGCCAGCTCTGAGGAGAAGTCATAGAGAAAGGCTTGAACCCCTAAGGTGTCTGTGAGGGCAAAAGCAGGAGTCGTAGGGAAGATTTTTTTCCATAGCTGTAAAGTAAAGGGTTGAAAGTCTGATTGAGTAGGCGCAAGAACTTGGGCTGCTTGAAAGAGTTCGTGGGCCATGGTGCCCTTGGGGGCAAGGTTGTGTTGCCAGGCGGAGTATAGATTGCTTGTGCCCAAAAAAAGGCTGGGGACCTCTTTCTGTAAAGTTTGATCAATCTCCATATGCCACAAGTGGGTAAACCTACGTCTTGTGCCAAAATCGATGAAATAAATGGGGGCGGATTGTTTATGGAGAAAGTGAACCTTTTCTTCCAAGCGCTTTCGAGCTTCTGATAGTGGGTCAATATGGCTTGGAAGTGATTTTTCGTAGTATAGTTGATTAATCATGGCAAGAAGTGGAACTTCAAGCAAGGTGGATTCGGCCCAACTGCCTTCAATTGATAGGGCCAATCTATCGTCAATTTCCAAGAGTGAGATTTTTGTAGAGGAAAAGGTAAATGTCTCCAAATGCTGTAAGAAGCTCTCGGTAAAAATTTGCAGAGTGCGTAGATACTGAATCTCTTCCTTTTGAAAGGTAAGCCGGAGGAAGTCATGGACGTGCTCGGACAGTAACGGTACAATGAAGCCGAGTTTTATTTGAGGGTTTCTGCATTGGAAGGTGTATTGAGCTGATGCTTGTGGGAATTGTTGCCAAATCAATTGCATCAGGGTGAGTTTATAGAAGTCTGTGTCCAATAAAGAAAAAATCACCGTGTTGCACCCTTGGGATCATTTGTTGGATATAGCGCGTTCATGAAGTATCAATTTCTGTTGGGCTGAGACAATCAAAAAGTGATGAGAAAGATGGATCAAACAAAAGAGACCCGATATGGGGTGATGATGGGGTGGACTTTTGTCTATCTATTGGGGCTTTTTTGGTTGCATCGAGGGTTGTCGTCCCCTTTTCTCCTAGAGGGGCAGAGGCTTGAGGGTATTTGGCTTGTGCAGGCTTGGCTGGTGGGTTGTGCCAGTGATGTTTGGATTTCCGCTTGTTTGACGTTGCTGCATATGCTGCTGATAACAGGAGTTTCAGTTTTTTTCCCAAAAAATGTGCGGCATTTGCATTGTCTGTTGTGGGGGATGATGGCATTGATTGTGGCGTGCCATCAAGCATATATCGAATTTTTCCACGCACCCATTTTGCCTTTTCATCTTTCATACATAAAAGATTCGGATTTCATTCGATCGAATGGATCGTCGCTATTTGCATGGCGGCCAGCGGTTTTGGCTGGATTTGGGTTTATGGCGCTTCTTCTCTGGCAGCGCTGGCAGAAAAGGAGAGATAAATTAGACTACCGATGGATGGTTGTGGCAGGTTTGTTGGGAGGCATTGGACTACATGTGTGGCACATTCGATATAAGGTACAATGGTTTGTGCCGGAGTCATTGCAGTATAACCTGATAGAAAATCTCTATGTGCGATGGATTCATGCTGTATCACCGCAGCCATTGACGTCGGAAGAAATAGCAATCCTCCTAGAAAAAATGGAGGTGAAACTAGACCCTGCTGAATCAGAGATCGCATCATTAGAGCGGATATTATTGCATCCTGTTTCTTCTGTGGATAGGCTTTCTCTTACAGGACAGGATTTGGTTACAGAGGTACAACAGCTCCAAGCCAAAGGAGATTCTCCATTGGTTTTGGTGATGCTGTTAGAGTCGTTTCGCGCCATCGATGTGGGCCGCTCTGTTCCTTCGATCCAGAGTATGACGCCCCAATTTGATGCGTTGAGCCAAAAAGGTATTTGGTTTCCCGAGGCGTGGTCAACGGGAACAGTTACACGTGGAGGCCAAGAGGCAGCTTGGTGTGGGTACTGGGGGGGGATTTACACTTCGGGAATGAGAGAAGTGGCGGTGGGGAAGAATTTTCCGTCTACTTGTATCCCTGATCTGGCACAGAATGCAATCTGGTTGCATGGAGGAGAGGGTCGCTTTGACAACCAGGTTGCATATTGGAAGCGGCATGGAGTTTCGCGGATGATGGACCTTCATGATTTTCCTCTTGAAACACCTCGAACTGGGTGGGGGATTTCAGATCGGGCCTTTTTTCTCGAAACGGTAGCTCAGCTTCAAGAAGGTAGGAAAGTCGGGGAAACTCGAGCGGGATTTTTATTGTCCGTCTCTAATCATATTCCATGGGAGGTGCCAGCTGATGCTCCGGATCGAATGAAACAGGTCATTTTTCCTGGCCAACACCCAAGTGAAAAGACCGTATGGTATGTAGATGATGCCATTGGCGAGTGGGTCGAGAAGATGAAGGCCGTCCACCTCTGGGACTCCACTTTAGTGGTGCTGGTTGGGGACCATGGGATTTTGGCCCCTTCCTTTTATCAAGCTCCCTTGGGGAGTCGATTTCAGCAACTAGGGCATGTGGGGTTTCTTCTGTCTGGAGGCATTGCAGAACGTGTAGCAGCGCGGTCAGAGGTTCAAAGGGTGCAATCTGAAGTGGTAAGTCAAATGGATATTGCTCCGTTCATTGCCCTTTTACTTGGGAAATCAGGAGAAAAATTTATGGGGGATTCGCTGTTTCAGCAGAAAAGAAGAAGCGTGGTCATGAGTCATTTAATGGACGAAGTATATTTTCCACAGTATTCTGTGGCTCTGCCTTTTCGGGCTTGCGAAGAGGCCAGTAAAGTGGGGCAAGCAACATTTCCACGTGCGTATTGTCGAGCTATGCTTCGATATGTGCATAAAATGCGCGTAACAGGTCAGTAGAGTAGGTCATGCAACAGGTGGATACAGATAAAAAAGGGGAGGCGCTATGGGGATGCTAGAGAATTTGTATGGCATCATCGGATTCGGCACATTTTTGTTGTTGCTGATCGCAGGGACATTGGGGGCGGGGTTTTTTACTTTGCCTTTATGGATGTGGAGCGCGTTCAGCTTTGCCATTATCTGGGTAGCTGGAATTCCCCGTTTCATGTTGGTGGTGATCGCCTTGGTATTATTGATTTTTAACCTTCCGCTGTTGCGACGTCGATTGGTTTCAACTCATGTGATGCGATTGATGCAAAAGATGAAAATTTTGCCTGTGATTTCTGAAACGGAAAAAGTCGCACTAGAGGCAGGTACGACCTGGATTGATGGAGAGCTATTTTCGGGAAACCCAAATTTTCATAGTGTATTGCAAGAGCCATACCCGCAACTTTCTCAACGCGAATGGGATTTTCTCAATGGCCCTTGCGAGGAAATTTGTCGTAAAACTGATAATGACAGAGCGTATGAAGAAAAAGATCTTTCGTCTGAGGTTTGGGCTTATATCCGAAAGAACAAATTTTGGGGCCTTGTGATTCCGGAGGAGTATGGGGGCTTGGGATTTTCTGCTCTGGGGCATGGGGAAGTCATCAGTAAGTTATCTAGTTGCTCGATCCCATTGGCAATTACCGTCATGGTCCCCAATTCTCTTGGGCCCGGTGAGTTGATTTTGCATTATGGGACGCAGAAGCAAAAAGACTATTACTTACCTAGACTGGCTGGTGGAGATGAAATCCCTTGTTTTGCTTTGACAGAGGCAGAAGCAGGCTCAGACGCTGGGTCTATTCAATCGTCTGCGGTGGTCTTTCGTGGGGAAGATGGACAATTGTATCTGCGCGTCAATTGGTCCAAACGCTATATTACCTTGGGTGCTGTTGCAACGTTGATTGGCCTTGCAGTGAAGGTGTTTGATCCAGAGTCCTTGTTAGGAAAAGGAAAAGAGTTAGGTATTTCTTGTGTATTGGTACCCTCTACCGCGGAGGGCGTTTTGTTGGGCCGACGTCATGACCCGCTTGGTGTTCCCTTCATCAATTCCCCCATTTCAGGAAAAAATGTGGTGGTGGCGATTGAACAGGTGATTGGAGGCGAGGCTGGGATTGGTAGTGGATGGAAAATGTTGATGGAGTGTCTGGCTGCAGGCCGAGGTATCTCCATCCCCAGCCAAACGGTGGGCAACGGCCGATTCGGTGTGCGTGCTACGGGTGCTTATATTCAAGTTCGCAAGCAATTTGGGGTTTCCATTAGCCAGTTTGAGGGAATTGCAGATGCTTTTGCCCGAGTATGTGGATTTTCTTACATTATAGAAGCATGTCGACAATTTACGGTAGGGGCTGTGGATTCTGGCTTTAAACCAGCTGTCGTCTCGGCCATTGCCAAATACCACAGTACGGAGTTGGGCCGTGTGATGGTGAATGACTGTATGGACATACTCGGAGGGGCTGGAATTTCCAAGGGTCCACGCAACTTGGTGGCTCGCTCCTATGAAGCAGCCCCCATTGCTGTGACTGTCGAAGGCGCCAATATTCTGACCCGTACGATGATAATCTTTGGGCAAGGCGCCATCCGATGCCATCCATATGCGTATAAGCAAGTGGTAGCGGTAGAAAATGAAGATCTTCGATCTTTTGATTTTGCGTTCTTTGGGCATATTGGGCATGTAGTACGCAACGCTTCGCGTGCGATTCTTTTGAGTCTCTCTCGTGGTCGCTTTGCGACGGTGCCGAATATTCCTTTTTCTCCTTACTTGAAACGTTTGGCATGGGTGTCCGCTTCTTTTGGTTTTTTTGCGGATGTGGCAATGGCAACGTTGGGTGGTAAGCTTAAGTTTAAGGAAAAAATCACCGCTCGATATGGTGATATTTTGTCTTGGATGTTCTTGATCACGGCTGTGATCCGTCGCTATGAGGCAGAGGGGCGAAATCCGAATCATGAGCCTTTGGTGCATTATGCGGTGCGACATGGGTTCAATGAGATTCAAAAGGCATTTGAAGGGATTTTTGCCAATCTAGATATTCCCGTTGTGGGCTGGGTGTTTAAGTATCCACTTTCTTGGTGGGCTCGATTGAATACGGTAGCCATGGATATTGGAGATGATACTTGCATGGAAGCGGCAGCCTGCTTGATGGCGCCAGGTGCGCTTCGCGATGGTCTTACGCAACCGGTCTTTCTGGGTAATGAAGCCTTAGAGCGATTGGAGAAGGCCTTTTTGCTAAGTGTAGAAGCCGATGCGGTATACAAAAATATTTCTCGTGCAGTTCGCAAGGGTAAGCTTGCCAAAGGTAGACCGGCGCAGTTGATTGATCGTGCCGTAGATGCGGGCATTATCACCCAGGAGCAAGCGGTGATGTTGAGAACGGCAGAAGAAGCGGGGCGAGATGCAATCCAGGTAGATGACTTCGCCTTTGTTTCAAAAGCGGTTTAGATGAAGATGGACTATATGAAGCGCTGCTTGGAACTGGCTCAAACCGCATTTTCTTGCGGAGAGGTCCCAGTAGGGGCAGTGGTTGTCTATCAAGATCAAATTATTGCAGAAGGGTGGAATGCTCGAGAGACTCTGCAGTCCTCAATCCGTCACGCAGAAATTGTAGCAATTGAGAAGGCCTGCCAGGTGTTGCATGCGTGGCGTTTGAGGGACTGCACATTGTATGTGACCTTAGAGCCTTGTCTGATGTGTACAGGGGCTATTTTACAGTCTCGTATGTCTTCCGTGGTTTTTGCTGCGCCGGACCCCAAAGGGGGGGCTTGTGGGACCCTTTTTTCTCTTCATGATGATCCTCGTTTGAACCATCGCTTTTCTGTGCAACAGGATCTGGCTCACTTGGAGGCCAGCAAAGGGCTGTTGCAGTCATTCTTTCAGCAGCGGCGAAAGTAAAAAACTACTTCCGCAACAGTTTTGCAATGCGCCCCAATCGCAAGAGGCCCATATGGGCCATGATTTCCTCTGGTGTCCGACCCATTTTAAGCAAAGTTTGTATCGCATGTTCCCGGAGTATCTCGGTATTCAGATGGGGATTCTTTATTTCTTCCCCCCGCTCATACAGCATATATTTGAGGCCATGTCGGGATAAGCTCTTATATGGGGTAAGGTCTTTTCCCTGAAAAGCAAAGAACATACGGTCTTTTTCTCTTTTCCCTACGCCTTTTTTATGAGATCCGATATAAGCAGAGCGATATTTTTCTAGGCTTTCAGCTGTTTTTTCCATCACTTGCAGAATCCTGGATCGTGGCCCCTCGATTTTAATGGTGGTGTAGTGGGGGTGGTGCAAGTAATGGGTCCAGCGCAAGGAGATAATCTCGTTGGCTTTAAGGCCTTCGTAGGCAAGCAGGCAAATAATGGCGCTGTCTCGATAGGCTTTGAGGGGGGAGTCTTCTTGTTGAATGGCCTGCATGAGGGTTTGCAGTTCTTTATCTTGAAAGGTAGAAGGGGGGGATTCTTGTCGGGATGGGATGGCAACATCATCAAAAGGGCTTTGAAATGTCTTTTCTCGCTCCGAGAGGTAGCGAAAAAACTGGCGAATGCTAATAACAGCCCGTCGGATCGAATTGGGATGCGCCTCTCGCTCCGTGCTGAGATATTTTTGGTAGAATATCAACGTAGACGATTCTAGCTGTTCCCAAGAAATTTTACTTACGCGTAGATATTCAAGAAAAGCTGCTAGATCTCGTGCATAAGATTCCGTGGTTGCGGGTTGTTTGCCTTTCTCTCGTAAGAATTGAGAAAAAGATCGAATGTCTTCAACTTGTATTTGCATAGAGCGGGCCTTTTCAACTCAAGAGTAAAACCACATGCTCCACAAATTGTACGAAAATTATGAGAATAGAAAAA
>CANIBL010000051.1 GCA_947466225.1 Deltaproteobacteria bacterium
CGAAGTATTTGTTACATTGCATCTTGCAGAAGGCGTTCAAGTTAGAGTCGGGAAAATTTCCATTAAAGGATTGGAAAAAACAAAAGAGAAAGTGGTGAGAAGAAAATTGCTGTTTTCTTCTGGTGAATTTTTTACGTATAACCAATTGGCAAAATCGCGATCTGCTTTGATGAACCTTGGTATCTTCCATTCAGTGCAAATTACACCTAATTCCGTGCAGCAAGCCAATCTAGATCCTGTAATTGATATTGATATACAATTGATTGAGGGAAATGCAGGGACGTTTTCCTTTGGTCCAGGATACAATCTCTACAGTGGATTTTCCTATATTGCAGAGACAGCTTACAACAATCTGTGGGGAACCGGACGTCGCGTCAGTTTTCGCGCTGGGATTAGCGAAGAAAAACACCAACAAGATATCAATGATGTAAATGGAACCAAAGGTCAAACCTTACTGGGGCGTCGAGTTGGGGTTGGATATGTAGAGCCAAATGTAGCTGATTTCCCTATGGATTTTCTTCTTTCCCTCAGTCATAGGGCCACAGCCGATGATATTTGGCAGTTAAGCAACATCCTAGAGCCTTCGCTTCATTATCCTTTCCAAAATGTACCTTATAGCTGGATCGATGTATTCTATCGGCTTCGCTATGAGAGTGACAAAGGATCTGAGTTGCAAGAAGATTTATTGGTTTTGACCGGTGAAACACGGGTTGCGGCTGTGGGAGTTCGGTTGCAAACGGATACTCGCAATAACAAAAGTTGGCCCACATCCGGTATTTTTCTTTCCTCGGAAGCGCAGCTTTCTCGGTATCTCTTGTATAGTCAATATCGGTTTGAGCGGTACAACTTCCAAAGTAGTCACTATCTCTCACTTTTTTCTGATTGGGTACTTGCGTATGGAATGAACTTGACCGTTTACCAAAACATCAATCGAACAGGAGAAGATCCTGATATTTTACCATCGGTTGATCGTTTACAACCAGGTGGATCTGATTATGTACGAGGATTTGAGAAGCAGCTAGGTCCCTACGTTCGAAATGCAACGAATACTGAAACCGATATCTTAGGTGGGTCTCAAAGTGTGGTACTAAAGACTGAATTGCGCTATCAAATTAGTCCAAACCGATTTGGCGCAGCGATTTTTATGGATTTAGGTAATACGTTTTTTACGGAAAAAGAGCTCGATGATTTCAATGATTTTTACGCTAAGCAAGCAGCTCCACCTGTATTGGAAGACAACCATCGTTATAGTGTGTCCAGTCTGTTGGAAAATCCAAAAGAGCTATATCAGCAAAACTATGCTGCATCTGGCATTGCTCTGAAGCTCCTGACCCCATTGGGGTCAGTGAATGCTGCTATTGCCTGGCCCATTCACGAGCCAAATTCCACAAGCTGTGAACAGAAAGGTATCTGTCTGCCCCGTGCCAATCAATCAGAACGTTGGATTAGTCGATGTAAGCTGGAACTGAACATTGGGGCAGAGTTTTAATTTTCTTTTTTTCTTTTTTTTCGGAACCAGATGCGTACCCTGAAGGGCATAAACAGTTATCCGAGCCTCCTTACCCAAGCTGGGAAAGTCCTGGATAGCCAGAAAAATCAGAGAACAATATAAGAGTGAGACGAAATCTTTCCTCCAGTTATGCCAAAAAATAGGAAAGGACAAAAAAACAGTCCATGTGTCGGTGAATGACACTTTCTATCCGTTGATCGAAGTCCTCTTTATGACCTTGCGAGGACACAACGTGAATCTTGAGAACAAAGAGGAGGCAGATGCACCTGCCTGCGCAGATGGTTCATACCTTGGTTCACTCAAAGCCATTTGGGAAGCGAGCGAGTTGGGAGGGCTGGCGCAAGGTCTCGAAATTATCGGTTGTGGGGCTGGGGCTCATTAAGCCTCTTTTAAAGGGAAACCGGCACCACATCAGTGGCACTGACTTGATCGGTAGCGGTAATGAGTACTTGTTGGATGGTTACATGCGGAGGTTGAGATAGCATGAAGTCTACGGTCGCAGCAATATCATCTGCTTGGAGTGGGCGATAGCCTTCGTAGGCTTTTTGGGCTCGTGCAGCATCTCCATGAAAACGAACCAAGGAAAATTCCGTATCTACTTTACCCGGTTCTACCACACTGACGCGAATCCCGGTTCCGCCTAAGTCCATACGCAATGCATGGGTGAAGACTTGTACAGCAGCTTTGGTGGCTCCGTAGACCGATCCGGTTCGGTAGGGAAACACACCTGCGATGGAGCCGATATTGATAATATCCCCCCCTTTGCCATGACCCAAGAGAAAGGGCAGCAAGGCACGGGTTACCGAGAACAATCCCTTTACGTTGGCATCCACCATGGTGATCAAGTCTTCTTCGAGGCTGGTTTGTAAGGGCTCCGTTCCAAGTGCCAAGCCAGCGCTGTTGATCAATCCGTTGGCTTGTTTCAGCCACACCTCCTGCTCTTTTACGAAAGCATGGATGGAGTTGCGATCTGTCACATCAAGGTAGCCAAATTGGCAGGTAGGGTGGGTCGCGCAAAAGTTTTGGAGTCGATCGATTCGACGTGCACCCAAGAGGAGGTGATGGCCTTTTTCTGCTAGGCGTTGTGCGCAGGCCAGGCCAATGCCGCTAGAAGCGCCGGTGATCACAATATATCGAGGATGCTGCATCGTAAGATCCTGTATCGTTACATAAAATTTTCAAGGGTGTGTTTCACATGAGCCAAAAATTTGGCTCCACCTTCCCCATCCAGAATGCGGTGATCGAAGGTAAGCCCCACTTGGCAGAGGGGGCGAATCACGATTTGTCCCTTTACCACAGCCGGCATTTCTTGGATAGCACCCACGCTCATGATGGCCACTTGAGGCTGACTGAGGATGGGCTGGGAATGCACACTGCCGTAGAGACCGGGGTTGGTGATGGAGAACGTCCCCCCTTGTACATCCTCGGGTTTGAGCTTCTTGCTGCGAGCTCGGGTAACCAAATCATGCAGTGCTCCTGCAATTTCAAACAAACTCTTGTCATTGGCGCGTTTGATTACCGGTACGATAAGGCCGGTATCAATGGCCACGGCACAGCCCAAGTTGATATCGGATTTCAGCAGGATATCATCCCCATCTACAGAGGCGTTTGCAAAGGGAAATGCCTTCAAGGCTTGTGTAGCTGCATAGAGAAAAAAGGCTGTGTAGGTCAGCTTGGCACCATGGGTACGTAGACACTCTGCCTCATGCAGCTTCTTGTAGGCAGCTGTCGAGTGAAGATCGAGGCAGAATGTGGTGGTAACATGAGGCGAGGTACGTACCGAATGCACCATATGCTCAGCGGTTTTTCGGCGAATCAGCGACATTTTCTGGCGGGAGACTTCTACGCCTTCTATATACTCTTTGCCATCTCGTTGTTCTGTTGCAAGAGAGGCCAAAAGTGGTGCGATAGGCAGTGTGGGTGCTACAGCTTGGTTTTCTTGTCGGTAGCGCTCCAAATCTCCCTGCATAATTTTGCCATGTAACCCAGATCCTGGAATTCGCCCCAGTTCGAGGCCATATTCTCGAGCCCATTTGCGTGCCAAAGGAGAGGCTCGCACAAATCCAGCAAAGGTGCTGGGCGTGACATCGAGGGGGACTTTTGTAATGGCTCCACTTCGCGAGGATAGGGTAGTAGCTGATGACATATGGGTAGAAGCTGCAGCACGCGTCGGAGCCGCTGCTGGTTTGTGAAGCATGGGGGGGGATATGGCAGGCGTCGTTGGATCAGGGGATAGTTGGGCTAACAGCTGATTTACTTGGGCCACTTCACCTGGTTGAAGAAAAGTGGCGATGAGATACCCATCCGCCTCTGCGAGAATTTCCGTGTCTACTTTATCCGTAGAGACTTCCAGAAGGGGTTCCTGTTTGCGTACCCAATCGCCTGGTTTTTTTACCCAGGTGACAAGGGTAGCTTCGTGTACGCCTTCTCCCATAGAGGGGAGAATCACTTCAGTATAGAGGGGTTCGGTGGACAACGCTGGCTCCTTCGCCCGATAAATGGCTGCTGTGAACTGACTATGATACCGGGATCTGCAGGCGCGGCAATCCGATTTTACGGGGCAGGAGAAAAATATGGCGTGTAGGATGGCGCTAGCGAAGTCGGAGCAATTGATCGAAGCGATCCAGCACCATGTCTTTGTATATAGTGTGATCCCTCGTCAAGATGAAGTCATTGGTTATGGGGTTTGTGCCTTGGTTGCGTAAGTGATGGTAATGACTGGTTCTATCATCTGGATATATGGGGAAATGGCCCAATTGTGTTTCACACGCATCTAGCACCCGAACCAAATCAGCGCGAGGGGTTTGTTGAATGGTATGGAGCTGAGATAGAATGGTGGCATCCTCGACGAGGTGATCTAGGTTGGTGCTGGTAAAAAATTCAGCCCTTGATTTTTGTGCCAATAGATACGGAAAATGAAACCGATTATGAGTCCAGACGCTATCATGTCCGCATAAAAAGGATTGACCATGGTCAATTTTAAAATAGGTCAACCCAGTTCTACCTTTAATCACACCCAAATTGCTATCATTGCTATTCAGGCCTTTTAAATCAATTTCACAGAGCATGAAGGAGACAATACTGATAGCTTCTAGGATGGGGTCTCGTACCGGTAGAGGATGCCGATTCACAATGTGATAGGTATAGACATCTTGAAAGGTAGACTCCAATTGAGAGGCGCCATAGATGAAGCTTCCATCTATGACAAAGGCAACTTCAGGGGCATGCTTTTTGAGAAAATAGCGATATAACGTACCGGCATAGGCTTCGATCCAGCCAGGTTCTACCGTGCCTGGTTGATTTGTCTTGAGCACGTAAAGTCGATGCTGGGCATCCTCATAGATGTCTTTTGTACCTGAACCGCTTCCGGATAGGGTACGAGGAAGTTTATGGAGATCGCGCAGGGATAAAACCAAGGGTTCATAGGTTACATGGATTTTGGTATCGAGTGTAAAAGTTTTCTTTTCTCCATTTACCTCATACCCAACAGTGAGTGTTTCTTCATACAGTCCGTGGAGATCGGTTTCAAAGGCAAAGGAAAGGGTTTTCGTATGCTGAGGCCCAATTTCTGTTGGTAGTTGTATAACGGTGATGGGGAGATGGTGAGAGTGTAGGTGTAGATTTTTGTAGGTATGGGTGTGAGTAGGGTTTGGCAGGGACAATTCTATCAGTATAGATTTTCGAACGATGGCATTTTGCTGGATTTTTTGAGAAGGAAGATAGGTCACTGGTTCAGAAACTGGTGGCTGTGGGTTGGGTATCGGTATCTGGCCTTGATTCGAGGTGCTGGAGGATGGGGATGGGTCTTCTGGGCTTCTTGGTATGGGGGGCGTTTTGGTAGATGTAGATAGAGGTCTCTGTGCTGCTGGGGTCTCAACTTCATGCTTGGATTTTTTTGTGCTGCAACTCACCAGGAGGGAGGCAAGGAGAATCCATTGTTGTTTCATAATATAAATCCGGATAGGGGGTATTCTCCTATTCTACTCACTTAGGGAAAAGAGTTACAACTGTTGGGAGCACAGGCTCTCTTGCCAGGGGATTTACTCGATTTTAGGGGTGCCGGAAGTTGTGGTAGAAAATCGCATTGGGTATAAAAACTGCGAAAAGAATAGTGGGAATGCCTTCTGTTCGTAGGTTTCTACTTCAAAATACGGCAATGGCTTTGCCATCAGAGAAGTGGCCTGCAAGAGAGATAGAGAAAGGACAACTCGGAATACGCATTTTTTCATGGTATTTTGGTAGGTTAACAGAAGCAGCCCCCAGTTATACACAAGGAAAAAATGCTGGCAAGTAGGATCCAACGCGATTGTGAGAGGTGCCCATAAGGCCAAGGCGGCCTGGGGATGACGGAGGGGGCTATAACCTTTTTATCTGGAGACCATCATCCCCTGTTCCTTAGAGTACGAAGTTGACCACTTTCCCGGGAACAAAAATCTCTTTGCGGATCGTATGCCCTTCAAGATGGCGGGCGATTTTCACCTTGGCTTGTGCGATCACATCAGCTTGAGTCGTCGTTTCATCCACAGCCATGGTGTCGCGCAGTTTTCCGTTTACCATAACGGAGTAGGTAATCTGTGCTTCAGCAAGAGTACGAGGGTCGTAGGTCGGCCATGCTACTTGGTAGAGACTCTCTGTGTGACCCAGTAGAGACCATAGCTCTTCTGAGAGATGCGGTGCATATGGTGCGAGAAGCAAAAGGAACTTCTCGGCATCCGCACGGTCAATCTCAGTCTCTTTATAGGCTTGGTTCAAACACTCCATCATGGCAGAGATTGCTGTGTTGAACTTAAACGCTTCTGTATCTTCTGTGACCTTTTGAATGGTTTGGTGCAACAGTTTGGTAAATGCAGGCGAGGAGGTTTTGCCGAGTTTTGCTTGGATCTGTCCAGACTCATCCAAAATCAAGCGCCAAAACCTTTTTAGGAATCGATGGATGCCAGATACCCCATTGGTTTGCCACGGCTTGACTTGGTGGAAAGGCCCGAGGAAGAGCTCGAACATGCGCAAAGAATCAGCGCCCCATTCGAGGATGACTTCTTCTGGATTGATCACGTTGCCGCGACTCTTCGACATCTTCTCTCCATTTGGGCCCAGTACCAACCCTGGATGGAGCAAGCGTTTGAACGGTTCTTTGCAAGAGACAAGCCCAAGGTCATACAGCACCTTGTGCCAGAAACGCGCATAGAGCAAATGTAGGTTGGCATGCTCAGCGCCTCCCACGTAGAGGTCAACGGGGAGCCAGGCTTGTTCTTGTTCCTTGCTGCAAAATTCCGTGTAGTTCTTCGGGTCCAAATAGCGAAGGTAGTACCAACAAGATCCGGCCCATTGCGGCATGATGTTGGTTTCTCGTTTGCAGGGTTTACCGTCGCGTACCTGGTTCAGCCATTCATGGGCTTTGGACAGAGGTGCTGCCTCACCCCCTGTGGGTTTGTAGTCGGTGACATCGGGTAGATGCACCGGTAGCTCAGATTCGTCGCATAGTTGAATCGTACCATCTTCCTCGTGGAAAAGCGGAAATGGCTCGCCCCAGTAGCGTTGACGAGAGAAGATCCAGTCGCGCAAACGGTAGTGTACCGTGCGCTTGCCGGCATTTTTGGCCTCCGCCCATTCTGCAATGCGGGTTTTGGCTTCTGTGCAGGTGAGGCCATCTACCAATGCAGAGTGCACCATCACACCTTCGGGGCAGAGTAGCGCCGCTTCTTCTACGGAAGGATCTGTAGGTTTGCCGTGGGGATTGGAGATCACCTGGCGAATGGGAATTTCATACTTTGTGGCAAAGGTATGATCCCGTGCATCGTGAGCGGGAACGCCCATGACGGCGCCCGTACCGTAACTCAGGAGCACGTAATCTGCGATATAGATGGGGACCGCTTGCCCATTAATCGGGTTGATGGCATAGGAACCCGTGAACACACCGGTTTTTTCCTTGCCCTCTGCCATTCGGTCCATGTCGGAGCGTTCAAGGGCTTCGGTGACGTAGTCCTCAACGTGGTCCTCACACTCTCGGGTGGTGAGGGTGGCCACGAGCGGGTGATCGGGGGCCAATACACAGAATGTAACCCCAAACAGGGTATGATGTGCGGTGGTGAACACCTCAAAGCTCTCACTGTGATTTTGCACAGCAAAACGTAACGTCAATCCCTCGCTACGCCCGATCCAGTTGCGTTGCATTTGTTTCGTGGACTCGGGCCAATCCAGGTCTTCGAGGTCTTCGAGTAGGCGGTCCGCATACTCGGTGATTTTGAGTACCCATTGGTGAATGGGTTTTTTGATGACAGGGTGACCTCCTACCTCAGAAAGTCCGTCGATGACTTCCTCGTTGGCAAGTACAGTACCCAAAGCGGGGCACCAGTTCACCGGCTCGTTGGATTCGTAGGCGAGCCCTTTTTTGTAGAGCTGGAGGAAGATCCACTGGGTCCATCGGTAGTAGTCAGGATCGGTGGTGTTGATCTCTCGTTCCCAATCGATGGCAAGGCCCAGGCGATGTAGTTGGGCTTTGTAGGTGCGGATGTTGTTTTCGGTGGTGATCTTGGGGTGGGTCCCTGTTTTCACCGCATATTGCTCGGCAGGTAGGCCGAAGGCATCCCAGCCCATGGGGTGCAAGACGTTGAAGCCTTGCATGCTCTTAAATCGGGTGATGATGTCGGTGGCGGTATATCCCTCTACGTGTCCCACATGGAGTCCGCTACCGGAGGGGTAGGGAAACATGTCGAGGACGTAGTATTTGGGACGAGATGAAACAGAGGGAGTTCGAAAGGTTTGGTTTTCTTTCCAATATTTCTGCCACTTGGGCTCAATACGGGCGAAGTCATATTCGGTGGCCGTAGCCGGAGAGAGGATGTCGGTCATGATGAAAGCGAACCCTTTTGGTAGAGAAAAATAGCCCCCATTGGGGGTCGGCCCGTATTTCTACCATAGTTCTGGCGTGAGAGAAACCTGTGCTTCTTGGCTAGTTGCTCCATGGGAGGGCAATCAAAAGGCCATCGATAGGGGGGCTGCAATTTACATTGCAGAGGCACGATGAAAAAGTGGATATGGTTGGTAAGCGGGCTTCTACTGTCGCTGCAAGGGCAAGGTGCAACTAAAATTGCAGATGCACCCTATAGACTTTTCGGCGATTTGGCAGCGTCCTTCTCGAAAATGGTATCAACGGCGCTCGGAGTGGAGCAAGAAAATGAAATATTATGGGTCCGGCCCAATGTCCGAGGCCCAGCGGCTGTGGCTAGATGCGGGGCTTACGCGAAGACCGGTTTACTCGGCTCTTTTCGGGCGCTTGGAGACGTGGCGATTCTTACACCTGGTGGCGGAATAATGGAGATGTATGACATCATCTACATATATCACTAGCGGAACATACAAAACAATGACAAGAGCCGACTGTTGCTGAGGAGGGTAGACTTCAAGCATATTGGCTCGCAAAGTGCCACCAGCTAGTTGATCTGTCAGGCCATTAGGTAGAGGCTCTGTGTAGACGATTGTGACAGGGGCCTCTCGATTGTTAAAAAATGGAAGCATTACGTTTGGAAGCCCTGCATGAAGAACAGAAAGTGGTGTACCGACACGGAGTGAGAACTGGTAAGGGTCGGTTATGGCAAGTAGTGAATCGTTCGCTTGTACACGGTAGACTCTGGCGTATATCTCTAGATCGCCATCTTCTGCAGCTCGTAGCAGTGATAGGGAGAGACAAAGAGAAAGCATAACAAAAATGGGGTATAACACTTTCATACTCGTGTTCCTGTATTGGGCGCATAGTTTTGGGTGATACGAGCTGTCTATCTAGAAAGATATGGCGGAGATTGCAAGGAAAAAACGCATCTTTGCTGATAGCAAGTTAGAAAATACGTTCCATTTTGAAATAGCTGACAAAAAAATCCACGATCAAAATCGATACCAGGGCCATCACCACAGAGCGGGTGGTGGCCTTTCCCACGCCTTTGGCACCACCCTTGGCATGAAATCCCATATAGCAGGCGATAGAGGAAAAAAGTGCCCCAAACAACATGGCTTTCTCTAGTCCTTCGATCAAATGGGCTGGTTTGCTAATCCAGGTAATCTTATCGAGGAATACCCCCGAGTCGATTTCAAAAAACAGACTGCCAAAACAGTATGCCGAAAGAATGCCACAGATCACAAATACCCCGGCTAATAAGGGCATCATCAGGATGCTTGCAAGTACACGAGGGGCGCACAGATAACGAACCGGGTTTACTGCCATGACCTGCAAAGCATCGATTTGTTCGTTGACTCGCATGGTTGCAATCTCGGCTGCCATGGAAGACCCAGCGCGACCCGTCACCAGAAAGGCGCCCACTACTGGGGCCAACTCCTTGGAAAGGGCAAAGGCAGCTGCAGCACCGAGCATGGATTCTGTGCCGAAGAGCCTGAAAATTTTGCCAAATTCGATGCCAAATACGGCTCCGATCATTACGGAGGCCAGGAGAATACTCGAGAGGCTTTTATTTCCCACAAATTCCAGTTGCTGCAAGAGAAGGCGCCATTGCACCGTGGGCACGAACATGCGCCGAAAGGTATCTGCGGTGAACATTAGGTAGGCGCCAAAACCGGTGAGAACCGTAGTGAGAGGGTTGGGCTTGCGGGGGGGCACGTCATTCCTTTTTGCTATCGGGGTGAGACTCCCGGGGGTGCCAGGCTTGGGCCCCTTGGGTATAGGCCATGGGCTTGTCTGAAAGCGCGGCAACTTGGATGTGTTGACCGGGTACGATTTCCGCCCAGTCTCCATTTATCAGTACCATAAGACTGGTACCGCGCAACAGGGTGCGGATCTTTGTCGCATCGTCTTTGGGTCCGGCGAAAACGGGGGTCTGGTCGATTTTCACGTACCGGACTACGCGGCGTGCGTGTTCTGGACTCACGACTACGGATGCAGGGCCTTGCGTTGCAGCTGGGTTGATCCCGGCGTGGGTATTGGGCGCGTGGGTTGCGGGATCCAGTTTTGCGGCAGGATCTCCCTCTGGTGCTGGAGGTGGATCTACCGGGTCTGCTGGTGGCGCTGGATCTTCGGGTGGAGGCGGCAGTGGCTCGGGGGTTTCATCGGCCAAGGCATTGGCTGGAGGTGGTGTTGCAGCATCTGCAGGAATTAGATCCGTCTTGTCGAGGTTGTTCAGGGATTCCTCAAGGGCAGCGTTGGCATTCCCGTTTTTGGCTGCAGGGTCTTCTGGGGCTTTGCGAAACCAGCTGCAGCCGCTTGCAAGGCTGCATAGACAGAGAAAAAGGGGTACACGACGCATCGAATATTCTCCTAGAGGTTTAGGTGTGCGATAACGAGAAGCAACAGATCCCTCCATCATTATATACTGGTATGGACGGTATACCCATCGTGATGCTCAGGCCACCTCGGCCGTATGAGGATGAGGGGATATTATTTTTTTTTCCTGTCATGCCAATGCTGTTCCGTTAAGAAGAAAAGCTTTGTAGGACAAGGGATTCGGTAATTTTTGGTTATGCCACAAATTTGGCTTCTGGTCGAAATTCGTCATCCCCAGCGACCTTTGGTCGCGTCGGGGATCCCCCTCGATCGCGGGAGATGCCCATACGGCCGAGGCGGCCTGGGCATGACGGAAGCCTATTTCCTTCTATGTTAGAAAGGATGATGTCCAACACTGATCTGCGCCTGGGGGAATAGGGTACGCAGGAGAAAATTATTTATATTAGATGGTTAAGTTTTCCTGGCCGAGAGAACTTTTTTTTCAAAAAAAACCTTAAGGCTGCAGATAAAACCCCGATGAGAAGGGATAGAAATTATCGCTGGAGGAGATATGTATTATATTCTATTTTTTGGAATATTTTCCTTTGTTGGATGTATAAAAAGCGAGTCTGAAAATGGGGGGCGTAAATCGGCTGGTTCTGTTTTATCAAAAGCTGGTGAACGATTTTCTTCCACAACTTCAATGAACCCAGAATCTAACGAATTGCAAATAATCGAAAAGCAGATAGTGCCTCAGCCTGTATCCACAGTTGAGATAGCTGAGTCTTCTCAGGCCGGACTTTCCACTGCCACCGAAACCCATCAAGATATAGCACAAAGAACAGGTACATCTCCTGTGATTGTCGAACAACCAAGTGAGCAAGTTGTTTCCTATGGTGAGAGTGCAACTTTACAAATTCGCACAACAGGAGAAGAGCCCTTTGTGTATCAATGGTACAAGGGAGGGGCAGCAATCTTGGGTGCAAACTCGAATGTTTATACAATTCCTGCTGTTACGGAGGAGGATGCAGATTCCTATAAAGTAGTTGTGAAAAATACAATAGGTACCGTAACCAGCCATACAATCTCTTTAATTGTAACTTTTGAAAAAGGGTGGGGAGGCAGGAGTCAAAATCAGGGGGCTTTTGCAGCGCTTAAATTCGACGGAACTGTGGTTACGTGGGGAAATCCCGAATATGGAGGGATCTCCAGCGGCGTTCAAAATCTGGACAATGTAAAACAAATTTTCTCTACTTGGTATGCCTTTGCAGCGCTTAAATTCGACGGAACTGTGGTTACGTGGGGAAATCCCGGATATGGAGGGATCTCCAGCGGCGTTCAAGATCTGAAAGAGGTGAAACAAATTTACTCTAATCCGTATGCCTTTGCAGCGCTTAAATTCGACGGAACTGTGGTTACGTGGGGAAATCCCGATTTGGGAGGGAACTCCAGCGGCATCAAGGAAAAACTAGTAAATGTAAAACAAATTTTCTCTACTTGGGGGACCTTTGCAGCGCTTAAATTCGACGGAACTGTGGTTACGTGGGGAAATCCCGAATATGGAGGGAACTCCACTGACGTTCAAAGTAATCTGACAGGGGTAAAGCAAATTTTCTCTACTGAGTCTGCCTTTGCAGCACTTAAAACCGACGGAGCTGTGGTTACGTGGGGATATTCCCAATGTGGAGGGGACTTCAGTACCGTTCAAGGTAATCTGACAGGGGTAAAGCAAATTTTCTCTACTAAGTATGCCTTTGCAGCACTTAAAACCGACGGAACTGTGGTTACATGGGGAAATTCCGATGCGGGAGGGGGCTCCACTGACGTTCAAAGTAATCTGACAGGGGTAAAGCAAATTTTCTCTACTGAGTCTGCCTTTGCAGCACTTAAAACCGACGGAACTGTGGTTACATGGGGAAATTCCGATGCGGGAGGGGGCTCCAGTGGTGTTCAAAATCTGGACAATGTAAAACAAATTTTCTCTACTGGGTATGCCTTTGCAGCGCTTAAATTCAACGGGACTGTGGTTACATGGGAAAATCCCGATGCGGGAGGGAACTCCGATAGCGTTCAAAATCTGGACAATGTAAAACAAATTTTCTCTACTGGGTATGCCTTTGCAGCGCTTAAATTCAACGGGACTGTGGTTA
>CANIBL010000052.1 GCA_947466225.1 Deltaproteobacteria bacterium
CCCCCTCGAATGAGAATCGTTTCTTCTTTCTTTCTCAATCGCTTCTTCAATGAGGGAAAATTCGCTCATTCTTGCACCGTCCCCGCTGCGCATTTTTTGGTTTCTTCCATGGATTTTCGATCAGGAAAAAACTGGGGCTCTGTGATGCCATAAGAAATAAAATAGTCTTTTCTTTTTTCCGGGCTTTGCTCTGATAACGTCAGATATTCTCCCTTATCCGACATCAGCAGTAAAGCACGAAGCGGTCCCTCTTTTTGACAGAAACATAGCTGGCTCCAAACTCCATTTTGAAGTTCAATGTGTGATGCCTGCGCAAAGCGCAAATATTCAGTAAAAGTGGCGAAATTTGATAGACGTTCCTCTGGAGATCCCCACCCCACATAGAGCTGCGATGTACCGCCCATATGTTTAGGATAAACGGAAAGCGAAAAACAGGGCTGCTTGAAATCAAGCCAAAAAGCTGGGCCATTCCATCGATATGGGCCTTCTGTAGCAGAGACATCCGGCGTAGAATCCCGCGAAGCAGTTGGCAATGGGTGCGATTGCGGATTTGGCACACGCGTAAGCGCCAATAGACAAGCGAATGCGGTCAACAGAAGAAAACTTTTCTTACTCGATACATGCGTACGAGAGATCTTCAAAAAAGGCAAGAGAAGGAGAAAGAGGGAGACACTCAGCAAAGAACGATAGGAAAAATAATGATCAAAGAGAGAGGTAACCAAGATATATACATACAAGGAAAGGAAAAAAGAAGCCGTCGAAGACAGAGACTTTCGTTCCTGCCACAGAAGTTGAAGCGGGCGCAGAAAGAAATATAAAAAGATCGGAAGGATGCTCCAGCCAACATCCACGATCCACCCTAGGATAGGGTTGTGGACCTCATCCCGCATAGTAGATTTCATGGCAAAATATCCAGATCCAATACCAGTCCATGGATGCAAAAAGGCGGAGGCCCAGCCTTCTCGAAGGATCACCGTTCGGCCACCACCCTCCAAGAGAGCCTGCAAAGACCCGCTCATGAGAAGGTCTCGTAGCTCAACAAACTTAGCTGTTTCATGAATCTTCAGTCGCAAGAACACGAAAATGGCTAGAGAAAAAAGCCCCGCGAAAGTAAGCCAGATTTTTTTTACATATCCCGTCGTTCCTCGATGCAACAGACCATCAAAAAAGAAAAAAGCACCGACTCCACATAAACACCCAAATCCGGAAATTCGACTTTGCCCAAGGAAAAGAAAATATACGCAAGCCGAGGCATATAATGCAATGAGGATCCCTTTTACTCGTGGGAGATCCCCGACATGACCTTCGATCGCAGGGGATGACGAACTATGCGCCAAGTAGAAGGTTGCGGCGCGCAAAATGGCGACAAGCAGCATCAACCCAGCATAAAAGCTCAAGGAATTTTGATTTTGAAATGTACCCCCAATCCCTACAGATGCCACAATGGGAATCCATGTCAATTTCTGCCCCAGAGCATAAAAAAAGACCGGAAGCGAACCCAACATCAATGTCTGTAAAAGGGTTGACTCTGAAATTCGATACCGCTTTACAAAAGAGGGGACCACACAAAGAAAAGCCAATTGAATCCAGTATCCGGTTGCAACAGAGAGGGGATGCACAGGACTTTCTGCAATTCTCCAGAGAAAGAGATTACGCCCCAGAACCTGTAAAAAATTTTGTGCCGGAATCCCACTGTAGGAAAAAGAAAAAATCTCCGGCAAGGCAATCAAAAATTGTAACAGCATCACCATCGACAAGAACAAAAAGGGGAAGAAAAACGGGTGCTGTTCATGTATCGCCGATTCAGGCAGCTCTCGCTTTTTCCCGAGCCCAACAGCCGCTATAAACCCCAACATGCACATTTCACAAAGAAACTGGTTGGGGAAGCGCAGGCGCATAATCGGGACCTCCCACCAACCTAAACTGGCGAGAACAAAGAGAAAACCTGACTTCGGATATTTCCGAGTCAAAAAAAAGCAAAAGGAAAAGACACCTCCACACAAAATTTGCGTGTAGTAGGGCCCCCAAAGAAGGGAGAGAAGCAGGGAAAGTAGGGGAATCGCCAATAAAAAACGCATCAACCACCTGATTTACAAAAGAATATCCAATCAGTCAACTTCTAGTGTATCACGCCGATACGTCTAAGAGGAACCCTGAGAGTAACAAGAGTAAGGCGTTGAAGGAATGAAAAACTACCAGCCACGAATGTCCCTCTTTTTTTCGGTTAGCCTCACACTCGCGAGTGTGGGAACGATCGCATATGGAGAGAGTGAAGCTGTGGTACCAACAGAAATAAAAAATGTCACCAAATCCTCCATGCCGAAGTCAGACAAAAAAGACCAGCTGGTGAAACGGGATGACACATTGGATCTTCCCACCAATACGGGGCCACTTCGTCGATTTCATGAAGTCCTCGACGAGCTATTGATCGAATTTGGTTATGACCTAAAGAGGGGACAAGTCACTGGGATCAAAAATTTGGCCATTCGAAAGACCGAAGTAAATGAAGTTTTACCCAATTCCTATCGAAAATATGTTCGAATGTTGGTGAATGAACGCATCCAGATGAGCACCGATCTTCACTTGATTTCCTGTATTTTATGTGAAAATAAGTACTCGAAAATTACCGATGGCAAACTCATCATCACATCCCCCACCACAAATGCCGCAATGCTAAAGAGTACAGCAGAACAACTCGGTATCGAATATTTTATGGATGTGATGCTGATATATCATCCGACTCATATGGTCTTGGCATTTGAAATCTTTAAATCCAATACGGATGAGCTGGTATGGAGCCGAGCCTACAACAGCGAAACCATACGCAGTCGCTACCAAAGATTAGCTATCGATTACAAGCAAGTAGAAAAATCCAGAAACTCAGATGAGTATCAACCAGAATATCGTATTATGGTGGGAGCAGGCCCTGTTACGTTGCCCAATATTGGTGGGAGCTCTGCTGATTCTGCCTTTCTCGGGGTAGAATTTCGCAGCATGGAGAGATTTAGCAAGCGACACTCAGAGTTTGGCCTCTCTTTAACGGTATTGAAGTCCTCGAGTTCTTTATCTGGTGTGGCATCCTCGGCCTCAGCCCAACCAACAGATCCAACCGTTCCAAAACCCTTCCAAACCGCAATGATGCTACATGTACTGTATGCCCACAACTTCTTGGGCTCCGTAGAGTCTTACGATGACGTACGCCAAGGGATTCATCTTGGAGGCGGCCTCCTTATGGCAGGGGGAGGATATTTCGCAGGTATGGGACGCCTTGGATGGGATCTCTTTTTTGGGCGTAGATGGGCTCTGGGTGTTTCAGGGTTATATGTCTTCCCATCCGAGATTCTACTTAATGGAGATACAGTAACAACAAAGGGAGGATCCGGTGGGGAAGGGATCGTTTCTTTTAATTTTTAGTCTTTTGTCGCACTGCGCTTCTAGCGATGCGGAATTGGAAGCCAGGCTACATGGCTCTATTGCCTATCCTTTTACGCAAGGCCCATCCTTAGGAGGAGAGACAAACACTTCCTATTCAGAACCCCTTATCATTCGATCTATCACCAATGGTCATGAATATGTCTTAGAAGTTCCTGGTGGCGGAGAAGACTATGACATTGAAATTCCCCTTGCCGAGGCAGGTCCTCATGCAAATGCAGCATTCAATACCAGTATGCACGGCAACCCGGTAAAGACGGATCGAGAAATTTTAAGCCGCATGCCAAGTGTTGCTACCCTAGAGCCAAAATCATCGAAATTGGTGGATAAAGCATTTGGGGTCGCGCCGATCGACGCCGCCTCTCAAGCCCCGAGTTACACCATGGGGCTTGCTGAAATACGGGGTCTCTTTCAAGATAAAAAATATGAATACGCGTTGGTCGCAGTCAACACTTTACTTGGTTCATACCCACAAAGTGCCCAGCTATACAAAATGAAAGGCTCTCTATTTGTAAAAATGGGCAATTTGCCTCTCGCACAAGACGCCTGGACTCAGGCTCTGAAGTTGGCTCCCTCTGATGAAGAGTTAAGCGTATCCTTAGATAACTTGCGCATCAAAGTAGAGGGGCCTCGGGCACTCAATCAACAAAATCAAACTAAATAGGAAAAGCAGATGAGGCTTCCTCTTGAAAGTCTCTGCTTTTTTCTGGGAACCCACAGCGCTGTTTCCTATGATCCAGATCCCTGATAGCCAGGTAGTGAACCTACTTATGCTACCGATGATGTTGATATCAGCTGCGGATCTAGTTGTGTAACGGCAGATACTCCCAAAATTTTCGGCCGCGGATCATAAATGCAGACTCCTTTTCTTTTGCAACAAATTGTATGCCATATTGAGATTGCTTGGCAAAAAAATCAGGATCATGATCACTTATAATTCGAGTGTCTGCCTTTTTCGCAATTTCGATATACCATGGCATTCTCATGGTTTGACCTTGAATTGGTAGTCCCAATATATGTTTGTTTAAGCACTGTAATTGATAGACATCATACCCACCGATATAAATCAAATCCACGGATGTTACTTTCTGTGCCATGGACAATTCTGTACGATACGTCTGATTGCGAAGTGGATATTCTCTAAAAAAAGAGACCATAGTAGAACGTAGTGCAACTATAGCAACCAAAAAGAGAGTTACATGCCTCGTGATAGGCTTCCACTTGGACAACACCAACCAAAACGTCCAAATACAAGCAATTGCTGCAAAGAAAATGCTGACGACTGAGTAACGAATAGCAAATAAATTCGCTTTTACATGCTCAAAACCAGGGAAAAGAAAGAAAGGAAGCAAGGCCATGAGCCAAAGAATAAAAACATTGGACCATTCTTGATACATAGGATCATCTTCGCGAAGATTTCGCAAACAAGTAACGGTAATAAATAAGCCAAGAAGGTAGGGCACAATCGCGGTATTATAAACAGAAAAAACAATTTGTACCTGTTCAGGTACATACTTCCACAGATATAGAACGGTAAAATTAAAATGCGTGCTCGTCTGAATTTTACTTGCATATTCTGCTGAAAACACACGCTCTACATAGCTAAGATAGTAGGCTTTTAGCCCAAGCTCCATAAGCATGCTTATAGAAGGCAGCATCAGGAGCAGTGCTTCAGATGGACGCGGTAGACGTACTTTTTTTGTACGATACAACCGTAATATAAAAGGACCACTTGTGTAGAGGGAAAGATAAAACCACGTTGTTGGGCTCATCCATTGTGCCAAAAAACTCGCAAGAAAAAGAAACAGATAGCCAATTCGATTCTGGGTCTGTTTCCTGGATTGATAGATAAACCAGGCAATCCCTATTAGCTGCCACGCAAACAAATAATCTGGGCTTAAATTCCGCCATAATCCTTTGTCTAAAACGGATAATACTCCCAACGGAATTACAAACCAAAAATGACCAAATGCCACTGCAATCAAGAGTAAAGCCCATGCGTACACAAGAATTTGCGCAAAAAATGTATGGTGAGGGAGCCAATCAATCGCGAATAAATGCGCCACAGACCCCATCATCATATATGGCCATCCTCCGAAGCGATCTTGTCCGTAAAAATATATATTATAGGGAGTCTGCTCCCCGTTGGCCATGATGGTCGGAATTGCCATATCAGAGCCGGGCAGTCCATTGGTACTGCCAATCGGTCCGTATGCAAAATAAAACAAAACAACAAGCCCTATATATGCAGGGATGTATTTCCATCGATGACTGGATTTTTTACACGCGATCAAGGGCAAAACCTCCTATGTATTGGGGCACTTTTTGCAGACAATGTAAGTAAAAAACGGGAGAGACCGGGGGATGCGGACATGAACATGACTGGTATTTTAAACATTTACCAAAAGAAAGTCAAAGCTGGGCATGGCGAAATATGCTCACCACCTGAACCGTTTGCGCGCCCAGAGAAACGCCAGAATACCGTATAAAGCCAACAGGCCCATTTGCCCTTGCACATCTCTCCACCCCTCTCCCTCCAAGGCGATGTGACGAAGCCCGTCCACCAAAGCGGTAAGCGGAAGCAACTGCAACAAGTCTTGGGACCAAGCAGGAAAATGGCTACGAGAAAACCAAATCCCCGATAGCAACATCATCGGTAGTGTCAGCAAGTTCACCAAACTGTTATACGCAGAGGTTTGGGTCATGCGAGCGCCCGCTGCAATGGCAATCGCAGTGAAAGAAGCAGTGCCGATCATACACAACCCCAAGAAAGCGACCCAAGAACCTTGAATGCGAAAGCCAAAGAATAGAAATCCCGCGCTCAAAATCACCGCAAGCTCTAACACCATAATAAGCAAACGCCCGATGAGATGAGACAGAATGTAGTCATGGGTACGCAATGGAGTGGTCAAAAAGCGCCGCAAGAGATTTTCTCGTCGGTGCAACACTAGCGTCATGCCAGTACCAAAAAGACTTGTGGTTAACAACGAAAAGGCCAGCAGCCCCGGTAATAAAAAATCGATGTAGCGACTCCCCGGCACAGACTCGGGTCGAGCTTCGCTGATCACAGGGTTACTGCGCCCAAAGGCGGTTTGAATTGTTTCATCTACCCATCGACGCACGTGTTGGGCATCAGGATGCTGGGCATCGTAGTGGTACAGTAAGCGAGAGTCCGCTGTGGGCTCTATAAAAAGATCCACCGCACCCTTGCCCAAATTTTTGCGTTGCTGGGCAGCGTCACCCCTTTGAAGCATAAAGTCGGGATTGGATGACAAGGCTTGTTGTACACGCGCCCCAAACTCTCCTTCGCTGGGAATCCAGCCCACCGCCGCTCGCGGATGAGAGCCCCCGGAAAAAGCGCCCCCTAAAATGAGCATCCATACCAGGGGCATAAACAACACGAAAAAAAAGGCGGAAGGTTCACGGCGAAATTCACGCATCCTGCCCTTGACCATCTCTACAAGCGCTTTACTCATCGCGAATCTTCCTTCCCGTTAGCTGTAAAAATACATCCTCCAGTCGACTTTGGCGCATGGTAACCGCTTGAACCGTCCCTTTGTGGTGCGCCAATAGTTGCTGAAGCAAAACCTCTAAGTCCGCTGGCTCCCCCGCAGCAGAGACCCAACCTGCCTCCAAGTCTCCTTGGAGGCGAAGCCTGGCAAACTCCCTCTGCATCCGCGTCCATGCCTCACGGTCAAGATGACGCACCTGAACGTCGAGTTGACTTTCCCGGCTATGTTGCGAGATAAGCTCTCGCGGGGTACCTGTGGCGATTACATGCCCTTGGTCCAGAATCAGAATCCGATCTGCCAAGAACTCAGCCTCATCTAGGTAATGGGTGGCCAACAAAACTCCACGTCCTTCCTTCTTCAAGCTCTGAATGAGCTCCCAAAGATGACGCCGGGACTGAGGATCGAGAGCCGCCGTGGGTTCATCTAAGAAGAGTAGCTGTGGATTGTGCACCAGGGCACAGCCAAGGTACAGGCGTTGTTTCTGTCCTCCAGAGAGTTTTTCCAGGCGTGTATCAGCCTTTTCCTGTAGGTTGAGTCGCGTTAAGAGGGCCGCCTCTTGTGTGGGTCCCCGATAAAAACTCGCAAAGAGCTGCAGAGTTTCCCGTACCGTATACTTCTTATACAGGGTACTTTCTTGCAGTTGTACCCCAATGGTCTCGAGAATTTCGGCTTTATGGGTAAAAAAGGAGCACCCTCCGTACTCGATAGCGCCGCTATCCGGTGGCGTCAGCCCCACGAGCATTTCGATGAGGGTCGTCTTGCCAGCCCCGTTAGGGCCCAGCAACGCCACACATTCACCTGGCAACAGGGAAAAAGACAAGGGATGCACCGCTTGTAACGTACCATACGCTTTGGCTAGATTCTCAACTTGTAATAAGGGAAGTCGTTTCGTCATGTTTCATTCAACCCAGTCCGGATTCGATTGCGTCATCGTAGGTGCCGGAATTTCCGGCATTCTAACCGCAGCACGTTTACACCAGGCAAACCCCAGCTGCAAGATTCTCCTCGTAGAAAAAGAGTCTCACATTGGGGGCCGCGTAACCTCTCGCTCCATACACCCCCGCCTTTTCCCCCTTTTTGGGGTGACGCCCCCCCTGTTTCAATTTGTAAATCAAACCCTACGCTTGGATCCAGAAAACCCCGACCTCGAGAGTTTCTTGCCATTACCTCAAGATGAAGAAGTGGGAATTTTCTGTGGGGGTGAGTTGTATCGCATCTCCCGCAAGCGACTGCTCCAAGAATCGGTGCTCAAAATGCTAGCAGGTCCTCAAGTCGCACGCCAATGGGAAGAACTCCAAACCCTGTGGCAACCACTGCCTACGGTGACGCCGGAAGGAGAAGCAACGAGTGCGAGTCCGAAGAAAAAGCTGAATGAGAAAAACCGAGCTCATCAAGCGTTGCATGTGCTGTTTCAACTCGCAGATTCAGCCAGTATCTGGGGACTCACGGAAGAGACGTGGCCGGCTCGTGCCCAAGCCCTATGTGAACTTCGCATTCGAGGCAACTGGGAACCCGCCTTGCGTCAACTCTTACCAACAGAGTCAGAAATCGTACAAGTAGATACAGACCGACAGGTGCTACGCGCCGCGCGAAAAGGGGGTATGTGGCAAATTGAGACCAGTAAAGGCATGATCGAAAGCCCGAAACTGGTCGTGGCGCAATCTCCCTGGCAAGCCCTCGAATGGCTGGACCGCGATGAGTTTCCTAGTTTGTTATTTCAACGCGCGAGCAAAACCCAACCTGTCAGTACTGTACTTCTATCCGAAAAACTGACCCATACAGATGGATGTGTGCCCGATCTCCTCTTCTTACCTGCGCAAGCCTCGACGATGATACGCTCCGAAACCGAGCTCACGTTTTATACCCATATCGAATACGAAACGTCTCTCGATGCGCCCTCCGTCGTGAAAGCCATTCGTAGACTGCGACGTGCCCGAGAAAAAGTACGGCAAAAATTTCCAACATTGGTCTCGGAGGGAGAATATGTTGCACTGCGCACCATTGCATCTACCGCGCCACATCGAATTGTAGAAAAACGCATCTGCGAGAAAATCAAGGAAACGGTTTTCCCAAAACAATTCCTGGCGTTTTGTGGAGATGCATATGGAGATGCCGACAATCCGGATGAAAATATCATTAGATCCATACTTGCATCTGTGGAAGCGTTTAGATAGTTTCCCCTGTTCTCATTTAAATTTCACCATAAAAAGGGGCGGTGATGAGGCAGGCATGGTTTTTCGCAGCGGTGGTTGGACTTCTTTCATTCGATGGCCTCCTACTCGGGGCTGAAAAAAAGTCAGAGCCTGGAATTGGATTGTCTCGAATCGGACATAATAGCCTACGAGTACATCATGATGGCAGACAACACGAAATCAAAATCGAAAAAGCCAAACGGCAACGTGTAGTCATCAAATGTTTGCAAGAAGGCAGCACTCTCACCATTCTAGTCGGACTTGAAGAAGATCCAAAAAACAGAGGAGGACTTGTACATCAAGCTAGAGATACCAACAGGCAAGGGCCCCTGTCACAAAGAACTAGCATGACACTGCTTGCAATACCTACACCTGCCCAACAGGAACATCATCCCGAAATCTCTCCAGTATTGGGATACTATGCGAAACTGAAATTACCCGAACAAACACTTCGAACCGTCGAACCGAAGCAAAATATAGAGAGTGAAGTCGTGTACACAGAGGTTGGATTTCCAAGCTTACAACCCATTACAGCTCAAATGTTTGATGACGCGAGCGCAGAAGCCTACAATGACTTGGCTGGAGGAAAAACTGGGGCGCGAAAAATATCAGAAATCCCAGCTCAGCCAGGTACATCATACAAGATGGAGGACTTGCCAGAGTCGAACTGGAGAGATTCTTCTTGCTGTTGTTGTTGCGTAACAACTGCAAATTTATGCCGTCTACTAGGGCTTTTAACTTGCTGTGGCAGCAAAACCGGCACACATATAGCATGCTACCCTTGTGAAAAATGCGCTAGTAAGGACTGAGGACAACCGCTTGCTCGAGGGGGATCCCCATACGCTCCCTTTGGTCGCTGGGGATGACAGGAAAAAAAGCTATCGACATCCCCAGGCCGAAGACCGTCGGGGATCCCCCTCAAGCCTAGATCGTGTATACTCACAAAAAGGGTTCCACCTATGCTCAAGACGTTTTTCCTCTTCATTTTTCTCTCCTTTCCCACTTTTGCTAAAGTTGATGAAATCATGCGACCGCCTTTTTATGAACGATGCGTAAAAAGTATTTGCGGGGATAAATGGGAAAGCCCTGTGGACATTTTGCGAAAACGCACAATATCTTATGTGGTTACAGCGAAAGATCCAGATATACTAGATGCTCAAGGCAATGCGCGTTTGGGTCAAATTTTGGCTAAATTGGAGTTACTAACAAAACAAGAGCGCCAGGAATTTCTTCACAGATATAAACAATTTCAGTCACTTCCAATCTCTGAAGAAATAGCCTCTCTTACCCTGGACCAAAAAATTTTAGTAACAACCGTTTTATTTGTTTTGTCTTCCAATGTTACCTTCATATCTCAAGTCAACACGAGTAAAAAAGAAATTGTATTCGATCAACAAAAAATAGAAGAATTATCCAGCAAACTCGGAGACTTACGCCTGACCAAGGCAATTCAACAAATTCTTTTCTATCTATACCCATATTTTTTCATCGAGATAACAAGCCACCCCGCTAGTATAGAAATTTTTCTCGCGGAAAAATTTCCTGAAAAACAACATGGAGAGGAAATTGAAAGTCTATTTTTCGATTACCAAAACGAAAGGCGCGCTTTCCATTCTCTCTATCCATCCCTCCGACTCGAAGAATATCTCCCTGAAAAAAGTAAACCTCAAAACATTTTCGAAACCAAAAATCTCGTAGAAGATCTGCTTTTTCTAGTCCAACTAGGGAAAATCCTACAAGATCAAACGATAAAAGAGATCGTAGCCACACTTGATTTTCAGCACGTATTTCATAAGTATGTTGAGCTTATGGGTTGGCATGACCAAGTAGGAAAAATCCCTAGTCGAATCAACGAATTGGCTCTTTCCAACGCTGAATTTGGTATCAAATATATTATGAATAAGTATTTTACTCAAAGTTACCTCATATTGCCAAAAACTGTAGCGGAAAAAATTCAACTAAAAGAAAAAGCGGGTAAAATAGTAGAAGAACTCATCGGAAAAATAGAGAAACTCTTCCCTGGCGAACCTCGCCTCTATCATGTACTTCATGGAATTCAACTTGTCTTACCACCCACACAATTGGAATATACCCAACGTCTTTTATCTGAAATAGAAAGAGAGTTACTGCCCTCCCCCTCAGATAAAGAGCCCGCCTTGGATAAAATTCTCTCTTTTCAATTTTTGGAGAAAATGCACACTACCGACTTAGAATTTTTCCAGCCGAGTGCATATGATATTCTATTTGAAAGAAAAATTTCCAACTATGAATCGATAAATGACAGTGCTTTAGGGAAATATGTGACGGTAAGTCTTCTTTCTCTTTATTCCGACTACGGAGCGGCCATATTGGCCCATGAGGTAGGGCATGTTGTAGATTCTCATCGCGACCTTTTAACACAACCAGAAAATCAACGCCGATATAAAGAAGTACTCGCCTGCTTGAACGGTCTTCATCCAGAACAAGCTGAAACCACCGAAATTTCCTTTCACGGTGAATCTATTTTTCGAGGTTTTTATGCTGAAGAAGATTTTGCCGATCTGATTTCTGACAAAGTCTTTGAAAAGCGAAAAGGGGTAAACGTTAGCTGTGGATCGATCGATTCCATGAAACCGGATCCTTTGATAAATAGCGACGCTTCCGATCCCCACAGCTCCCATCTTTATCGCATTCTCCACACTGAGACGGTAAAATCCGGCACGGTCACCTCTCAATGTAAAGAATACCTACAGAATTTTGAGAAGAATGAAACCGCACGCCGCATTGAAAACTGCTGGAAGTAGTTTCTCTACGAAGTTGAGCACCTGCGGGCCCAGTTTCGTTCCACCACGTAACGAATTGATCCATTTCCTTTGGTATCAAGTGAGAGGGAGGTGCTTCATAGTGAATGGTAGCTTCATCGAGTCGACCTGAAATAATTTGCATGGGCTCTGCATGGGCTCTGCATGGGTTCGATATGCGTCGATTTGTTGAAGAGCACGTCGGCCATTGGTAAGCATGCCGCGCCAGTGAAAAAGCCTCTCGTGAGACAACGGCTCTGGATAGGTGCGGTGTAGATGGGTCACCATTTCAGAGATCCCATACTCCGCTGCAGGAATACGCCGAGAATCCGTGGGAATCGCAAAAAAACGCCGATGGAAGACTGGATGCTATCGCGATTGAGCAACTCCCCTTCAATCTCGGAGGTAGAAAAAGCTTCGCGGCTTAACACCTCCACGGTCAGAGCGGCCTTTTCTCCCGATTCCAGATGGGTAAAAGCCCCCTTTATCACATATCACAGCAGAATCATGCAAAAACTCAGCCTCCAACGGAGCCAATTAGATAAAATCATAGGTAAATGTGGACCAATCAGACTGCTACCAATTCCACCTCATGAGGCATATGCTTTATGTTTAGACCTCTATATGTAAAGCCGAGATATTGTCAAATTTAGTGGATGGCGACATCAGGCGGCGAGCTCCACTTTGAGTCCATCCTCAAATTTGCACTTCATGCTGATGACATCTGCCAAGAGCTGACTTCCCCGAAGTTTCTTCCATTTTTTCTCTGCGCATTGAGCCA
>CANIBL010000053.1 GCA_947466225.1 Deltaproteobacteria bacterium
ACCTCTACGGCATTTTTCTTCTGGTGGCTGATTCCAATTTGTTATGAGGTCTTGGTCCACCCACATCGTCAGCGACCCTCGCCGAACCAAGTTCTCATTGTAGGTCTTCCAATTTGTTACGCGGTAAGCTATTTTTCCCATGTGGCACCTCGGTTTTTTGTCGAACTCAAGGTGCCATTTTTCTTTTTAACTTTCAGCTCTTATCTACCCCCCCAGATTTACGCCAGGTTTAGGCAACAAAGCCGAATTGAACTAAAGTTTTTAAAATAAAAAAATACGAAATCTAGTTATGATGGAATCAATTTGGAATGAAATTCTACTCGAGCCTAAGTACGTTTTCAGTTCATAGTGTAGAATAATATCTGAAGTTCTATAAATCCATCTTAAGCTCGGCTTTGACAGATTTTAGTTGAAAAAAAAGCCCCTTGAGAAATGCTTGTTTTGACGAACAATAACCCTCTCGGGACCAAGAATGAGACTACCAGCCTGTACAAATGTTTAAGCCGCAACAAGTAGTTCAAGCGGAAAAACCATGGAGGTCTGAAAATCAAAACCATACGGAAAGGATCCTTGTCCAACTGCTTTCATGCACAGCTTGACCTGCCGACTACCTGTCAAAGTCGAGCTTAGCGGCGAGTTTTCTTATCTTCGTTATTAAAAAGACACGTATTTTTTGAAGAACGCCCGGTGTCGCCAGAGTAGAAGCCAATATCTAATGCGCCGTACTCCTTTTCCTGCTCGGTTCTTAAAAATAATGCGGCGGAAATGAAATTATCCCAATAATATCAATTTGGCCTCCGATCAACTGGCGGCTGGCAAGCATAATGTAGCGGAGTTGAGGGGTACTATCAGCTGATTATGGGGAAAATCTATGGTACAACGCCACCCTCCATAAGAATCATAGGGGCGAAAGCCCAATCTTAGAGCCAAGTCAGTTGAAGGCACAACGTGAATCCAATCCCACTTGAACATTTAAATCCCGAGCAGCGCGAAGCCGTGCTCTGCTATCAGGGACCTCTGCAAATCATCGCAGGAGCTGGCACGGGGAAAACCCGTGTGATTACGACGCGGATCGCTTACATGCTCGCCAAAGGCATTGCACCGGGCGGGATTGCTGCTATGACCTTTACCAATAAAGCAGCCAAAGAGATGCGAGAGCGGTTGCAAGGACTCGTACACAAGCAGGATCAAAAGCTCGCTGCCAAAGTGTTTATGGGAACATTCCATAAATTTTGTATTATGTTGTTGCGAGAGTGGCATGAAACCATCGAGTTGGATCGTCGGTTTAAAATCATCAATCAAAATGACCAGCTGGAATTTATCCGCAAAGCGTATGCGGAAGCAAACCTTCCTTGTACCGGTAGGCCAGAGGATACTTTGGCCCAAATTAGCCTCTTCAAAGGAAATTTACAAACTCCGGCAGATGTGCTTTCCATGTCTAGTATTGAAAAACGGGAAGAATTGCATATTGTTTATGCCTTTTACAATCGATACTTGCAACTGAATCATGCCATTGATTTTGACGACTGTATTTTCAAAACCGTCGAGCTTCTGCGCGATCATCCAGAGGTCTGCGTCCAGATCCGAGCAAAATATCCCTATATCCTTGTGGATGAATATCAAGATACCAGCCTCAGCCAGCTAACGATTCTCGAGTGTTTGGTTCCTCGAGATGGAAACATCTGCGTAGTCGGGGATGATGATCAGTCCATCTATAGTTGGCGCGGGGCCATGTATGAGACCATTGCCAGATTTGGTCGTTTGTTCCCTACCTTTCGGATGATTAAACTAGAGCAAAATTATCGCTCCACATCCCCGATTCTCGATGCAGCGAATGCTGTCATCCGTAACAATGTAAAGCGACAAAGCAAAAGCCTTTGGTCGAGCCGAGCCGATAAGGCGCCTCTCGAGCTTTATAGTTTTTCCACTCCAGAAGAAGAAGCTGCAATGGTGGCCCGACGATGTCGAGACCTGCAATCCTCGGGTGTAGCACTTGCGGATATTGTGATTTTGTACCGAACCAACGGCCAAAGCAGAGAGATCGAACAGGCCCTCATGGAAAAGCGTTTACCTTGCAAGGTATATGGAGGGAAAAGCTTTTTTGGGCGTCGAGAGGTGCAAGACTATATTGCCTATCTACGAACAGTAAGTAACCCGCAAGACACCATGGCCTTTTGGCGCATTATCAATACTCCACCCCGAGGGATCGGAATTCGCGCCCAAGAAAAGCTGAAGGCTAGTGCAGCAGAAGCTGGGCTAGCGCCTCTTCGATATTTGCTGCACCAGCATGAGCAGGGAACTCTTGAGCATACTTCATTAAGTCGCTTTGCAGATAAAATTTCTACCTTATCGAGAGAGCGCCTCCATGCTCCTGATGAAGTCAGGCAATTTTGCGGACGCATTTTGGAGGAGTTTGAGTTGAGCGGCTATTATCGAAGCCAAAGCAAAAATGAAAAAATAAATTTAGATCGAATTCAACGATTGAACTCAATCCCAACCTGGCTGGAGCGTTATTCACTTGAGTGGTTTGGGGAAGAAAAAAGTATTTCGGTTCAACAGTTGGTAGATGCGGTTAGTCTAGAAGATCCTTCTGACCAAGAAGAGGAAAGAAATCATATTTCATTAATGACAGTTCATGCAGCAAAGGGACTCGAGTTTCAGTACGTATTTTTGGTGGGACTGGAAGACGGAGTGTTGCCTCACAAGAACAGCCTGAAGGGGGAGGCCTTGGATGAGGAGCGTCGTCTCTTTTATGTGGGGATTACCCGCGCCAAAAAGCATCTCATTCTGTCCTACTCACAAGGGAAAGTACTCCACAACACCAATCATGCCCAACAACCCTCTCGGTTTCTCGATGAACTTCCGGATACGGATCTAGAGCGTCATCTCTATAATAGTGAAGAAGAGATCAATAAGCGCCGTAGTAAAACGCTCTCCTGTCTCTCGTCATTGAGGCAGGAGTTAGTATTCAAGTAACGTTGACATTTAGGCGGAAAAGTAATGGCTGGCTGGACAGCAGGGATTTGTAAAGCAAATGGTATTGACGTGCACTACCTTAGAACCGGTGGCGACAAACCCCCTGTTGTTCTGCTCCATGGGCTCATGGCGAATGGAGCATGCTGGTTTCTTTTGGCGCAGGCGTTAGAGGAGGTTTACGATGTGGTCATGCCAGATGCTCGAGGTCACGGAAGCTCCAGCGCTCCAGAGAACAGCTACCGCTATGACGATCTCGCTGCTGATGTTGTGGGTCTTATCGACGGGCTCGGGCTTGTCACCCCTGTGCTACTTGGGCATTCTATGGGAGGCATGACGGCCGCTGTCGTTGCCAGCAAGAACCCCAAGCTACTACGAGGGCTTGTCTTGGTTGACCCGACCTTCCTGACGCTGCTACGTCAGAGTGAAGTTTACGAGAGTGATATTGCCGATCAGCATCGCCGAATTCTCTCGCGCTCAAGAGAGGATTATTTGGCTGAGATGCGGGATCGACCCAGTCGCCGTTCAGGCGAGCTCATTGAACGAATTGCACAGGCAAGATTGCAAACCAGTATTCATGCATTCAAAGTTTTGACACCGCCTAACCCTGACTACGTGGAACTGATCAAGGCTTTGGATGTTCCAAGCCTGCTCATCCTCGGTGAGGTTGACCCGGTGGTCTCTCCTGAGGTGGCCGCAGAACTTGCTGGGATCAATCCATGCTTGGAGGTCGTGCAGATTAAGAAAGCAGGTCATGGAGTTCCGTAGGACCAACCTGAGCATTTTTCAGCTGTTGTCCAAACTTTTTTGCGCTCGGTTTTTGGGCTATGAATGGGATTTCATCTGTCTGATTTTTTTATGCAGGGTGGAATTTCAGGCAGGATTAAATTGTGGTACAAATTTTTCAAGGAGTTGCATCGTGCGGAATGGTAAGAAGTTGTCGGCCAGTATAGTTGGAAATTTTCTGAGGTAATTAGGCCATGAAATTGACTCACCATGTCCATGCAAAAACATTGAAAGCAATTTGTGGAAATTGCCATTTGCTCCAAAAAATTTGTATTTGCAACCTGATTACCCCTGTTGCAACAAGAAATCGTGTCAGTCTCGTCATAACTAAAGGTGAGTTTGCAAAAATGACCAATACGGGTCGGCTGGCACATTTACTCCTACAGAACAGCCAGATCAAAGTTTTTGGTTTACCGGAAAAACCTTTGATCAAAGAGGATTTCTTGCAAAATGGATACCGAAACCTGCTTCTTTATCCGGGGAGTCAAAACCGTTTTGAGAATTTTTTACAAATAGAGGAGCCAATCAATTTAATTGTTCCTGATGGCAATTGGGGCCAAGCGAAAAAAATGGTACAAAAAATAGCGCAGCTAACTCCTGTTACCTGCGTAAGCTTACCTCTCGGACCTATAAGTGAGTATATGCTTCGCACACATCCTGATCCACACCGCATTTGCACGATTGAAGCAATTTACCGATCTTTGTGCATTCTCGAAAACAATCCGGAACTCGAACAGTTGCTAAAAGTGTTCCGGATCATGCGTGACCGGCTTGTTGCTATGCGTGCAAAACCGCTCTCTCTTAGATGAAGGGGGAATTTGGGGACACCCGACTAGATCCAAATTTCCGACCAGAGCTTTAAACTCCGCTAAAATAGAACGTATAGTGCCTGTCCTTTATCAACGGACTCCAGCGATCGAGAAGGGAAAATCTTTTATTCGGTAAAATAGTCGAGATCCATTTTTTTTCATAAGAAATTGAGGTTGTGATTCCAATGTTGTTTTCCCAGAGTAATTCCGTTACTTCCATGCCGGAAGCCAAGATGATTTTCGATTCAATGTTTTTCACAAACTCTTTTGCTTCAGTGGTAAAATCAGATATTGTAATGAAAACGCCTTTTTTGACCGTTTACCTTGCAATGGACCAGAAAATTTTTGGACTTCAGGATCGCCTGTTTTTCCTTTCAGTGTTTTGCTTGAATGTAAATGACATCAAGGCCGAGGGGGTATTCATTGATAATTCCATCAATTCCCTCATCCCTAACTTATCCAATTGCTTGTCCTGTATCTTTTCTGGATCCACCATATCCCAGTCCGATGAGAATATCGACGACCATTCTCTCGAATAATGCGGGTGAACAGGCTGCAATTTTTTCTCGTATATCTTCGATAAGTTGATTTTTTAGCGAAAGATAAGATGACTCCAATATCTCTTCAGGTGTCGAGAAAAATGTATTTTTGCGCTCTCTAGCAGTAACGTCAGGGAGTGGGGGGCCTCTTGTCAGCGGAATTCGGGGCGACAATCAGCAGTAACCAGCCCCCTACCTATCGTTGTTTTCGGCTACGGGCTGTTTTCCTCGTTTATCAAGGGCTCTGAAGGAGAAAATGCCCTTACTATTGTAACAGCAGCTAAAGACGTTAGTATGAGTGCCGCTACAGGTGGCATATCAGGAGCAGCTTCTGCGGTGGTGAGGCGGGTGTAAGAAATTAAAGACTTAGTTCTCTTCCTGGTTCAGTAAAAATAATCTCTTATTGAACCATATGCAGGGACTCCTTGTCGGATAGGATCCTCCTTAAAGCCAAGTTTTTCTAGCACCTTCCTCGATCCGATATTTTCTGGGTGAACAGTGGCTACGAAAGGCCCACCAACATATTCTATCACCAATTTAGAAGCCTGGGTTGTCAAACCCCGGCCTGAAAAATAAGGAGAAATACAATAAGCTATCTCTGTGCGTTTAGAGTCTTTAGAAATAAATGTAAATACACAGCCGGTAAATCCATCATGAGAGATGATAGCCCAGCGTTGTTCTTTCATGGTCGTAGATGATAAATTTTCCTTCGCCCAGCGAGAAGCAAATTTTTTTACCTCTGCTAAGGTATAAGCCCTTCCCTGTCCAAAATACTGCATTGATTTTTGATCCGAATAGATAGCGGAAATACCTTCATAGTCTTCCGGAAAGATAGGCCGTAGCAAAATGTCTGATCCAAGTAAGGCATCCTTATAAGGAGACAATCGCAATTCCTCCCTCAAACCTTTAACGTGCTCTTGTTCCTTATCTTCTGTATCAATACTGAAAGGTACCTCGATTGAATCATTAGATTCTTCAGCTGCAAAAGCAGAGGCGAATGAAATGAAAGCGAATAGGGATATAAAAAAATCTTCATTTAAAGTTGTCTCCATTTAGAAAATTCAATTACTGGATCATCGATATCAATGACGAATATATTCATTTGATGGCCATAGGATTTTATATAACCCTGACCCCGCTGAAAAAAATGAAAAGCAAATATGGTGGCAACAACAGGATCGTAGGTGGTTGCAATCAACGATTCCGGTCCTTCAATGTAACCATGAAGAGTACCAGCAACAAAGCGGAGCTTCTCTAACGGCGTTTTTTTTGCGGCGCTCGTTGGTAATTTTCCCGTGCGCAGACATTTATTTTAGGGATCTTTTACTACGTCAGATGAGATGCTACTTGCCATCTGGATTTGCCCCTGCCAAACCGGACAGCCTAATAGGAACGGCGTCTTCGCTCTACAGAGGTGATTACCTCGACTCGGAATCTCTTAGGACTAGTCGTATTCATAGTCATATGCCTATTACTTAGGGCCGCCTAAAAAGGGGGCGCTACAAATAAAATTCAGTTCCCACAATCCCTCGAGAATGCTCGCAGCTTGGTTTTTAATGCTTAAAAGCCCAAGCTGCAAGCATTAAAACGCTGATTCCTAGAAATCCACAACCACTCAGTAGCATAGTCTGCGACAATATCTTCATTTCCGGTCACCATTTCTGCGGCACGCGATTGACATTGCTAATATCATAACCTTTACTTTTAACGGTTGCCAAAATTTCAGCTAAAAGCGCATCTTTCATTTCCGGATAACGAGACATTATCCAAAGGTATTTTTGATTTGGAACCCCAATTACAGTCCATTCGTAGCTCTTGTCGAGATCAATAATGAGATAATCGAGGCTAAATGGAAGCCACCAGAGTGAAATTTTCCAGTGCGCTTTGGTCTTTTCGTCGTGAACCCAAGCTGTTTGTGGAACTGTCTTTTCTGGACCGATGAAACTACCTTGATTGTATCTAAAATCTACATCGATTTTACCTGTCTGTTTATTTAATGAATAGGTTTCTGTGGCGTTGTAAGCATCTGTTTCGAACATGGTTGGGCGGTTGGCAATCACATACCATTTTCCCGCAAATCGCTCTATATTTACATCCTCTACAACCCTCATGTAAGGTTCCCTGCTCTGACAAGATTCTAGAAGTATTGTAAAAAGTAAAGCGCTAAGAAGTTTTAGTCTCATTTTCTGTTTCCCGTACGAAGTAATTTACGTCACATAGAGTGTGTTATGTTTATAATAGAAAAAAGGCTTTGTTTCTGTCAATGACTAGAAATTTGGTTGTAAGCAGCCAAATTCTAAAACTCAATCAAAATCATAATTCCACAAAGCCCAATTTCGCGGCTCTTTGTGATCAACAAGAGGATATACTTCTGTAAGAGAAAGATTTTCTTGAAGACGAGAATCATTGCGAATCCATAAAATAGCTATCCGATTTTTTACTATGAAAGATCGCTCCCTAACTAAAAAGCGATTTCATCGTGTTTAAAACAAAATTGTTTACATATCTAAAATTTTTTATAATAGATGGAATCTAATTGCAATCTTCAATCTTCCTGTCTACAGGAAAGATATTATGGTTCAATCGTTCTCAGCTCTAATAATTGGCTGTGGATATGTAGCTTCTCGATGGAAGAGTCTTCTTGAAGAAAAGGGCTGGGAAGTTTGGGGCGCGCGACGTAGTACACAACCAGGTCATGACAACATACCCATAGATATCTCCTCGGAATTTTCGTTATCTCATCATGATGATGTTATTTTTTACATGGTTTCTGCTGGAGCATACAAGCGGAAATCCTACGAAAATGCCTATTCACTCGGTGTTTTTAACACGTTGCAGACTATTCAAAAATCTAATCAGAACCCAAAGTTCATTTTTGTGTCAAGCACAGGTGTCTTTGCTGAAAATAATGGTGCGTTGGTTACCGAAGACAGCCCCACTAAAGCAATCTTGTTTTCTACTGACTCCCGCCTGCATGGAGAGAATCAAATTGCTTCGAGTCGTCTTGAATATTCCATTCTACGTTTATCAGGCATCTATCGACCGAGTCGATATCATTTGATTGATAAAATAAGGTCAGGCGGTGCCACTCTAAAGAAAGATTCGTTTAAATGGCGTGCCAAAAAACTGAGTGCCGATGACTTGCCTACAGAAAGCCAAACGTCTAAATTAGTACATATGACGAATAAATGCTGCAGGAATGCAAAAATTATTTGTTCAGATTATGTTTTCCTTTATCCTAGCTTTCGCGAAGGATTTTTTTTATGCTTATAGAGAAAGATATTTCGATTAATCGATCGATAACTGATGTTTACAAGTATGTCCTGGATTTCTCTCAGCTCTATGAGTGGGATGATCACGTCATGGAAGGCCAACGTGTCGACTTAGGACCAATCCAAGTAGGTTCAAAGTTTTGTTTTGTGTACTCATTTTTTGGGCATTTGCAAGAACTTGAGTGCACTCTAAAATCAATAAAACCTGAGAATCTTCTGCTGGTTAGCTGCGAAGCGCCTAGTTTTAAGGCAGTAAATAGAATTACCTTTCAGAGGTCTGGTGATAAGCAAACTAAAATTACGTATCGAGTAGAAATCGACGTTCAAAGTAAGATCAAAGCGCTGTTATTTTTTCCGTTCATGGAGAAAATTGGTAGCCGTGTAGTCACAAGACTCAAGGAGTGTCTAGAAAATGAAGAGACGATCTATCCAAAAAACAAGCCTCTGACACTCTTAAATCTTTCTTTCCGATTTACAATGAAAGGATGGAATTATAGGCGCAAGCAATTTAGTGCAACCTCTTCTCAGCCTAAGACGGTTCTTATTACTGGTGCTACCTCTGGTTTGGGTAAATCGGTGGCTTTTAGTTTAGCTGGGAAAGGCTGCAATTTACTTTTGGTGGGACGTAATCAAGAAAAGATTCGCGCATTAGAGTCCGATCTTCGAGAGCAAGGATTTGACAAAGAAATTCGAATATATATTTGCGATATGCAGAATCTTCACTCTGTCCATCAAATGTGCACGCAAATCATCACCGAAAGAATGAACATCGACGTCCTTATTAATAATGCAGGTGCATTGTTTGCAGAAGCGTTTGAAGTGGAGGGTATTGAACGCACAACTGTAGTTGATCTCATTGCGCCATGGATAATCAGTTGTAAGCTACTGCAGCAAATTCGCACAGGAGGTTGCATCATTAACGTTTCTTCAGGCGGAATGTACAGCTGTGCGCTCAGCCTATCAAAACTGAAAATACCTGATGAACCTTTTTCCGGTTCTAAAGCCTATGCCATGGCGAAAAGAGCCATGGTTGTCGCTTCAAGGGGACTCAATGCGCATACCGAACCAAAAGGAATACGAGTTCATTGCATGCAGCCAGGTTGGGCTGACACACCTGGTATATTGAATAGCTTGCCAAATTTTCATAAGCTTACGAAAAGGTGGTTAAGAACCCCATTTCAGGGAGCAGATACTATTGTGTGGCTTGCTATGCGAAACCCTCAGGCGGGAGGTCAGTTTTGGCTAGATCGTCAAATTCAACCACATCACATACTCAAGTCGACTGAGATACCTGAGTCTAGCGATCAGGAGCTACGTGAGTTTCTCGAAACTTTTTCAAAACCAAACGCACCTAAGGACTAAGATGAACATTTTTCTCACTAATTTTATCATGTCAGTTCTACTTATTCTTCCGGTGTCCATACAAGCGAAGGATGAGGTAAATCAGGTTACTACTGTCAGCCATCAAGGCAATCTCATAGCTCAATCAAAAAATCCTTCTCTTTCTTTTTATTCAGAGGTTCACACGGCAAATGCGTTTCTCGACAAAGATAAAGAGAAGCCAATTTACACTGAAAAACATACTGCCGCCTATCGAAGTGGAAAGATTGAAACGTCGACAAATGAATACTTTAATCTTAACCGCGAGAAAATTGCTGAATTAAATTCGGATTACTCGAAGAGTCTAATTATGCCCACCTATATCTTCCGGGACTTCCGAACAGGCTTTGTTGAAGGGTTGCGCTGGGTGGACGGAAGGTATTTTATTTTTCGTCAAGAAAAAGGAAAGCCTGAAGAACAGAATCTTCTCGACAACCGTGAAAATGTGTTTTCTTGTCAGGGATGGCATTACTATCTCATAGCTAACTTGGAGCATATTCAAAAGAAACCGCTCCAAATGAAGCTTATATTTCCATCTAAGCTTGACTACTACAGCTTTCAAATTAAGCTATTGGATACTGAAAGCAATCTGATGAGATTGCGACTAGAGTTTGATAACTGGTTTATGCGCCTATTTGCTCCTTATCTAGATCTTACTTATGATAAGATCGCGAAGAAAATCCTTCAATACTATGGACCATCAAACATTCTTGATGATAGAGGTGAAATTCAAAATGTATATATTTTTTACGAGTCAGCAGGATGAAAAAAGGTAGCTGAATCAATCGGTACATTTATAGAATACTGGGCGTTTCGCTATATTCATGGTCGAATCTGGGCAGTCGTTTTTCTTTCACATGAGTCAATTTCAACGCTTGAAATCATCGAAAGCTCGATATTTCAAAAGGACTAGCGACTCGCGCAATAAATGAACTGCTCGAGTATGGACTGATCCTAAGTTCAGGAACATCGATTCATGGAATACATACTTACTTTTCTAGCGAAGATATTGGATCGATTATCTACTAAGCTCGACTTTGACAGATTTTAGTTGAAAAAAAGAGCCTTGAGAGATGCTTGTTTTGACGAACAACAACCTTCGCCGGAGCAAAAATGATACTACCAGCCTGTATAGAAGATTTCAACAAAGAATTTTCAGGAATTCTTTTTCCTCCGACATGGCAGCATCTTTGTTGCCTTACTGTAGCCTGAATACTGTCAGGCGAGCTTGCCGCGATCACCCAATTGTGGCAACTATGGGGCTATGATGGGATATCGTTGGCTCTGGCATCGGGTGATTGGGTTGCATAAAATCCATCTATGGCCGTTGACTTTACGACTGATCAAGTTGATCATCCAGCGATTTTCATTGGATCGAGGCATTTTAGCTATTGATGATACGACCTGCCTGCATAAAGGAAAATAAGTATATGGACGGGGTAAGCATCGAGATGGAGTGAGATCCTCCCGCGGCTTGAATATTCCACTATGGGGGCATAAGTGGGTGGTGGTTAGTATTGTCGTTCCATTGCCTCAGTCCTCACGTCAATGGGCTTTACCCGCGGAAGTGGGGTTATGCCGCTCTTCAGAATATGTCAACGAAAATGCTTGTAGACATAAAACACCGGCGCATATTGCCCTAAGATTCGAAGGCATTTTCCCTCTTTATCTATGGCAGTTGTCGGAGATCAGGGATACGTACAGCATGAGACCACACGTTCGTTACGCATGTCAGTAAGTTTTACCCAGATGCTGTTCTTCATGAGGAGGTAAAAGATGAATACTTCTATAGAAATGACCCAGGTCTCACTCTAGAAGAAGTCATTTCTCTCTACACAAGTCGCTGATTTATCGAAGCTACCTTCCAAGAAAGAAAAGGCACTCTCAAGATTGATAAAACGAGAGTTTGGTTGGAACAATCCACACTCACATTTATTTCACTGCTTTTTGGTCTCTATTCAGCCGCTGTTTTGATTGGAGCGACCCTCCGCGTGCCGATTTATGAACGATGGCCCGGAAAATCCCCCATCACCTTTACAGACCTCCTCCAAGCCATTCGAAAAGAGATTTGGTCAATTCAGTTTTTTTTACAAAGCCTTACTCCAACAGGGCTGTCTAAAAATCAAAACCATGCGGAAAGGATCCTTGTCAAGCGACTCTCATGCGCAGCTTGGCCTGCCTACTATCTGTCAAAGTCGAGCTTAGTAGCAGCCACGCTGTAGAACGAAATTTTGCTTGGCTTAATCGAAAACGACGACTGGTCAGAAATTACGAAAAAAAGGCCCGCCACCAGGAATCTATGAATTATATTGGTAACACAAGAATATGTTTAAAAAGGCTTACTGCTTCGATTAGCTAGATTTCTGAGACTTCAGACAGCCTCTAAGGCTTACACATTGATATGATTAATAGAATTTTCGTTTTTAAATGGCTTTGTTGCCTAAACCTGGCGTAAATCTGGCGGGGTAGATAAGAGCTGAAAGTTAAAAAGAAAAATGGCACCTTGAGTTCGACAAAAAACCGAGGTGCCACATGGGAAAAATAGCTTACCGTGTAACAAATTGGA
>CANIBL010000054.1 GCA_947466225.1 Deltaproteobacteria bacterium
AGTACCCACTCAGCGCCAAATAATGTAATCCCTAGCAGCTCTTTTACAATGTCGATGTCCATGCTCTACCCTTTCTAAAAAACGTGATCGAAAATAGAATTTTGTGCCCAACGCCGAAGCAACCCTCCAAAAGTATATCGCGCTTGAATGCCAATCTGATGCAGATGACGAGAGGCGGGCTGATCTTGATTTGGCGATTGTAACAGGATATAAAAGTATGCCAAGGAAATCTGCCAGGATTGATATCGTTCGACTTTTTGAAAACGCCCAAGTTCAATCCCGCCACCAGTGCCGCGCCACTGCCCGGCTATCTCTCCTTCGACGCCCTGTGGATTGCGCAACAGATAGGTAACCGGACCGCCTTTAAGAGCCAAGAAGGCGTCGGAGAACTGCCAGGATATCTCTCCCCCATATTCCATCAAACGAGCGGTTTCTTGCCCCACTTTTGGGATGTGAGCCCCAGCTGGGAGATACGCACCAAAAGTCGAAATATCCAGATGAGGAGATAATGCACAACCCAAGTTAAACTGAGAGGCAATTCCATAATAGTTGGGCGTAACTTCTCCATCTTTTGCCTGAAAAGAAAAAACATGTCCTCCTACAGAGGCCGCAATAAAGGCAGCCGCTGTCAATGGAGGGGAGAGAAGTAAGAGAGAAAGACATATGACCTTACGCAAGACTTGCCTCCACTTCCCGCGCCATATATTGCTTGTACACACGCAAACTTACTGGGTCCCATCCCAACATGGAGGAGGAAACCCGAGGAAATTCCTTTGAGGAAGTTTCCTCTACCGCTACCACATCAAAGGTATCTCCCTTGCGCAAAAAAAGATCCTGAGTAGCAATTTTTTCACAACGAGAGACAACCCACCCTTTTCCTGCTCGCTCAAAAAGCCAACCAGCCAGATCCTTGGGTTTGACATAAAAGTACGCACGCCCATCCCCAATTCGCCCTTTTTCAATAAATAAGGGTGTTTGTCTCCGCCCAGGGGACTGGGCCCCCCATTCTTCGAGCAAAGAAAGTCGCAATTCTTCAAAACACCGGTCGAGCACGGCCGCCTCGAGGGGAAGAGCGGGTTGCATCGTTGCAGGCGGAAGCGGCAAAAATTTTTGGCGGAGAAAAGAGGTTGTGCCCACGCTTTCTTTCTTCGCCAACCACGTTTTTATCTGAAAACCGGCTCGATCGAGCCAAGTTTTCTTCTTTTCCCGTTTAATCTTGACAATTTTTCTGAATCGCATTACCTACTCCAAGTTCCTTGTTTCGTTCTCCTAAGCGGGAGTAGCTCAGTTGGCTAGAGCGTCGCGTTGCCATCGCGAAGGTCGAGGGTTCGAGTCCCTTTTCCCGCTCCATTTCATCCTCTTCTAGTGTATAAGCATCTGAATCATGCCATTGGCGGCAGTATTTGCCGTGTAAACGGCTTTGGGCGGCTTATTTTCCCATATCCCCAATAAATTCCACAAGTTCTCTTGATTTTGTACCCCATACATTTATAATTGGCCAAACGGTCAATTATATAATGGAGTGAGTCATGACGAGTTGCACCCGGCAAACCCTGGGACAATTGCTGCTCTGTGGTCTCGTAGTGAGTGCCTGTGGGGAGAAAAGCGCCTCTACCAGCCCCCTACAACATAACCTTACCCAACCAGTCCGCGCCGCAGAAGACTGGAACTGGGTCACCCTATCTCGCTCGGATTTCGTCAATCACTCTCTAAATATGGGCCCCCACCAAACCCGCTTTCCGATCGCGGATCGCTTTCGTGTACTAGAAGATCGCGCAGCATTTTGGGTGAACTTATTGGATCAGAAGTTGCGGGATCGTTTCCCAGAGGATTTGAAGCAAGTCCCCAAACCGCAAGTACAGGTCATCACAGACAACACCCCAAATGCGTTTATCGCAGCTGGATTTAGTTGCTATGATGTACCGCTTCAACTGGCAGCTACGGGTACTACTAGCATCGATAAAATATTTTGGAGCCCAGAAGAAGGCCAAGGCGGTTTTATACCCTGGCCAAAAGAATATGCATGCCAGCCAGCAGAACCGAGTACCTTGTACGCTGCCATCCAAGCCTTTAACGCAGCAGAAGGCACCTGTAAGCTACAGGTTGACAATGGTACTGTTCATCTAGACCCAGCTTGTGCGATTCCTGCTTCTTTACAAGACGTCGCAAGCGCTAGCTCCATCGTGTTGCCCCGTACTGCAAACTGGGTCACCATACACGCAGGACTCTTTCCTCTCATGCAAACGGAACGCGCATTTGTTGGCGTTTTGATGCATGAACTTACCCACTACTATCGCTCTCACATCACGCATCTATCAGGTGAGTACGATTTCTTCTACCAACGCGGAGAAGAGAACGAAGCCCATCGCCCAGAAGCACGCCCCGACTTGGCGCCCGAAGGACAAAAAGCGGTTCTAGCCAGTCATATTGTCGGACAAGCCTTACACGCCATAGAGGATCAACAACTGGCGCCTGAGTTGTATCTAGCCAGTGGGTCATTGGCACAAAATCAGTGCACAGCACCTTCTACTTGTGCTGTCAGCTGTCAACAAATCGTCACACTGGCAACCAACAAAGACTTTGTTGAAAAGATGGCACTGTACCCTTTCTCTCCAGCCGACGCTGCTGCTTACCAGCATTTTGAAGCCACCATGTTGACATGCTTAGAAACCCTTCCAGCATCTGATGCCTATCCAAAACTGCAAACACTAATGGCAGCCCCTACATGGATTCCCTTCAGTAAGAAACTCTCTGATGCCTCAAGACTTATGATTGGCATGTTGCTGGGACAAATCATTCCGCGACTTCCCACGACGCTACCACGGCCCACATATGCCAGCGCGAAAGAAGTTACCTTGGATTTGAGCACCATTTTGCACATGCAGCAAAAGCTCGCTGTTACCCTGTTAACACAAGCCCATGAGCAAAAAATTGGATTCTATACCGTAGAGCAAGAAGCAGATGAAGCTTCTCTCGAGTGGTTAGCACTGATCGGCATTCATCCCACAGCCGGCGTAGAGACCTACCTTACCTTAGCCGGAGATTCTACGGAGTCTTCCTTTGGAGGATTTATCTGGGGAGGAAAAGTATGTAAAGACCTGTACCGCAATCACTGGAAAGATGAGAACGGCAATGCAGTTGTAGTCCCCATCGGAAATTTTGCTGAATCTCATCATAGCTCTTGTTTCCGCGCGTATAATGCAGACTTAGAAATCCAGGCTCATCAATACCCAATGGGGCAATCGGATACTGTAGTTGCTACGGGGATTTCTTGGAAAGAAATTCAACGTACGGCAATGCGCGCGATTCTCTTGCAATCCAAAATAGAGGCTGAAATGCCAGTTGCCTTGCCAATCCCTGCAGATATTGCTGCGCAAAAATGGTTTCTTGCTTTGAATAAGCACTGGAAAGAGTGCCCATGGGCACCGAAATAGCCAGCAAGTAGTTCAGAGAGCCACCACCAGCGCCACCCGACCATTGGAGATAACAAAGCGTTGTCTTACTGCGCCAAACAGCTGGCTCCGATTTCACTCAATGCCACATACAATCTTACTGCAGAATCTATCGCATGATGCTCGGGTAATCTAAATGACCGCTGCCCTTTCTCATTTTTCGCCAAATTTACAGGCCCTTCCAAAATAAATCAGGCCAAAAGTCATTGCTCATCTGGCCCAAGCAAGTTAGAACTTTCTTTGTAAAAATTGCGTGTTGCGATCACGAACTTTTTTATGGGGTAGCGATATGAACGAAGAACTGCTGAATTCCACTCTGTCCGAAACTGTCTCTCCTGTCTCTGGCGTTCAAGAGGAAAGACCCAAAAAGCGACGACGATCGTCGAGCAATTACCTAAGCTACGAAGAGGCTCAACTCTTTGCACAAGAGCTCGGTGTTCAATCACGCAAAGAGTGGCGAGAGTACGTAAAAGGCTTGCGCGCTGAATTTGCGACCAAACCAGAAACGATTCCCTCGCATCCAGATGGAATCTACAAGACAAAAGGATGGCAAGGATGGCGGCAATGGTTGGGTACCGATAAACCTAAAGATCTCAACTGACCTGATTTTCCGCTCCCAGCATCTTCTTGTATCCTTCTACTTTTATATCAGAAATTGGATTTCCTCACGTTTTCGACGCATTTTAGACGATACCCCCTCCAGATAAAGAAGAAGGAGGTGGAAAATGCGGTTGCACGTACGACTCCTACTCTCGATGAGTATCTGGCTCTTTAGCACACAGCTTCAATGTGAAATTCCATTGGCGCACCCTACTTATATGGAACGTCTTAGCAAAAAATTACAGGATGCCTATTGGCTTCGATGGTATCGTACACATATCAATGCCAATCAAACCTCTCTACATGCAGATATCAAGGCAGAGGTACGCGCCTGGCAACGCATCAATCAGATGATGCAAGATCCAAGTCATCCACATTTTTTGTTGAAAGAAGAGAGATGGCCACAAGAAAACCTGCCAGAAGAGGCTATCTTTGCCCAGCCCACTGTAGAACTGTGGCCAATTCTGCCTCTTCATACCGAACCCACAATGTCTCGGACTTCTCAATAAGCCAGAGTCCAGCTGGCAATCCTTTTTTCTTTCGTAAATAGCGCCGCTGGGTGCAATATACCTCCCCCTCTCGACCTCGTCGTACTTTGGAAAAATGGATCGCATAAATGGCGGCTTGTCTTTTAACTTCCTCTGAAAGCTGCCGATTGGGTAGCGTACGAAGGGGCACAATGACATGAGACCCAGTGGTACCGATCACATGAAACCAATAGTCATTGGCCTGTGCGGCCTTGGTCATCGCATCATTCTCGGAGGGGCTTTTGCCGATTAAAAAGGAAATGCGCTGATCTGTCTCAAAAACCCGGTATGGCAGACTTTCTTTCTCAACTGAAGAAACTGCTGTAGATCGCGCCTGCATCGGCACCAATTGATACCGAGTAAGTATCTGTTCTACCTCGCTCCACATCAATGCCGTTGATTTAAGCGCAAGCAAATCAAATTCCAACTTATGGACTTCTTTTTCTGCCGTGACCAAATATTGCGTCGCAACCTCTGTTGCCCGCTTCCCTTTTTTAACCTGGCGAAACCGCGCTTCGATCTGCGCACCGAGAGATTGATCTGGATTCAACGCGATCACGCGCTCCTGGGTCTCGCCTGTTTCCTCTGGTTGCAATCGCAACTCAGTCGCTTCTGGCTCCACACGAGTGCCATACATTTGCAGCCATTTGGCTTCCGCTAGCAAATTACTTGGATCTTGTGGGAGCTGCCGCTGCAAGCGAGAAAGAGATTTCTTCACTGTGCGCAGTTTTCGTTTTACCTGATCTTTTGCCTTACGCTGATAGCCAGGTAGATCTCCAAGCTCTTCTTCTTCCTTCTCTATGAAGGCAATTTTTTCTTCTACCGGCATTACATTTTCTGTGCCTACTACTTCCACTGCCTTCTCTAAAGGCGCTTCGATCCATTTGGCAAACACATTTTCCCACTGTAACGCCGGTGGCTCTGGCCATGTACCGTCATAAATCTTTTTTTTGGTGAAAGTGCCCTTTTCTCCAAACCGCAGCAAATCCATTTTCTCTGGTGTCAATAGATGTACCTGTCGGTCTTTCCCTGTTCCTTCTATCCAGAGGTACCACGTTCCTTGTAGGCAAAATAACGGAACCCACGTTTCTTTGGTATGCGGATCCCACCAAATTTTCTCAATGCGAGCCGTTGGAATATGCTTACGCAGCAATGCGACAAGGGGATGCGTAGTTGTTAGAGAATCTGGTTTTTCTGGCACCCAGCGCACCGGCTGCATCTCTTGGGGGTTTACTGCGAGATAGTGCTTTTTCTTCTTCTCTACAGAAACTTGCCATAGCAGCTCAGTTTGGTGAAACCACTGTTTTTGAATTTGGATATACTTCATTTTTTTACTATCTTGCGCGGAAACTGCGCAGCTGGTTTCCCCTACGAAAAAATCTCACGCTACGTCTCTTCATTCCATCGGTTCGCAAGATTGCCAACTTCTCGATCATAGGTAAAGAACCGAATCACCAAAGCTGCAAAATACGTACCCGCCCATGTAGGATCTGCATAGTCATGCACCCAAGAAAATTTAAGACCCCAACATTTTGAAGGGGAGGCATACTGCATGGCTGCTGCCACCCGCTCTTGCCCACTCGGATCTCGCTCATACAAAGTTCGAATACCATATTCAAAGGTCGTTTCAATATGTGGAATCAATAAAGACCGTAGTGCATAGGTTTTGGTAAGGGTTTTCTGCGGTAAAAATCCCCCATTGCTCGGGTCTATGGTCAGATTTTTTTCCAACGTAAGTCCCAGCGTAAGAGAGGTTTCGAAAAAAGTTGGAGGCGTTAACACATAACTAGATTCCACAGCAGTGTGGGAATATAAATTATAGCGATTTCGCATGGAAAGATTCCAACTGTCCCATTGACTCGACAAATTGGTGCGCAACTCTGACCACGGTTGAGGCAAATTTGCTTCTGCCACCTGTAGGTCTTTTTGCAATTGCTTTCGTTGACGGGCTTTTACCCAGTCATAATCCAGATCTGCTTGTGCACTGAGGGGGGATCGTTGATTGGATCGTTGCAACGCATATCGGTTGATATTCCATTGGTTGGTCTTTGGATTGTAAATAGATTGTGTCGCATGAATCGACTCATCCAAATCAAGCGTTAGCTCTTGTTCAGCTCTCTCATGAAGGGAAAGAGGAGATGTTCCTTTTGCCACAATGGATTTTGGCGTCATACTCCATTCTTCATCAAATAAAAACCAATCATGGTTTGTAGAGAAAATAAGTTTCTCATGGGGATACATAAATTCCTGTTCGGCCAGGTAATCTGTTCCAATATTTTTCTGTAAGTCACTGGGGAAATACGTCAGATAAGGATCTTGGGGCTGAAAATTCCCTTCTGCATCAGGGGCATATTGACTGGCCCCTTCTCCATAGGCCCCTCGTCGCAAAACCGAAGGACGCATCGATAATGTCAACTTCCAGTTCATTCGATGCTCCAACCAAGAGGAAGCATTTTCCTCCTTTTTCCCGAGCAAGGGCATCTTTCCTTCCATGGGAAGAGAAAGATTGAGGCCAAACCGAACGGTACGAATCGAAGAGTAATTTCCACCGTCCAAAGTAAGATTGGTGGATTTCTCGGCAGAATAACCTGTTTTATATTCTTCCACCTGGCTCGTAATAGAACGCAACTCCCAAGTGGAAAATGCATCTAGCAAAAAAATGGAATCTGTACTGATCGGCGTCATCAGTTGGACGCGGAATCGACGCCACCCCCCTTCAGACAAGGAAAACTGTCTCGCTCCAGCTGGTAAATCACGCAAAAAAGCCGGATCGTCTTTATAGGTAATCTGATGCACCGTAACATCAGCTTGCCCATAGATGGGATGGGGTAGGCGAGAGCGACCCAAAGAAAAGAATCGAGACTGCCATTTTAGAGTCAAAGGATCTTGATACCCAGAAAAGCGAGAATCAAGACGCATGCTATCGCCCCAATGGCTGCCAATTCCCAAGTAAAAATTTTCTGCATCTAAATGCGACTGCACGTCTACTTTAGAAAAGTACTGCGGCGAAAGAGGATCAAAAGCATCCAACAAATTGGTAAAATATAAATCTTGAGTATATCGATGGTCTGTCACCACATTACCCCGACTCACCAAGGACCAACGAGGGGCAAAAAATGTCTGCCCTTTCCATTGTGCCTTACCTCGTAAGGGTTCTCCGTACCCTTGTAAGACACCCAACACCGAAGCTATGCACGCATCGGGATTTGGACTGTCGAAACAACTGCGCGCTTGCGGCATATTGGCCCACCAACCCGGATCCTGAATGGTGGCCGCTTGTAAATTGAGATTTTTGCGCGCATCAGGCGACAGCGCATCATAGCGCGCCTTTGCCTCCACAAAGCCTTTCTGGTACGCATCGACCACCGTCTGACGCTCACCCTTCTGTGTATATTGCAAGCGATCTTGGAGCCCTTCCACTTGGGTTTCCCATCCAGAGTACGTACCTTTCTCATGACGATATTGCACCCCAAGACGAAAACCTCGCTTTTCAATAAAGTCTGAGGTGATGGTGGCATCTTGGTCTTTAGCCAAATCCAAATAGAGAGCTTCCGTAAAAATATTCCCGTTCAAGCTATCAAATGTGAGGGACGGAAGCAAAAACCCGGATTGACGCTCGCTCTTTGCCGGTACCCGCAAATACGGCAAATACAAAACTGGAATGCCTTTAATCTCCAAAACTGGATTGTATAAATCTGCATATCCTTCTACTTGAGCCTGAATTTTATCGGAGTGAAATGCCCATGCCGGGCTTTCATCCACTTGGCAAAAGCACGGAGTTAGATATCCATTGGTGGTTCGAACTTCATATTGATGAATCCGCTCGATGGTCTTACCTTGGAGCCGGAAATACCCCAGAGGCAACGCGTTCTGATTGGAAGTCAGAGCTTGTTGTTGGCTCTCCTTCCAAAATTGGCGACGACGCTGCAACTGCTTGTATCGATCCGATTGAATCCCAAAATGGGCCACATTGTCTTGGGCCTGAATATGGGCTTCTTCCCGTAACAAAATCTCATATTGTGAAATACGAGCCGCTTTCTCTTCCGAAGAAATCGGAGAAGGGGCCTTTAAATAGGATGTACGCGCCGTCGCTTTCTTTTCCTCGATTTCCTTGAGCCACCGTTGCCGATTAACCTCAAATTCGAGTTCCTGGGGACTAATCCCCAACACCGACTCTACGATTTTTTTCACTTCATCTGGCGAGTTTGCCGTCAGAAGGGCCTCTGTCAGGCTAAAATCTCCAGTATCCAAATCGTAATGGAGTACATCCCCCGTAAAGACTTGCTGCGCACTGATCAAAAGGATATGACCACGGGCTTCGAATGTTTTTTTCACCCGATCTAGCTCAATATGATCGGCAAGAATCAGGGTACCAGCTGCCATGGCAACCACATCCCCCTCAAAAATTTGCTGATCCCCCTTTTTGTCAAACCCCACCCGTTGGGCATCAAAGAACACTTCCAATCCCTTGGGGACAGGCTGTCCATAGCACCACGCTGCGGAGAGAAAAAAAAGGCACACCCAACGTGCAATCAGAATGAGGGACTCCTTCGAGTAAGAATATGCAGCAACTCCGCCACGCGATCCCGAAGCACATTGCGATGGCAGATCATATCCAGCATGCCATGTTGCAACAAAAATTCCGAGGTTTGAAAGCCCTGCGGCAATTTTTCTTTGATCGTTTGCTCAATCACGCGCGGCCCTGCAAACCCGATCAGCGCGCCTGGCTCTCCGATGTTAATGTCCCCCAATAAGGAATAACTAGCCGCAACCCCACCTGTAGTGGGATTGGTCAAAATCGAAAGAAAGGGCACGCCGGATTCTTTTACCTTTGCCAGAGCTGCACAGGTTTTTCCCATCTGCATGAGGCTTAAAATCCCCTCCTGCATACGAGCGCCCCCAGAAGCAGAAAATACCACAGCTGGTTCTTTTTGCTCTGCTGCACGCAGAAACAATCGGGTGAGTTTTTCTCCCACAACAGATCCCATGCTACCGCCCATAAATTGAAAGTCCATTACCCCCAATTGGATGGGAATGCCCTGTAGCTTGGCATGTCCACATAGAATAGCGTCATGGGTTTGCCCCTTTTTCTCTGCCTCTACAATGCGATCTCGATAGGCTCGGGTATCAGAAAAGAGCAGTGGATCGTTGCTCACCAGATCCCCATCTAATGGAAAGAAGGTGTCTGGATCCACAAACCCTTTTACTCGCAGCTTCGCAGGTAACATGAAGTGATGGTCACATTTGGGACACACATTCTGATTGGCAACAAAGTCTCGTTTGTAAATGATGCTGTGGCAGGCCGAACACTTTTGCCACAACCCATCTGGAGGATCTAGTCGTTCGCTTTTATGAAGCGGTGCTTTTTCAACCTTGGCCCATGCCATATAAATCCCCTCATGAAAAATCGATAAACAACGAAAACTACGTACGAAATAAAACAAAATTCCGCAATCGTCAAAATCAAAACCTGAAAGTTTTGTTCTCTACGCTATCCTTTATGATTGCGTATGGAGATTTTCTTGTTACTATAAATGAAAATTACGTAAACCCGACATCGAAGTGTAAGTTTTTTACCCCCGGTAGGAAACTTGAAAGTGGGTGTAAGCCATTCTTCTCCAAAGGAAGCCTATGACTTGCCGGAAGTGTCCCCATCATGTACGTCATGGCCAAATTGATCATGACGGCTCTACCATTGTTTTTACAGATTTGTGCGGACTTCGGCACAAACAAGCGCAAGACACGGACGCTCCTCTCAAAAAGGGGGCGCGAGGGCGCGGTAGACCCGTCGATGTGGTGAAACGAAAACCGCTTCCGCAGGGGGCCACTATGGAATGCCTCCACTACCCCTTTCCTGATCCATTTGAGTATTTGCACTGCAGCATCTATCAGGAAAATTTCTCGGCTACGGAACATCGCAACGATGTACTGCTATCAAAAGAGCTGCATTATACCGATCAACTGTCGGATTTTGTGGTGACGGATTTAGAGCTTTTGTAGCAGAGCGAAGCAAGGAAGGATACTCGGGAAAACTACGCAGTTGGTTTCCCGAGTAAAAGCCCTAATTCTTTACAGCAACCAATGGTTTCTGCCGCATTAGTCGTCCATTTCTCCAACGCTCAAACCACACCACAAAGGAACTGGCGACTAGCGTAGAAGTAAATGTCGCAGCCACGATCCCGATGGTGAGCGCCATCGCAAAATCCCAGACTTGGCCTTTGGCTACCAACAGAATCCCCAAAAGAGAAACCGCAGTGGTCACCGACGTATTAATAGAACGGCCAAAGGTCTCATTGACAGAGATATTGACGTTCTCCTCTAAGGTACGCCTTGGGAAAAGCTGTAAGTTTTCCCGTATTCGATCGTAGATCACAATGGTGTCGTTTACAGAGTACCCCACTACCGTAAGGAATGCTGCAACGGACACAAGGTCAAAGGTGATACCAAAGAAGGCGTAGAAGCCAAACATGATCACCGTATCCAAAATCATCTTGGCAAATGCACTTGGGGCAAAACGCATATCGAACCGGAAGGCAATGTACAAGGCAACTGCCATGATCGCGTAGAGCACAGAGAGAATCCCTTGACTCCGCAGTTCGCTTCCGACTTGAGGGCCGACAAAGTCAATCTTGGCAATCTCAGGCCCATGGTCTTTCAATTTTTCCAACAGCGCCGCTTTGAAAGAAAGGAACTTATGAGAATCTTCGGCTTTCAGCTCCGTTGTGCCATCTGCTTGTACCTTCTCCTGCTTAGAAGCATCGTAGCGAAGCAAATACTGCTTCTTGCCACCTTCGAGAGCCTGGAGGTTCACACCTTCCAACCCAGACTCTTCCGCTACTTTTCGAATTTGCCCTGGCTCTACATCCTTGGCAAATTCCATGGTCATTTCCGTACCACCGGCAAAATCAACCCCAAAATTAATGCCTTTGAAGACGGTTGCCCCAATCACAGCCAAGGCCAACATCACGGTAATCATAGTGGAGAAAGAACCTGCTCGTAGGAAATTGATGTTGCGTACCTTGTGATCCGCATTTTTCACGCCCAGCCATGCCTTCAAATTCCGTTCTGGAATGCGCGTCATGGCGACATCAAAAAGAAGACGAGTACCATAGAGGGCTACGAATACGGACACCAAAAGTCCAATGATCAAGGTAACCGCAAATCCGCGAATCGGCCCGGAGGTGTTGGTCTCCAGCAAAACGAAGGCTGCAATCAAGGTCGTTACGTTGGCATCGATAATGGTCCAAAATACTTTGGTAAATGCAACAGGCACAGCCTTGCGGGGATGACGGCCCTCGCGAAGCTCTTGGCGAATCCGTTCATTAATCAATACGTTGGCATCAACCGCCATACCCAGAGTCAAAATGAACCCTGCAATACCCGGCAGCGTAAAGGATAACCCAAACCCAGCCATAATCGCCAAGTGGAAAACGGCGTTCAAAATCAACGCGATACAAGCGATAAAACCAGGCCGGCGATAGTAAAGCAACATAAAGAGGAGCACACAAATCAAACCAATTACGATCCCTTTGATCCCTTGGTTGGCCAATTCAGGGCCAAGGCTTGCACCGACTTCCGTTTGTTGCTCTACCTTAATTTCCGCAGGAATGGCCCCTGA
>CANIBL010000055.1 GCA_947466225.1 Deltaproteobacteria bacterium
GCTTGTGTACGTAAGGCAAAGAAGGGGGATAAGAAAACGGCCTGGCAACCCATTCAGATTGCGGTTTAATAAGAAAAGAGAACGTAGACAGAAACCGTCATGTTCTCTATATATTGCAAACTGTGTGTGAAAATAAGATGGTCGGGGCGACAGGATTCGAACCTGCGACCTCATGCTCCCAAAGCACGCGCGCTACCAACTGCGCTACGCCCCGACGGTGGGAAAAACAGAGCCCTATACCTACCCCAACCGCAGGCTGTCGTCAACTGATAAGGAATCCTCTCGTGGTAGATATGCAGACTTCTCCGCCACTCATCCGTACTGAGGATGGAAGTTTTTCTCTTTATTGCACCGAAGTCGGGGAGTGCTATCACTCTCGTTCTGGCGCCAAATCCGAAGCCCAAAGCCTCTATGTAGAAGCCTCGGGTATTGCCGCTCGGTGGCACCAACCAACACCTATCTCCGTCCTCGATGTAGGTCTGGGCTTGGGGTACAACGCATTATGTGCCATTGAAAGCTGGATGGCAGATCCGGCCGCAACCGCGTCGCTCCACCTCACCAGCTTTGAAAAAAATGCCGCTCTTTTTAAGCCTCTACGTACCGCCCAAGGCACCTGGCAAACCAACTGGCCCGAAAATTGGCGAAGATGGGTGCATGCACTCTCCCCGATTTTTTGTGAGGGCGAAGTTTGGAGGGCGGAGATTTCTCACCCCTCTCAACCCAGCATGTGCCGATGGACCTGCGTGATTGGAGACATTCGCGAGACTCTAGCTGCCCATGTGCCTGCCACTGGCTGGGAGCTGATCTGGTATGATCCCTTTTCCGCCAAGAAAGCCCCTGAGCTATGGATCGAGGCGTGGCTTACCCAACTTCGCCGGGTCACAGCCCCTACAGCCACTTTGGTGACGTATAGTGTGGCCCGAGGGGTTCGCGAGGCCTTTTCTGCAGCTGGCTGGAGCTGGGAAAAGGTGCCCACAAATACGGGAAAACGAGCTTGGTTACGAGTTACCAACGCAACAAATTAGCGCCCCAGGTAAACCCAGCACCAAAGGTCACTGTAGCCACCAACTTACCCGGCGCCAGCCGGCCATCCGCTTGTGCATCCACCATACAAAGTGGCAGTGTAGCAGCGGTGGTATTGCCGTATTTATGGATGTTGCTCACTACTTTTTCCTCTGGCAAGTCGAACTTCCGCCGCAGCATCTCGGTAATACGCAAGTTAGCCTGGTGGGGGATGACCAAATCCAGGTCTGCAGGTCGCAGCCCGTTTCTGGTCAACAAGGTTTCCATCACCGCACACATCCGAGTTACCGCATGCTTAAATACCTGCTGCCCATCCATGTGCGCCAGGGAGGCCTCGCTGCGGACCTCGCCCAAATCTTGAAACGTAGGTTCTCCCGCATTGCCCGGGCGGCGTAAATAGAGCATCTCTGCACAACTTCCATCAGTGCCCATTTCATGGTCGATGAGACCGCGGATGCAATTTTGTGCCGTAGGAACTTCTTCACCTGTTTGGGTTTCCAGAATCGCAGCGCCCGCTCCATCTCCAAAAAGCACAGAGAAGTTACGATTGCGATTGCTGAGTTCCAAAATACGCGAGTGAATTTCGGCGCCTACCAGCAGGACCCGTTTATAGCGACCTGTGCGCATAAACGCATCAGCCGTGGCTAAGCCCCAAGAAAATCCACTGCATTGGGCTCGTAAATCTATGGCTGGAATATTGCGACAACCCAATCCATGTTGAATCTGTACGCCAATGCCGGGAAAGTAGTAATCGGGACTCAAGGTCGAAGCCAAAATCAGATCCAAATCTTCGCCCTTTAGTCCAGCTTGCTGCAATGCCTGCTGCGACGCCTCAATGGCCAAGTGGGATGTACCCACGCCATCCGCCACGCGCCGCCGCTCCACGATCCCAGATCGCTCGCGAATCCAGGTGTCACTCGTATCCATATGGGTTGCCAACTCATCATTGGTTACAATGTAAGGGGGTAAGGCACAGCCTACTGCTCGAATTTGGGCAAAAAACATGAAACTCTCCTTGGTACAAAGGTAGCTCTGCTTGTACCATAATGCTTTGTGGAAACTAAGAACGGATCGCTGTCATGTATGAATCTTATGAGGTTGCCCCACCCTGGGTGGCGGTGCCACAACCAACTCCAGAGCCTGAGCCATTGCCCATGGTGGTATGGCTCACCGGGGCAGAGCCCTATTTTGAGATGTTTTCCCTCGATGCCGATGCGGTGATGGAGCGCCTGGGTCTTAAGCGCTCTCGCTTGACCCAAATCTCGGGCAAAGAATTGCGCGTCGGTCGCACGAAGATGGGGCGTTACATCCGCCCCGTGTACCGCGACTGCGATATTGAGGCCTACCTTGCCTGGGTAAAGCCCAGTTCAAGTCACAAAAAATCCTCCTCTGTAATCGAGGAGGCCGTACAGCACCTAGAAACTCAGACCGAAGTATCCCTTCGCAGTTTACAGACCCTATTGGGTGATTTTTCCACCCAAAGTCGCGCCATTTTTGGCCATGAACTGGCGCAACAAACACAACAGTTGCAAACCGCTCTGCATCATCAACGCCAAGAAATCGTCCCCCCCCTTTCCTCGCAGCTGGCACATAGCACCCAAGTAACTCTACGAGTGGAAGCTACACTCACAGATCTGCAGCAACGGGTCGAGATGTTGGCAATGCAACAACGAGAGTTCCTCTCTATCCAAGAAGCACTTACGCGAATCTTGTCCCTGGTACAGATGCAGCAAGCCGAGTCAGCCCAACACTGGCGCACCGTACAAGCAGAATTCGAGAAAATGCGGGAGTTGGAAGCAGTAGAGGTGCGACCACATCGCCTCATCGCAAAAGCAGCTGTGGTGCGTTGGTATAAAGAGGAACGAAGAGAAGAAACGATATATTCCCGGCCTTCTTTGGCACGAAAGCGCAGTAGGTAAATCTTACTCTACAATCAGCCCTTTCGGACGTTGCATCAAACTGAGTACGAGTTTTTCCACTTGCTGAGAAGAAAAACGCAAGGCAGGATTTTGCTGAAAGGCGTTTGAAATAATAGGATATAGTGGATCCAAATTCAGTCTGTTGCGGCTCACCTCTGCTATGGATTTCTGCCACTCTTTTTTTATTTGGCCTGAAAAGTACGCTCCCACCATGGAAGCTGCGCCACACATCAGAGTACCAACAGGTACAACAATCGAAGACATTGGATAAACCCATCCAGCCTCGGCTTCTTCCTTTGTAGAAAGCCTCCACCAGTGAAAAAGCATACCCGAGAGAAAAATCCCTCCTTCAGCATTCCCCCACATCTGCTGCGCCCATCCACCCCACTCATCGGCTTGCACGTCCCTCTCCAAGGAAGAACATGTAGCAATTTGAGAAAACCCCAGAACCCTAGGTACAGAAATTGTATCCAGTTCGGTAGCCACCTTGATTTCCTCGGGGCATGTAGGGGAAAACCCCCTCTGAAATGCTTTAATCAAGACTGGGCCCTCGGATTCTTGAGTACGTCTTTGTACAATACGATTTTCTGCACACCAAGCCGTCACAGACCCGAAACAAAAAAGGAGGGCTAACTTTCGTCTCATCACAGATTCCAATCCAAGCAAAAAAAAAATGGTCAGACGACAAGCTTGTATCAGATCAGCTCTGACAAGAAAAAGGCTATTTTTGCTCCGAAAAACGAAATCTCTAGTCGAGGTGGAACCCACGAAGAATTTTCGCCCTAGAATCATTTCCGTAGAAAACGATCGGTGTGACATCGTCAGAGGGAAAAAAGTCACGATCAAAGACCGATGTTGTGCAAGTCAACTCAGTGATACTTCGAACGCGAACAGAGCTGCAATATTCACCTCCTGCCTCCGGCTCACCCATACCATCGGCCCCCTACTAAAATTTGCTACCGTCGAGGTAAGCTCAGTAGCCCCGTTCTAGACCCATGAACTGATGGAGGTGGTTTTGGGCGGGGAAGCTCAGAGTTCGGACTCGGGGGATGATTGGGTCTCTCTGGCTTTTTTTGCTATCTCAGATGGTTCTTTTTTTATATTGAGGTTGCCTCCCCAATATTCTCCAATTTTTTGTACCCACTTCGTGGTTTCTCCGTTGATATTTTCTACTACAATCGAAAATTCTACTCCTGCCAGCATGCCTGCCCTCGCCCCCTTTCCGACAAGGAGCTCCTGTGTCAACTTGGGAACCAGGCATTTCATCTGTGTGCCGGCAAGATTCGTTTGGTTGTTCAGACACAGCGTGTTTTTGATTACATTCGATAAACTCAGCGTCACCTTGCTACCAGGTAAAAACCCGGTACCGGTGATCATAAGCTCACTTCCTTCCCACCAATCTGCATGAAGGAAAGCAATATTTTCAATAGTAAGAGGGGCCTTTGAGGCGGAGTCTGTGACTGAAACCGGAGTCGATACCAACTCTTCTCCTGTAGGAGTCGAGTTATCCGCGGCGCACCCTCCCCCCACTATGCTAAAAACAAGGAGAAGCAACCCGATACACTCTCTGCGCATGGCCACCTCGACAAAGAGATCAGTACGTAAAAATGGGCGTATGAATGAAGGTAAGTATAACATGGAGGCAAAAAATCCTTGCGAAACCACACTGGGTCTTCTAGAATTGCGGCTTCATTACTCCATGCCGATGTAGCTCAGTTGGTAGAGCGGCGCTTTCGTAAAGCGTAGGTCAGCGGTTCAAGTCCGCTCCTCGGCTCCAAATTTTGCATACAACTCTTCCAATCGAAGCGCCTTCTTTTCTTCCCCTCTAATATCCAATGCAATTTTTCCGCCCCGGAGCATAATCAATCGGGTGCCATATCGCAGTGCATGGCTCAAGTTATGGGTAATCATCAGCGCTGTAAGGCCTTGTGCTGCAATGGTACGCTCGGTTAAAGCCAAGATCGTCGCCTCCGCATGAGGATCTAACGCAGCCGTATGCTCATCTAGCAAGAGAATCTTGGGGCGCAATGCCGTTGCCATTAGCAAGGTAACCGCTTGACGCTGCCCACCTGAAAAGAGCTGCATAGGATCTTGAAGTCGAGACTCGAGCCCCATCCCCAGTTCTTTGACCGTTGCCACTGCACGGGAAAGCGCATGGTGAAATCCTTTCAACCGGCGAGGTAATCCCCGGCGCAGCGCCAAAGCCAGATTTTCTTCTAAAGTTAGTGCAGCTGCACTGCCTTGACGCGGATCTTGAAACACGCGACTGATCCACTGCGCTCGTTGCGGCTCTGTGCGCGCGGTTACATCTAAACCATCGAGCCAAATTTGTCCACGATCCACAGACTCTGTGCCCGCGAGGAGATGAAACAAGGTGGATTTCCCCGCTCCGTTGGCCCCCAGAAGGATGACAAATTCCCCAGATCCAATAGATAAATTGAAATCTCGAAGCAAGGGACGCGCATCCGGCGTACCCGGTAAAAACGTTTTGTCTACACCCATTACTCGAATCATGGCCGACCCCTTTTTTTCCTCTGCGAAACAGCCAAAAAGAGCACCACCAACCCTGCTGTCACCAAGTTCAGATCGCTAGAGCGGACGGAGTACCAGGCAGATCCTGTATCGAGGGAAAGGGCAAACGCCATGGCCACTCGATACAATATCGACCCCGCACACACGCGGACCAGCATCCACCCAATACGACGAGTAGGGAGTACCGCCTCTCCAATAATCACGGCTGCAAGTCCAGCCACCACAGTACCAATGCCCATCCCCACATCGGCGCTGCCCTGGGCTTGCGCATACAGTCCACCGGCAAAAGCAGCTAGACCATTGGAAATACCCAGCCCGAGCCAAATCATGCCATGAGTGGAAACCCCCATGGCGCGCGCCATGATCGGATTGTTTCCGCTAGCGCGTAAGGCAAGACCCAGCTCAGTACGCAAAAACCACCACGCCAGCATAAGCACACAGGCCACGATACTACCGCTCACACACAAAATTACACTGGATTGCGAGAGGGAGAGGATACGAGACGCCCACGAAAAAATGGTTTCTTCCTCCAAAAGAGCCAAGTTAGGCCGGCCCATAATGCGCAAATTTACCGAGTACAACGCCGTCATGGTCACGATGGAGGCCAATAAATGCACCACCCGCAAGCGGGTATGCAGCCATGCTGTGCACAATCCGGCTGTGCTGCCAGCCGCGAGGGATACCAGCAATGCCAGCCAGGGATTACAGCCCCCATGTACCAGCACTGCACTTACGGCAGCTCCTAAGGGAAAACTTCCATCTACGGTCAAATCAGGAAAATCCAGTATACGGAACGTGAAAAATACCCCGATACCCACCAGAGAAAAAATCAACCCCAGTTCGATAGCAGATGTATAAGCATATAGGTTCATAGATGGCCTTTTTGGTTATTATACTTTTTTTGGAACCAGCTGCGCAGTCTCCACACCTCCTTGCTAAAATTAGAGAGCAGGATGGCAAGAAAATTCGAAGATACAGCCAAGGCCGGCGCGGCGATCGGATCCTCCGACCTCTCAAAATCGCAGGCAAAATTCTTGTCCAGATTTCTGATTCTTGCCTGCGATTTGTGACCCGCCGGGGCCCCCAAATCTGCTGCCCTTGGCCGTACCTCCAAATTTCCTTATTACTTCCTCTTCCCTGCGCAGAGGAGAAAAACGAGAGCTTGGGAAAAAATCCTATGAAGCGACAAGGGCTGCCAGACAGAAGGGGCCCAACGGATCACAAATCGCAGCCACAAATTTGGGTGTCCTTGATGTGGGTTCAATCTGCGATTTTGAGAGGGGGGAAGATTCTGTCTGAGCGCCGGCTGTGTCTCCTTGTGGGATTTTTTCCCAAGCTCTCGTTTCTCTCCACCGCTCCCTGCAAGGAGGCGTCTGGGGAAACTGCGCAGCTGGTTCCCCAGTAAAAAAAGAAGCCCCCACTCTATAATCCATCCACCCTTCCCTCTCAACTGGCGATTGAATTAGAATCTCATTGTACGGTATAACAGTCGCTCACTACCAGGGAGTGTGACGCATATGCTCGGAGAAATGAATCCTACCGCACTGGACCCCCAGATCCAACAGCAGGCACAAAAGGCCCATACCATTCTGCGTGAGTTGGAAAAGCGCATTGTCGGCCAAGCCCATGTTGGCAAACGCCTTTTGTCTGCCATGATCGCCCAAGGCCACGTCCTCCTCGAGGGTGTGCCGGGATTGGCGAAAACCACCGCCATTAAAGCATTGGCAGATTGTACCAGCCTGACCTTTAAGCGGGTGCAATTCACCCCTGATCTTTTACCTGCTGATGTGATTGGCACCCAAATTTATGATCCGCGAACGTCTGAGTTTCGCGTCAAAAAAGGACCTATCTTCGCCAACTTCGTTTTGGCGGATGAAATTAACCGCGCTCCAGCCAAAGTACAGTCCGCCCTTCTTGAAGCCATGCAAGAGCGCCAAGTGACCATCGGCGAACAAACCTGGCCTTTGGAAGAACCTTTTTTGGTAATGGCCACCCAAAACCCCATCGACCAAGAGGGGACCTACGCTTTACCAGAAGCCCAAATGGACCGCTTCCTCTTCAAAGTCAATGTCACCTACGGCACCAAGGCGGAGGAAAAAGAAATTCTCGTACGCAGTGCCGCCCTCATTGCGCCCGTATTGGAGAAAGTGGCATCCAAGCAAGACATTCGCGAACTTCGCGAGTGGGTGGAACGCGTCTATATCGCAGACAAAATCCGCACCTATATCGTGGACCTGGTGTTTGCGACGCGATTCCCAGCGGAGTGTGGATGCGCCGATCTAGCTGCCTGGATTGAAAGCGGCGCGAGTCCTCGTGCTTCCATCAACATCGACCGTGCCGCCCGCGTAAATGCACTCCTAGAAGGTCGCAGCTATGTGACCCCCCAAGATGTCAAGGATGTGGCCATGGACATCTTGCGCCATCGCGTACGCCGCACCTACCAAGCGGAAGCCGAAGGCATGTCCGTGGAAGACATCATCACAAAAGTATTGGATCGAGTGGAAGTACCGTAAGGAGCGCCGCACATGTTATCCGCTTCTCTCTTGCAGCAAATTCAGCACATCCAACTCAAAGCCGGGCATCTGGCCACCAATGCATTGGCAGGGGAATATTCTTCTGTCTTCAAAGGGCTGGGCATGGAGTTTGAAAAGGTACGTGAATACGAACCCGGGGATGACGTGCGTACCCTAGATTGGAACGTAACCGCTCGCATGAACGATCCCTTTGTGAAGGTGTATCACGAAGAAAGAGAGCTTACGGTACTGCTGCTGATAGATGTGAGTGCCTCTATGTCTTTCGGTACCACCGGGCGATTCAAACAAGAAATCGCAGCAGAGCTAGCTGCCGTCCTGGCATTTTTGGCAAGTAAAAACAACGATAAGGTCGGCCTTTTGATCTTCTCAGACCATGTAGAAAAATTCCTCCCTCCTAAAAAAGGTCGCGCCCATATCTGGCAAATTATCCGAACCGTATTGGAGCATCAACCCATCGGCAAAGAAACCCGCATGGCAGAGGTGAGCCAATTTTTGGCCGGTGTTTGCAAACGAAAAACCTTGTGTTTTTGCCTATCTGATTTCTTTGGCACCGAATGGCAGCGACCGGTACAAGCCATTCGAAGGCGACACGATCTCGTCTGTGTTCCCGTATATGATCCGTGGGAGCGAGAGGTTCTACCTGCCGGCCTCATCGCCTTAGAAGATGCGGAAACTCATGCTCGATATTGGTTCGATACCTCGAGTGCAGCAAGTCGAAGGCAATATGCTCAGCTGGGTACAGCCCATGCAGAGGCCTTGCAACAATACTTTCACATGAACAAGACCGATTTCTTTTTTCTCTCCACCCAAGATTCTGTGGTGCGGCCTCTGGTACGACTCATGCATGAGCGAGAGCGACGCGCGAAGGGAGGCAGTCGATGAGTAGTCCAGCTGTGACTCCCGTACCAGCAGCACCGGTGGCCCCTGGCGCTGCGCCTCCAGAACCGGATCATCTGCCCCATGATATTCGCGAAATTATCCCCTATGTGTGGAATTGGGGGGATTGGCGTATGTGGGCCCTGCTCGGAGCTGCCCTGATTCTGATCAGTCTTCTTGCCTACTGGCTGTGGAAACGAAAAAAATCGCGACCGATTCCCCCACCGGAAGATCCTCTTTTGGTTGCAGGGCGTTTCCTCCAACAACTGCTGCCACCAGAGCCTTTTGTGGGCAAAGCTCAAGCGGAATATTTCTATCAACTCAACCTGGGGCTGCGTCGCTACCTTGAGCTTAGCTGTGGGTTTTCTGCCACAGAGATGACATTGCGAGAGCTTCGATTTCGCGTCCAGCATTTGCCACATTTTTCTGTGGACAGAAAACAGGAGCTGATGCAATTTTTTGAACGTTCCGACGTCATTAAATTTGCCAAAGCTGAAACCTCCCTACAAGAAGCCCAGGCATGTCATGGGCAAATCATCGGATGGCTCAAGTGGTGGAATCAAACCCTGGAGACACCGGCTGAGAGAGGAAATTAGGACATGTGGTTTGCCAATCCCTATGCATTTTTGCTTCTGTTGCTCTTGATTCCACTTACCCATGGATATCTGCGACAACGACCAGCGGTACGAATCCCCTCTGGGGATGCGGTGCAACGGGTCTCTCCCTCTGTATGGGTCCGCTTTCGACATCTGCTCTTTATACTACGATGCCTCACAATTTTTTTTACCATCATTGCACTGGCGCGGCCGCAAACCGGTCGTGCCCAGAGAGAAAAGAAAACCGATGGTCTCGACATCATGCTCGTCCTGGATACATCCGGTAGTATGCAGGCCTTGGACTTTGTCTTAGAGGGTAAGCGCCAGGACCGTCTCTCCGTGGTAAAGCATGCACTCTCCCAATTTATTCAGAAACGAACGGAGGACCGACTGGGCATGGTGGTATTCGGTACGCATGCGTATACCCAAGCGCCGCTTACCTTAGATCATGATGTGCTCCTCACCTTTTTGGATCAAGTGCAGATTGGGATGGCAGGGGATGCTACCGCAATCGGAGATGCCATCGGGGTTGCTACAAATAGACTGAAAGAACTTAAGGCCAAAAGTAAAATTATTGTGCTCCTCACCGACGGTAGCAACAACGCAGGCAAACTCAACCCACTCTCTGCAGCTGAAGCTGCCAAAGTCATGGGGGTTAAGATTTATACCATTGGGATCGGTAGCCACGGACCGGTGCCCATTCGTACCGAGAGAGGCTATACCCAAGTGGTCCTCGACCTCGATGATAAGCTGCTAACCCAGATTGCCGAAACCACAGGGGGTAAGTATTTCACAGCAGCCGACACAGAAAATTTATTCAAAGTCTATGCCACCATCGACCAACTGGAAAAGTCAGAATCCAAGGCACAGATTTTTCAACAATACGACGAAACCTATGAATCCTGGGCCTGGATCGCATGGGGCCTCTTTCTCTTGGAGCTCTTGTTGCGATTCACCCGTTTGAGATGGGTACCCTAATGGACTTTCAAAACCCTCACTATTTACTCTTATTATGGGCTGTACCTTTTCTCTTCGGTCTATTGGTATACCAACACCGTCGACGAGAAAAAATTTGGAGCCAACTGGCCCGCAGTCGATTCTCTGAACTGCTGACCCAGCGCTGGCTGCCCCAACGGGCATGGTACAAGATGCTCTGTGTCGTCCTGGCGTGGACATTTTTGACCCTCGCCTTGGCCCGACCTAGATGGGGCTTTGAATGGAGGGATGTGCCGAAAGGGGGCATCGACGTCATGGTGGCATTGGACTTGTCCACTTCTATGTTGGCTACCGACATTTCTCCTTCTCGGCTGGAGCGTTCGAAGCGAGAAGTCATCGATCTTCTTTCGCTCTTACAAGGAGATCGCATCGGCATCGTAGCCTTTGCAGGAGAAGCCTTTGTGCAATGCCCTCTGACCCAAGACTATCGAATGGCCAAAATGTTTATCAGCCAACTCGATATCAATCTCATGCCAGTACAAGGAACAGCCCTAGGTACGGCAATCCAAAAATCCATCGATAGCCTAGAAAAAGCCAGCCCTGAGGAAAGCCAAGGCAAAGCCATTCTTCTCATTACCGATGGAGAGGATCATGGTACGGACCCTCTAAAGGTTGCACAAAAAGCAAAATATAAAGGCATTCGAATTTTTGCCATTGGAATCGGTAGCGAAGAAGGAGCGCCCATTCCCTTGGAAAAAGGAGGCTTTAAAAAAGACGGAGCCGGCAATCTCATTGTAAGTCGATTGGACGCAAAAACCCTGGAAGAAATCGCAACGCTCACCGGAGGCCAATACCTGCGCTCCACCACGGGAGACTTGGAACTCGAGACCATTTATAAGAAAGGCATTCGAGGTGAACTACCGGATCAAACTTATGGGACAACGCGGCAGAAAATTTGGTACGAACGGTTCCCATGGTTTCTCTTGATCGCCTTGTTTTTACTCTTTTTGGAGTCTGCATGGCGCGAGTTTATTCCGCCTCGCAGACGCAAGAATGGGCTTATCATAAGCGGATGGCTATTGCCCCTTGCACTAGTGGCGCTGCCAGATCGAGGCGAGGCCGGTTCCACTGCAGATGGCTTGTACCAAAAGAAAGAGTATGAAAAAGCAGCTGACTCTTATCATCAAGACGAAGAAAAAAATCCGGACGATCTAGTGGCTACCTACAACCGAGCTGTAAGCCAATACCGAGCCGGAAAATTCGATGGAGCTCTCGAAGGCTTCGCCAAATCAGGGCAAGCCAAGGATCCCCAGCTACAAGTAAAATCTCAGTTTAACTTGGGCAATACCTTGGTGGCAAAGGGCAAGCTACAAGAAGCTGTCGGCGCGTATGAACAAGTTTTGCAACTGTCACCTCAGGACAAAGCCGCAACAGAAAATTTGGCCTGGGTAAAACGCAAAATCGAAGAAGAGAAAAAGAAAGGGCAAGACAAGAAGGACGACAAGAAGGACGACAAGAAGGACGACAAGAAGGAC
>CANIBL010000056.1 GCA_947466225.1 Deltaproteobacteria bacterium
AACCCTCTATAAAAACAGGTTGTTTACTTCTTAGGGTACGCAGCTGCTTTCCCAATTAAATAAAATCAAAAAAAGCCTTCAGCTTGCAACCACATATGCAACTGCGCCAACGGCAATCCCCGCACACTGGAATAGGAGCCTCGTACTTCTGTCACAAAAGAAGAGGCTCGATCGGCTTGTATGCCATACGCCCCGGATTTATCCATGGGCTCTCCCGTTGCGATGTAGTCGTAGATCTCTCCATCGGAGAGAGGACGGAAGGTAACCTCCGTGGCAAAAATTTCGGCGCGCTCTCGTATGTGGGTACCTTCCACCATGCGCAGCACCATAGCCGTTTGCACAGTATGGGTTTTGCCCGAAAGGAAGCGAAGCATATCGTATGCCTCTGCTGCATCTCGAGGTTTTTCCAGCAAGCGACTGCCGAGCATCACGATGGTATCCGCCCCAATCACAGCCAAGTGCTCATGGCCGGCCGCATGTTCATGATCTGCTACCCATTGGGCTTTTTCTCGTGCATTGCGCAACACATAATCGAGAATGGCTTCGCCCGGTTTGGGGATTTCTTCCACCAATGGCGCTACGATCCGAAAGGACAGTCCCATATTGCGCAAGAATTCTTGGCGTCGTGGGGAGGTGCTGGCAAGGATCAAGGAAGGTCTAGGAGAGTTATGAAGAGACACGGAGGGTCATTCCTTTCCAGGTACAAAGCTGTGATCGGGTCAAGGTCCCCTCTCGCAACAGGGTGGCGCTGCCATCTGCATGGAGTTGCAGCAGTGTTGAGGGCAGGGTTTGGGGATTCGGTAGAGAAAACAGCCCAGCCTCTGGCAGATAGATCGAGGTGCCTTGTATAAATTCCTGTGCCGGTTGCCAAGCAGTAATGGGCGGGGTACCGCTGCGATTTACGCTGGTGGTGGGAAGTGGCACTTGCAAGGTTTGGAGAAGAGGCAATAACGTAGGTTGTCTGTAGGGCACTCGCAGCGCCAAAGAGCCGGCTGGTGAACGAAAGGGCGCCCCAATGTGCGGAAGTAGATCCCAGATAATGGTAGCACCGTTTTGCCAGCATGGTTCTGCAAGCTCCATCCAAGGTGCAGGGAGAGGGGCCCAGTAGTGCAAGGCCTGCTCCAAACTCGCCACAAGGTGGACACAGGGTTTTTGGCTCGTGCGGCCTTTGATCTCTTCCAAGGCATGCCATGCCTCGGGCCGCAAGGGATGTAGGCTCAAACCCAATACGGTATCGGTCGGTACCAGGCAGAGCCGGCCGCTTTCAAGGGCTTCGTAGAGTGGAAGAAGGGTGCGGTTCATAAAAATCTCAGGTAAAATGGGTGCTCTTCGTACCATACGACAAAACCAAAATCACCTTGGATATGAAAACAGCAAATAAAACAGACGGATGCCTTCTGTGCTTGCAAGCCGCCTGGAACATGCTACATATACCGATCGATTGGATTTTTAGGATAACCCCATGAGCAAACGCGATTACTACGAAATATTGATACTGACACGCTCCGCCTCCAAAGCGGAGATCAAAGCGGCCTATCGAAAAGCAGCTATGCAGCATCACCCGGATCGAAATCCCGGGAATGCTGAAGCGGAAGCCAAGTTTAAAGAGGCATCCGAAGCTTACGAAGTGCTCACCGATGACCGCAAACGCCAGATCTATGACCAATATGGGCATGCAGGTTTACAGGGGCAAGGCTATCAAGGTCCTCAGGATGCACAGGATATTTTTGAGAGTTTTGGTTCCATTTTTGAAGATTTCTTCGGATTTGGCGGTGGAGGGGGCGGAAAAGGCCGTGGGCGTCGCGGTGCTGATCTTCGCTATGACCTGGAGCTGACATTCAAGGAAGCCGTCTTTGGCGTAAGCAAAGAAATTGAGTACCAGCGTCATGTCGCTTGCTCTCCTTGTAAAGGGAGTGGTGCAGCACCAGGTTCAAAGCGTACCACTTGTTCCACGTGCGGTGGCGCCGGACAGGTGCGTCGCAGCCAAGGATTCTTCAGTGTGGCAAGTCCTTGCTCTGATTGTCGCGGAGAAGGGTCGTATCTCGTGAATCCTTGCAAGGTTTGCAGCGGCAATGGCGTCACCCTTGAAACAAAAAAACTGTCGGTGAAAATTCCTGCTGGTGTTGATGGTGGTGTCAAACTGCGGGTAAGTGAAGAAGGCGAAGAAGGTGCCGGTGGAGGCTCTCGCGGGGACCTGTACGTTGTGCTTCATGTAGCCGAGAGCGAACGATTCTCTCGCGAAGAGTGGGATATTGTGATGCGGGAGCCCATTTCTTTTGTGCAAGCAGCATTGGGATGTGAATGTACGGTAGAAACCCTTGAAGGGGAAACTCTGATCTCGATTCCAGCTGGGGTCCCCTTTGGACATCGGATCCTGATTCCCGGCGCTGGGATTCCCCATTTGCGTGGTGTGGGTCGTGGAGATCTGTATGTCGAGCTGGATATTCAAGTGCCAAAGAAACTTTCGAAGGAACAGCGAGAGTTACTGGAGCAGTTTGCGGATCTTTCCGGGGATAAAGTGAAGAAGCATGGAAGCGGGTTTTTTCAAAAGATTTTTGAGTAGGGATGTTATCCCCCCCCCGTCATGCCCAGGCCGCTTCGGCCGTATGGGCATCTCCCCCGATCGTGGGGGATCCCCCACGCGACCAAAGGTCGCTGGGGATGACGAGCTAAAAATCGGGTTTTTAGAAAAAACTAGGTAGCCTCAATCAAGAGTTAAACTTGCTCAGCAAATCCCCAAGAGAGAAATGAGGCTCATCTCGTTTCGGTGGTCGCGGCGTATGCATCGGCTGAGGGCGAGAACCTGTTGTCGGTGCCGGGCGACCGGCTTGAGGGCCGCTCGAGTGAGGGCGTCGAGGTCCACTTTGTCCGGGGCGCGAAGCAGGACGGGCAGGTCCACGAGGGCCTCCGGCATTGGCTTGTGCAGCAGGCGGCGCAGCTTCAGGTGGACGCTGGGTACGGCACGTCAAGCTGATGCGACGACGTAGCATGTCTACCTGGAGTACCTGCACATCGAGTACATCTCCTACTGCCACTACCGTTGTGGGATCTTTTACAAATTGATCGCTCAACTCGCTGATGTGTACCAATCCATCTTGGTGCACGCCGATATCTACAAACGCCCCGAAATTGGTGACGTTGGTGACTCGTCCCTTCATCTTCATGCCGGCTTTGAGATCCTCAAGCTTCTCAGTGTCATTAGAGTAGGTAAACCGAGAGGTACCCCGTGGGTCACGCCCTGGTTTTACCAATTCGTGAGAAATATCGAGCAGGGTTGGCATTCCCACTGCTTCACTTACATATTTCTCCAAGGCGATGCCTTTGACCACATCTTCTTTGCCGACCAGGTCTTCTAGACTCAAGCTCAAATCGGCAGCGATTTTCTCTACGATGGCATAGCTTTCTGGGTGGACAGCCGAACGATCCAAGGGATTTTCTGCATTGAGTACCCGTAAGAATCCAGCAGCTTGTTGGAATGCCTTTGGCCCAAAGCTCGGTACTTCCGTTAATTCTTTTCGGGTACGAATGAGACCGTGTTCGTTTCGGTAGGTCACGATATTTTTTGCCAACGCAGGGCCGATGCCGGAAACATAGGTTAACAGCTTATCTGAGGCAGTGTTGATATCAACACCCACTCGGTTTACGCAGCTTTCCACAGTTTCTTTTAGGTTGTTTGACAGCTTGGTCACGTTACAATCGTGTTGGTACTGGCCTACGCCGATGGAACGAGGTTCGATCTTGACCAACTCTGCCAATGGATCCTGCAAGCGTCGTGCAATGCTGACTGCGCTTCGGATGGTGGGATCCAAATCGGGAAATTCATCGCGTGCAATCTGCTCTGTCGAGTAGACGCTGGCACCCGATTCGTTCACGATGACGCGCTTGATATTCTTGAGCTGGTTGGCCTTGAGGATATGGCTCAGCAGTTGATCCACCTCTCGACCCCCGGTTCCGTTGCCCACAGCGAGGTACTGGACCTTAAACTTGCGGATCAACGTGAGAACCTTTTGTACCGCTTGCAGGGTTTCGTTTGATTCCAGGTTCCCGTAATTCGGGTGAATCGTAGTGTAGCCCAATAGCTGACCGGTTTCAGAGACTACAGCGAGTTTCGATCCAGTGCGTAGGCCCGGGTCAACCCCCATAACTACAGTGCCGGGTAACGGTGGCAAGAGCAGCAGTTTTTCCAAGTTTTTGGCAAATACCGCAATGGCCTCTTCCTCGGAGCGGTTCTTCAAGAACACGCGAATTTCTGTTTCAATGGAAGGGCTGATAAGGCGCTTGTAGCTCTCGAGTAAGGTGTCTTGCAACCAAGCTGCGATGGTATCGCTAGCTCCCGGCCATTCTTGGCGTACTTTTTGTTGTAACTTGTGGAGCACCTGATCGCGGTCGCATTCGATGCTGGTGCGCAGAATTTTTTCCGCCTCTCCACGCCGTACTGCCATTACGCGATGGGCTTGGGTCTGCTGGATGGATTCTGCATATTCAAAGTAGTTGGCATATTTGGCGATGGTTTGTCGCGTATCTTCTGGCACAGCATTGCCTTGCTCCAAGAGGGCAAGGGTCGTGGGTGCCGCTTCAGCTCGCAATACTGCGGTATCGAAACTCACCGTACGTGCGGCAAGGCGGTACTCCGCATTTTCGCTGATTCGCTCCGCCAGAATATCCTGGATCCCTTGTAGGATCTCTTCTTTTGGCAAAGCCTCGGTAACGAAGGCTTGCACCCAGGCGTCGAGATCATGCACGGAAGCACGTTCTTCCAGTAATTTCTCCAAGATCGGCTCGAGACCCTTTTCTTTGGCAATTTGGGCTCGGGTTCTGCGTTTTGGCTTGTAGGGAAGATAGAGGTCTTCCAGTTCTTGCTTCGTGGTGCAGGCAAGAAATTTCTTCTCGATTGCGGGATATTGAGCGCGAACGGATTCTTGGGTTTTTGCCAAGTCCTCTACCACTTTTAGGTAGCGAGTCTTTAATCCTTCGAGTTCAAGCAAGTACTTATAGTTGTCCCGGATGTCTCGAATTTGCACTTCATCCATGCCGCCGGTGCGTTCTTTTCGGTACCGGGTGATAAAGGGGATGGTGCATTCTTCTTCGAAGAGGAGCTTGATGGCTTGTAGGGTGTTGGTTTCGTTGAGGTTCAGCTGCGACGCGATTTTTTTACCAAGGTTACTCATTCAGATGCCTCATTGGGTACAACAAATACTGCGCAGAACAGGCAGGCCCATTTTTAGGGCGACATGCTGTCTGTTCTGCACATGGAGCAGGATAAGGATACTTAAAAGATGGCCGTTTTGGGAAAGAAATATCCGATCTCTCGTTCGGCGGCGGCGGGGGAGTCAGAACCGTGTACGGTGTTCATCCCGATGTCTTGTGCGTAGAGTTTACGAAGGGTGCCTTCTGCCGCGTCTTTTGGGTTGGTTGCACCCATTATCTGGCGGTTGCGATCGATGGCATTTTCGCCGCGCAGTACCATTACGACCACAGGGCCGGAGCTCATGTAGGTTGTCAATTCTTCAAAGAATCCGCGGCCTTTGTGCTCGGCATAGAATCCTTCTACTTCGCGAAGGGAAAGCTGACGCTTTTCCATGGCTGCGATTTCAAATCCCTCTTCTTCGAAGCGAGATACGATTTTTCCGATGAGATTTCGCTGGGTCCCGTCGGGCTTAATAATAGAAAGAGTAGACTGAATCATAAGGTTCTCCTGAAGACAATAAGTAGCGCATACTACTGGTTTCATGGAATTTGGCAAGAAATAACGCAGCAGACCCTACCCGAAAGAGAAGGATAGAAGCTGAGAAAAAACAAATAACATGTTGTCAGGGTAGGGTGTTGTGAAATACCTGCGACTTCACTTGGCGTCTTCCCCGTACTCTGGTTATCACAAAAAACAGGGATCGAGAAACGGTTGACCCGAGCAACGCCAGTCCAGGCATTCTCGCGGATAACACCTAGCTCCACGATAGAAATGGGAAAAGTAAAAAAGGTTCAATCAAGATCAGAGTAGGTTGCCTTCACGAGCTTCAAGATGGTAATGCATCTCTGGTGTCTATTGCTTCAAACTATTGTGGGTGGGGTGAATTCGGCGTTGTCTAAAAGCAACGGAGGAAGTTATCAATCTTTACAATGCGGGAACCCCCGATTTTGTAGCAACGCAAAATTTCCGTACTATACATACGAAATTCTTCCTGATTAAGCGGTGCAGATCCTTCGCTATTATAGGGCATGCTCATGCATCCTACGCAGCTGATAAGAACGAAAAGGGAGAAGATCCATTTCATAGTATGCCCCATAGCAAAAGCCAGAAAGTACGAACCCCCATCGGGAGAATCCCGCTTTCTCTTTAGCATGCCGGCAGTATTTTATGGGGCGCATAAGGTGAAGAGGCGCGTGCCCTTGTGCACGTTTTCACCTGGAGAAATATGAACTTTTTCAATTATTCCAACTTGTTTGCCCAAAATTTGGTTTTCCATTTTCATTGCATCGAGTACGGCCAACACCTGCCCAGGTTGTACAGTAGCCCCTGTCGCGACTTCGATACGCAGTACGACTCCAGTCATGGGAGAGACGACGGGGGCGGGCCCTGCTGTAGACACGCTTTTTTGCAACAGGGTTTCCACAGCTGAGGGGCGAAGAGAGCCATAGAGGGTACGGTATTGATTTCCTATGCGTATTTCGCAGATAAAGCCCCCTGTTTGAGGATCTTGTTCCCATCTTCGTACCGGAAATGGGGTTTCAATGAGGAACCCTTCTCGCATGTCCTGCTGGAACAAAGTATGGAAGGCGCGATCCCATCGGAATGTCAGCCTTGTGGGGCCCACTTGTATGGAGAACGGGGTGGCTTCTTGTGCGGCTGTGCCTAAGGTGAGGATGTGACGGCTCGTGTTGCAGGTGAGGGTCCATTCCATGGAGTGCCTTTCTTTTTTTCTGTTTTTGCTTTTTTACTGGGAAACTGCGCAGCTGGTTCCCAGTAAAAAAGCAAAAAAACTGTCACATCGCAGAATGACCATACACGCCCATCGCTGCAGCAGCGGCCTCTCCAACTTCCCATTCTTCCTTTTCAAAGTCCTTCGCATATGTCTGTAAAAATTTTGTTGTGAAGTCCCCCGATTGAAACACGGGGTGTTGCAGCAACCGTTCGTGAAAGCGTGCGGTGGTCACCACGCCATCGATGCGAAGCTCTTGCAAGGCCCGTAGCAAGCAGATGAGTGCCGCTTGTCGCGTGGGTCCCCAGGCGATGATCTTTGCCAGCATAGAGTCGTAGCGAGTGGGCAAGGCGTAGCCGGCGTACAGATGCGTCTCTGTGCGCACAAAAGGGCCTCCGGGCAGTTGTAATGCGCCCACGGTGCCGCTGGTTGGAATGAAGTGTACGTCTGGGTCTTCGGCATTGATGCGCACTTCCACTGCATGGCCCTGTACCCGTAGATCAGCTTGAGAGAAGGGCAGCGGCTCTCCTTGGGCGATGCGAATCTGGGCTTCGATAAGATCAATACCGGTGATCATCTCGGTAACAGGGTGTTCCACTTGGATGCGGGGGTTCATTTCCATGAAGTAGGCTTCGCTGGGACTCTCGCAAATGAACTCCACGGTACCAGCGCCGCAGTATGCCACAGCATCTGCGATTTTTACTGCACGTGCCCCCAGCTCCATCCGTTGCTTCGGGGAGAGAAAAACGCTAGGCGCTTCTTCGAGGAGCTTTTGGTTGCGCCGCTGGATACTGCAATCTCGCTCAAAGAGATGGACCCCGTTTCCGTGGGCATCGCGCAGCACTTGCACCTCAATATGCCGGGGATTTTCGATAAAGCGTTCGCAAAAAACCGCTGGATTTCCGAAATAACTCTGGGCCTCTCGTCGACACGTCTCGTAAGCCGCGGCAAGATCCTTGGCTTCGGTTACCACGCGCATGCCTCGGCCGCCCCCGCCAGCCGAAGCCTTGAGAATGACGGGAAATCCAATATTGCTTGCCACCGCTTGTACTTGGTTCATATCCAAAAGCTCACAGAGATCTCCCGGTACCGTAGGAATCCCTTGAGAGCGTACGAGGGTCTTGGCCTCGATTTTGTCGCCCATTTGACGCAAGGCTTTTGAAGAGGGGCCAATAAAGATCGTGTCTTGGGCTTCTAAGGCAGCTGCAAAATCCGAATTTTCCGATAAAAATCCATAGCCTGGGTGTACGGCTTGGGCGCCGGAGGCTCGAGCCGCTGCACAGATGGTGGGAATATGGAGGTAGGGGGACTGTGCCTCTGGGGATTCAGGTAAGGCAACCGCATAGTCCGCTAGCTTCACATGGTAGCTATGGCGATCATCATGAGCATAGATAGCGACTGATTCAAGGCCGAGTTGACGCAGGGATCGTAGGATACGGACGGCAATCTCACCGCGATTGGCAACAAGTACGCGTTTAAACTTCATAGGAGAGGCCCTCGCTCACAGAGATGAGGTTGCATGATACACTGTAGGGAGAGTTCTCTTCAATTTCCCATTCCACTTCGTAAGGACGCCAGCTGTGAAACAATCTCGCCGAGGGGCTTTGCTGATTGAGCCATACAAGCAACTTAAGTTTGGCATTATGTTCTTGCTGTTGAATGTTGTCTTTGCCATTTTGGTGTTGGCGGTATTTGGCTATTACCTATGGGACATTTACCAGGCCTTGATTCGCTATTTTCAGTTGGATGAAATGCAGAGCCTGGTTGCCTTGGACAAACTGCAGGCGCCCTTTATTGCGGGGCTGGTATTGCTGGGGTTGTTTATTTTGGCCACGCTTTTTTTATCGGCGCACTATACCCATCAAATTTATGGACCCTTGGTTTCCATCCGGCGCTTTCTTGATCAACTGTCGAACCAAGAAAATCCCGAACCCATCCAAATTCGCCATAATGACCAGCTGCAAGACTTGATCAGCCGGTTAAACAGTATTGCCCAGCAGCATGCCATATTGCAAAAAACCGATTCAATCAATGAACTAAAGAAGTATATTGAGGCCTTGGTTCAAGAGAAATCCCTTCCCACGCTGCAGCTACCCAGGATCGATCCTCTCCACCCTGTGGCAATGCAACTGGAGCGGTTGGGCGCCAAGCTCACGCGCGGCACCAGCTCTACCTGAGACGGGGTTTCGATTCACCCGATTTATTCCATTCGGTACACGAGGAAAATCCATGAGCATGGAAGTTGCGACTACCCGCGAATTTGTTAGCGCCCTCTATCAGAAACTCGATGCGGTACATACTGAGTTGCGCCGCGCTTTGGGCCGTGGCCTTACGCTTACAGAGAAGATCCTGCTGAGTCACCTTACCCCTGGGCAAGATGTAGCCGCGCTAAAGCGAGGGGAGAGCTTTATTCTCCTCTCCCCCGATCGTGTCGCCATGCAGGATGCTACCGCCCAGATGGCGCTGTTGCAGTTCATCCAGTCGGGGCGCAAACAGGTTGCGGTTCCCAGTACCGTGCATTGTGATCACCTGATTCGCGCTCACAAAGGGGTGGGCGTCGATATGCAGGTGGCGGAAAAGGAAAACGCAGAGGTATTCCTTTTCTTGCGCTCGGCTTCCGAGAAGTACGGGATCGGATTTTGGGGCCCAGGAGCAGGGATTATTCACCAAGTGGTGCTGGAAAATTATGCATTTCCCGGTGGACTTATGATCGGCACCGACTCTCACACCCCCAATGCCGGCGGATTGGGTATGCTAGCCATCGGAGTAGGTGGTGCTGATGCGGTGGATGTGATGGCGGGGATGCCGTGGGAGCTGCTCATGCCCAAAACCATCGGGGTGAAGCTTACAGGTAAACTGGGACGGTGGACTTCGCCGAAAGATGTGATCCTCAAAGTTCTCGAGTTACTCACCGTAAAGGGTGGCACGAATAAGATCGTCGAATACTGGGGCCCAGGTACGGCCAGTATCAGTTGTACAGGGAAAGGCACTATCGCCAATATGGGGGCTGAGTTGGGGGCTACAACATCTGTGTTCCCCTATGATGCTCATATGGGGGCGTTTTTGCGAGCCACCGGTCGTGAGTCTCAAGCGGAGTTGGCAGATCGGCATGCGGTGTATTTGCAACCTGATGCCGAAGTGGCAAAGGACCCGGCTCGGTATTATGACCAGCTCATTGAGATCGATCTCGATACCCTAGAGCCCTATATCGTAGGACCTCACTCTCCCGATCGCGCTCGTCCTGTCTCCCTGCTGCAAGCAGAGGCAAAGAAGGAGAACTACCCGGCTACTTGGAGTGCCTGTTTGATCGGCAGCTGTACCAACTCTTCGTATGAGGATATCTACAAAGCCGCTGCTGTAGCAGGAGAAGCATTGAAAAAAGGCCTTCGTGCCAAAATGCCGTTCTTTGTATCGCCTGGTTCCAGTCAGATTTTTGCCACCATCGAACGCGATGGGTTGTTGAAGACGTTGCAAGACTTTGGTGGCACGGTATTGGCCAATGCGTGTGGTCCTTGTATCGGGCAATGGAGTCGAGATGACATGCCTACGGGACAACGCAATGCCATCGCGACTTCGTTTAACCGAAACTTTCGAGGTCGTAACGATTCCAATGAAGAAACTCTCGGGTTTATTACCAGCCCCGAGATGGTCGTGGCCTATGCAGTTGCAGGGGATGTGGGATTTGATCCCAATCGAGACTCGGTAAAAGCATCTGATGGCACTTCATTCAAACTTACCTGTCCCCAAGCCCCCAGCTTGCCACCGAAGGGTTTCGTAGCAGATTTAAGTGGATATGTATCTCCAGCGAAAGACGGCGGTGCCCTGCGGGTAGATGTGACACCGGATAGTGATCGGTTGCAGCTGCTTGCACCTTTTGCCAAGTGGAATGGCAAAGATTTTGAGCATCACTTGCTACTGGTCAAAGTAAAAGGCAAGTGCACGACCGATCATATTTCTCCAGCTGGTAGATGGTTGAAGTTTCGGGGACATTTGAATCACATCAGTGACAACATGTTGCTCGGTGCAGTGAATGCGTTTCATTCAGAAGCGGGCAAAGGACTGAACCAGCTTACCAATCAACGAGGGGAAGCCCTTTCTGCCATCGCGCGTCAGTATCAGGCTGCTGGTAAACCCTGGATCATCGTAGGAGATGAAAACTACGGAGAAGGTTCAAGCCGAGAGCATGCTGCCATGTCGCCTCGGTATTTGGGGGTGAGTGCGGTATTGGTACGTAGCTTTGCGCGGATTCACGAAACCAACTTGAAGAAGCAAGGCGTCTTGGCGCTCACGTTTTCCGATCCAGCTGACTACGAGAAAATTCAGGAAACAGATCGTCTTTCTGTCGTGGGACTTGCGCAGATGAAGCCCGGTGCTGCGCTTACGGTTCAAGTGGAACATGCAGATGGCACCGCTTCTACGTTGCAAGCAGCCCATTCGTACAATAAAGAGCAGATCGCTTGGTTCAAAGCCGGTTCAGCGTTGAACTTGATGTAACTGTGCGTCATTTTTTACTGGAGCACCACCTGCGGAGGTTCCCCAGTAAATGAGAATGCGTATGCACTACCCGGTGCTGCTGCAACAGTTGCGTGACATTGTCCAGTTTTGTTGGCTACTGGAATCCTCTCTCTCAGCGCCAGATCTAACGTGCAGTACTAGTTGGAATAGGTAGTAATCAGTCTACCTACGGCAATTAAGACAATCGCGCCGAGAGTAGAGACCAGCACACTATACATATTAAAACCTACAACCCCAGGCCATCCTGCAGAATTCATAATCCATCCACCGATACTTGAGCCAAAGATTCCAAGTAGGATATCTGTTAACCACCCATACTTAGAGGCAGTCTTGAAATGAATGGCGTAAAATCAGGGTTTTCCTGAGCTAGTTTTTTTCAGGTGGGCGAATAGGCATGGCCATAAATTTGTTTTACTTTTTTCTTTAAGGGAGGATGATGACCTTTTGTACCCGACTAAAAGTAAAAAGG
>CANIBL010000057.1 GCA_947466225.1 Deltaproteobacteria bacterium
CAGCCACAGAATGGGGTGTCCGTGACGTGAGTGTACTCTGCGATTTTGAGAGGTGGGAAGATTCTGCCTGAGCGCCGACCGTGTCTCCTGATAGGATTCGTTTCCACGCTCTCGTTTCTCTCCTAGCTCCTAGCAAGGAGGGGTCTGGGGAAACTACGCAGTTGGTTCCCCAGTAAAAAAATTCACACCAAAGTAATATGTGCCCACAAGTCTACCTCACGCCAGAGTGGAATGCCCAGGGCACGCGCCTCTTGCGCCTTGCTCGAAGTAGAAGCCAGGTCTTCGAGAATCAACGCGGTAGTTTTGCTCGTAACTTTACTCGCCACCTTGCCGCCTGCAGCCAAGATTGCAGACTCGATTTCTTGACGAGGTCGAGTAAGGGTACCGGTAATCACAAAGCTTTGCCCGAGCAAGGGCCCGGTTGCCGTGCGACGCTGGGCTGTGTGCAATTGAAGTCCGGCTGTCAATAAGGCTTCAATGTCCCCCTGTCGCTGGCGCAAACCCGTGACAATCTGCTGCGCACTTTTCTCCGCAAACCCTTTGATGGCAGCCAGCTCTGCTTCTGATGCCGCTTGTAATGCAGCCAATGTTGGATATAAGAGCAAAACTTTTTCCCAAGAGACAATACCCATACCGCCGATACCCAAGCCACTAAGGAATTTGGCAGTAGAAAGAGATCGGGTTTTATCTATATTGGCCAGGATCTTCGTCGCCATTTTTTCCTGGGTAAGAGGCAACTGCAACAGGTCTTTTTTGGACAATCGGTACAGATCTGCGATTGTTTGGACAAAGCCATGATCCATGAGCTGCTGCAACCGTTTCTCGCTCAAATCATCGATACCAACACAACGGATCCAGTTGAGTAGCAACCCAAATTGTTGCGCTACGCAAGTCGCATTTTCACAGAGGAGTCGCACCTCGTCGAAACGAAGTACGCTGTGGCAACTGGGACAGTGAGTCGGCACAGAACATTCCCCTGCATGGCTTTCCACCACACGCAAAAACTTGGGGATCACCTCCCCCGAACGAACCAGCTCAATTTTATCCCCTACTTTTAGATGAAACCCCTTTACATAGGCTGCATTGTGTAACGTGACGTTGGAGATCGTGGCACCACTCAGCTGCACAGAGTCAATCTGGGCCACAGGGGTTACGATGCCCAACCGGGAGGTCGCCCAGACAATGTCGCAAATACGCGAAACAGCAGATTCACCTTGCCACTTGAAGGCAAGCTTATAGCGAGGGTGATGCGAAGTCGCGCCGAGGCTTTCCTGTAAGGAAAGGTCATCTAATGCCAAGACAGCCCCATCGATACCTACATCCTGCTCCGCGGATTGCTCGCGAACTTTGCTAAGAAATGCCGTGATTTCTGACTTTCCGCGCAAGGTCTCATGAAAGGGCGTGGTAAATCCCCAGGCCTGCAACTGGTCATATTTCTGGGTTTCGGTGGAAAATGGAGCGACTCCAGCAGGAAAAAGTCCATCGAAGGCAAAGAAAGAGAAAAATCGAGCAAGGGACAGATGCTGCTTACGCCCCAAAATACCCGCGACGATATTGCGAGGGTTACTGGGCGGCTCCAGTCCCAGCTGTTCCATCTCGAGTAGAAGATGGGAAAAAGACTCTTCGGAACAATACACCTCACCGCGGATTTCCAGTTCGCCCATGGGAGCAGTAGCTGGAAGTCGAGGATGGCAATCCAAAATCCAGGCGACTTTGTGCGTCACATCCTCGCCCCATTGCCCATCTCCGCGGGTTTTGGCTTGCATCAACGCCCCGTCTTGGTAGACCAAGCTCAGAGAAACCCCATCAATTTTCCATGTGCCCACAACCGAGCGGTCTTGCGCCCATTCGAGCAGATCGCCAACTTCATAGGTTTTGGCCAGGGAGAGCATGGGGATATGGTGCTCAACCTTCCCCTCTGCTCCTGCCTCGGCACCGACCCGTTGCAAGATCGGATGATCCGGAGCCACTGTCTGCAGGCGCAACTCAAGGGCATCATACGCTGCATCGGAGATATCCGGGGTTCCCGCTGTATACAAACGCCGATGGCGTAGAATTTCCTCGACCAGTTGCGGTAGCGATATCATGGCTTAAACACCACCAGCCCGACGATAACCAGCATCAAAAGAGCCGGAACTTCATTCCAGATACGCAAGGCTCGGCCGGAAGGCACACGAGAAAAAGCCCCGGCTTCGAGAGCACGCTTGAGACGGCCGCCGTATACAGTAACCACGGTCAACATGAGTACAAATAAGAACTTGCCATGCATCCAGCCGCCCTTGAGAAAAGCCGGTTGGAGAGCCAGCAAGCCAAGGCCAGCCAACCAGGTGATGCCCATGGCTGGCATCACTATAATACGATAGAGCTTCCCTTCCATTGTGGTGAGCAACGTGTGGATCGATGTCTCTTGTTGCCCTCGCTCCTGATGGTAGATAAACAGCCGAAATAGATACAAAATCCCTGCCATCCAGGAGATCACTGCGACGATGTGCAACCACTTGAGCGTTAGATACAGCATGAACCACCACCTTTTTTTGGGGAGCCAGCTGCGTAGTTTCCCCAAACCCCTCCTTGGGAAAATGGGAGAGACAGGGGAGGTGGGAAGATTCTGTCTCAGCGCCGACCGTGTCTCCTCATGGGATTCTTTCCCATGTTCTTGTTTCTTCTCCCAGATTGCAAGGAGGGGCCTGGGGAAATTGCGCAGCTGGTGCCCCAGTATGAAAATCCCACTATATAAAACGAGAACCCAGATGACCATCCCATTTCGTCCTTTTCACCGCGCTTTGAAAAGGGTAGACTGCCACTCCCGAATTAGATGGTGACGAGGAGTAAGAAAACCCATGAGCGCAGCAGCAAAAGTTGAGTCGATCAATACCGTGCAAAGCCGTGTTACCGTTACAGTTCCCGCGGACCAGGTGAACCGCACGTTTGTAAAAGTAGCAGAGAAAATTCAGAAAAAAGCGAAAATGGACGGCTTTCGCCCCGGCAAAGCCCCCCTTTCGCTGATTCGCAAAGCCTATAAGGAAAGTATCGGCTACGAAGTAAGCGATGTACTCATTCGAGACTCCTTGCACGAAGCTTTAACGGCAGAAGGGATCAATCCCATCTCCCCCCCCTACGTGGATAGCCTCTCTGTGCCCAATGAAGATGCTACCTATGAGTTCAGTGCCGTGGTGGACCTCATGCCAGCCGTGCCATTGGACGAATCTGTAAAGCACATGGCCGTGGCTTTTACCGAGTACCAAGCGAACGAAACCTCTGTAGATCGCGAGCTACAGGCCTTGGCAAAACGTTCTGCCAAGAAAGGCTCTCTCCCCGATGACCAAGAAGCCCAATCTAACCATTGGGTTACAGTGTCTCGTTTTGGCGTCTTGGACAACCAGTTGTTGCCCCATTGGGAAGCCAAGCCATTTTCTTTTGAACTAGGCGTAGACCCTCTTCATCCAGAGGAATTGGCAGGATCCATCCATGGAATGAAAAAGGGAGAACGTAAGACCCTTGATGTCACCTTGCCTACTGATTTCCAAGATGCAAGCTTGGCTGGAAAAGCCGTGCAATTTCATGTGAATCTCCACGCAGTAGAGACACTCACAATCCCCACTATAGATGAAGAGTGGGCCAAGGATTTAGAAGCACCTTCCCTGGAAGCTCTTCGCAAAGACATAGCAGAGCAGATCGAGACCAACGTCAAAAAAATGACCATGGACTCCATCCAAAGTGGTGTTACACAGGCATTAGAGAAAAAATTCACTTTCGAAGTCCCCCCCACCATGGTGGAGCGCATGATCGACCAACAGATTCAAGACAGTCGGTTGTCTGACAAAGAAAAAACCTCTGCGTTGAAAGACAAAGAGTTGCGAAAGGAGTTGCGCTCCGGTGCGATTTCCCAAATTCGCATTTCCTTGGTACTACAAGAACTGGTAAAACAAGAAAAGATCCAAGTCACTGACGAAGAACTGCAAGCGCATTTTACCGAGAAGTTTGCCTCACTCTTGGATAAACATCCAGAAGAGGGAGTCAAAGTTCAGAAGTACTTAGATACCCAAAAAGATCGAATTCGCGATCAGTTGATGACCGGAAAATTGATGGATATGTTGCTAGAGCACGCGACAGTAACCAAGACAGTACAAGTGGTCTAAAATCGAATAGGAGTCCGTATGACTTTGGTACCAGTGGTAGTAGAGAATACGAATCGAGGCGAGCGTTCTTGGGACATTTACTCTCGCTTGTTGAAAGACCGCATTGTGTTGTTGGGTACACCCATCAGCGATGATGTTGCCAACGTGATTGTGGCCCAGCTCTTGTTTCTCGAAAGCGAGGATCCAGACAAGGACATTCACTTGTACATCAATTCTCCTGGTGGTTCTGTGACAGCCTCTCTTGCAATCTATGATGCCATGCAAGCCATTCGATGTGAGATACGCACCTATTGCATCGGCCAGTGTGCCAATATGAGCGCTTGGTTGCTGGCTTCAGGAGCTCCAAAGAAGCGATTTGCCTTGCCCAACAGTCGGGTGATGTTACACCAGCCTTTTGGCGGTGCAGGTGGTCAAGCCACTGATATTGATATACAAGCAAAAGAACTTGTACGAATTCGAAAAACAATGTGTGCGCTTCTATCTCACCATACCGGCAAGAGCACCGACAAGATTATGAGCGACATTGATCGCGACTACTTTATGACTGCGGACGAAGCCATGGAATATGGTATCGTGGACGAAGTGGTACGAACAGCAAAAGGCAAGTCCGCAAGCATAGGATAATCCCGACATAACGGGGTTTTCATCATCCGTAGGGAAAGCGGGGAGGAAGAAAAATGGCAGCAAGAGAAGGCGGTCTCCACTGTAGCTTCTGCGGCAAAGGGCAACGCGAGGTTAAGAAACTCATCGCAGGCCCGAATGTATATATTTGCGATGAATGTATCCAGCTTTGCAACGATATTATCGCAGAAGAAGTGGAAAAAGAGGATCTCTTAGAGCCCAGCAAGAAAATCCCAAAACCCAAGGATATCAAGCACATCCTGGATGAATATATCATTGGACAGGAGCAAGCCAAAAAGACCTTGGCTGTTGCCGTGCACAATCATTACAAAAGAATCGATAACAAAGGGAAAAAATCCCCTGTTGGAGATGATGCGGTTGAGTTGACCAAGTCCAACATCCTCCTGATTGGACCGACAGGCAGTGGAAAGACCTTGCTGGCGCAAACATTGGCGCGCATTCTGCATGTCCCCTTTACCATTTCCGATGCTACGAACCTGACAGAGGCGGGATATGTGGGAGAGGATGTGGAAAACATCATTCTCAACCTATTGCAAAACGCCGACTACGATGTAGAGCTTGCCCAACGAGGCATCGCCTATATCGATGAAATCGATAAAATCGCAAAGAAAGGGGAAAACCCTTCTATCACTCGCGATGTATCTGGCGAGGGTGTACAGCAAGCCCTACTCAAAATCATTGAGGGCACCATTGCCAATGTACCTCCGCGTGGGGGACGCAAGCATCCGCAGCAAGAGTTTCTACAGGTCGATACCACAAATATCCTCTTTATTTGTGGAGGCGCTTTTGCCGGATTGGACTCCATCATCTCTCAACGTATCGAAGTTACCTCGATGGGGTTCGGTGCGGAAGTACGTTCGAAAAAGAGCTCCGAGTCTCGTAAAGACCTCTTGCTTAAGGTACGCACCGAAGATCTCTTAAAATTCGGGCTGATTCCCGAATTTGTGGGTCGGGTGCCGGTGGTTTGCGCACTGTCTGAACTTACAGAAGAGAGTTTGCTACAAATTTTGACCCGCCCCCGCAATGCCATCGTCAAACAATTTAAGAAACTGTTTGAAATGGAAAATGTGGAGCTCAAGTTCTCGGAGGGATCCTTGCGGATGATCGTGCAAGAGGCGATTCAACGCAAAACCGGGGCTCGAGGATTGCGCGCCATCCTTGAAGAGTCCATGTTGGACGTTATGTATGAAATGCCGAGCCGCAAGGGCTTAAAAGAGGTAATTATTACCGAGGAATGCATTTCCCTGAAGAGTGACCCCATCCTGGTGTTCCACTCAGAAAAAGAAGAAGACCCCAGTGCTTTGAAAGTACAGCAGAAAGCATAAAACACCGGAAGGCAGATTAGGGCGGGAGACCGCCCTTCTTATATGGAAGATATGGGGTAGAATAAAAGAAGGCCCATCCACGTAAGGAGTCTTCATGGTTGACGGTCACGGTGCAAAACGCGAATTTATGACATCCATCAAAATTCCGCTTTTGCCGCTACGGGATATCATTGTCTTTCCCTCTACTGTTGTGCCCCTCTTTGTAGGCAGAGAAAAATCTATCCAGGCCTTGGAACACGCCATGGCAACCAACAAGGAGATTTTACTCGCAGCCCAAATCAAAGCCAAAACCAACGAGCCGGAGCCAGAAGAGATCTACACCGTAGGTACGATCTCCACCATTTTGCAACTGTTGCGATTGCCAGATGGTACGTTGAAAGTTTTGGTGGAGGGGGTTCGGCGGGGCAAAATCGAACGGTTCCTCCCCAATGAAGATTTCTTTTACGTCGAAGCCTCTCCCCTATCGGAGGAGGCTTCTGAAGGCGTAGAGAACGAAGCCCTGCTACGCACCGTCAAAATGTCCTTCGACAATTATGTGCGGCTCAACAAACGCATCCCACCGGAGATGTTGCTCTCCATCTCCCAAATCCAATCTGAATCTAAGCTTGCAGATACCTTGGTGGCCCATTTGGCCAACCTGAAACTGAAGGAAAAACAAGCACTCTTAGAAGAAAGTACTCCTAGAAAGAGATTGGAAGACATCTACGGATTTATTCAATCCGAGATTGAAATCCTACGCGTCGAAAAACGCATCCGAGCACGCGTGAAGCGACAAATGGAAAAGACCCAGAAAGAGTACTACCTTACCGAGCAGATGGCAGCGATTCAAAAAGAACTCGGGGAGAAGGATGACGGTCGCTCGGAAATTGCAGAGCTCGAAAAGCAAGTCAAAGAGCGAGCCCTCTCGACAGAAGCTCGCGAGCGATTGACGAAGGAAGTAAAGAAACTGCGACAGATGTCGTCTATGTCTGCTGAAGCCACCGTGGTGCGCAACTATATTGAAACGGTGTTGTCGTTGCCATGGGGGGAATATACCAAGGACAAAAAAGACATCGTCTATGCGGAGCAAGTGCTAGATCGAGATCACTTCGGGTTGGATAAAATCAAAGAACGGATCCTCGAATATCTCACGGTAAAGAACTTAAGCAACCAGCTGAAGGGGCCCATTCTATGTTTGGTCGGACCGCCTGGGGTGGGAAAGACCTCCTTAGCGCGCAGCATTGCAGAAGCTTTGAACCGAAAGTTTGTGCGCATCGCCTTGGGAGGGGTTCGAGATCAAGCAGAAATTCGGGGACACCGCAAAACCTACATCGGATCCATGCCTGGGAAAATCATACATGGACTAAAGAAAGCTGGATCCTCTAATCCGGTGATGCTCCTTGATGAAATCGATAAGATGAGCGCGGATCAACGAGGCGACCCCTCCGCAGCGCTCTTAGAGGTTCTGGATCCAGAGCAAAATAAGAGCTTTAACGATCACTACCTGGACCTCGATTATGACCTTTCTCAAACCCTATTTATTGCAACCGCAAACTATTTGGATGGGATTCCTTTGCCACTAGCCGACCGGATGGAAATCATCTCCATTGCCGGGTATACGGAATTTGAAAAAGTCGAGATTGCCCAACGGTATCTCATCGCCAAACAGATGCAAGAGAATGGGTTGGACACACATCCGGTTTCGTTCCAAAAAGCCTCAATTAAAGAGCTCATTCGCTTCTATACCCGAGAAGCCGGTGTGAGAAATTTGGAGAGGGAAGTTGGATCTGTACTGCGAAAAGTGGCACGCAAGCACATGAAGCAGCAACAAAAAGGGGACATTCAACCCGAAATGTTGCAACCCATCACAGAGCAAATTACCCCAAAAGGTATTGTGCAGTATCTTGGCCCTCATCGCTTTCGCATCGGTTTGCAAAACGATGTGAACGAAGTAGGCATTTGCACCGGGCTGGCCTGGACCTCTGTAGGGGGTGAGCTCCTCATGATAGAAGTCACCATTCTCCCGGGTAAAGGGAAGCTCACCATTACGGGTAAATTGGGCGATGTAATGCAAGAGTCTGCCCAAGCTGCCATGAGCTATGTGCGGTCTCGTTCAGAGTTTTTGGGATTGGAAGATGACTTCTATCAAAAGGTAGACATTCATATCCACGTTCCAGAAGGTGCGATACCAAAAGACGGGCCTTCTGCCGGACTCTGTATGGCAACCGCCCTAACCAGCGCTCTCACCGGTCGACCCGTAAACCGTAATGTTGCCATGACGGGGGAAATTACCTTACGGGGTCGTGCATTGCCTATTGGGGGCTTGAAGGAAAAAGCCTTAGCCGCCCATCGAGCCGGTATTACCCGGGTGCTGATCCCTGCCGCGAATGCAAAAGACTTGAGTGATATTCCAAAATCTGTGCGCAAAGATATTGAGTTTATTGCGGTGGAGCATATGGACGAGGTGTTGCTGCACTCTTTGACGTGGAAAGAAAAAAACAAACGCGTCAAAGATGAGCTCTTTACCAAGCTGACAAAAATCAAAGACGAACAGGAAAAGCAAGCACAAACGGCGGTTGCCCATTGACAGAAGATCTTGCCACAATCTTGCAGACAAATCGCTTGGCGCAAGTGGGGGTCCACACCAGCGGTTTGATGCATGAATTGCACAATCTATTCACGGGGATGTTGCTGCTGACCCAACGCTTGCAAGCACGTGCATCGGAGTCAGATCCGGAGTGGGCCGCGCTCACGGCAGCCACCCAGCGCGCCCGTGAGTTGTTGAACGAAAGACTGGGATTCTTGCGAGAGGATGAAGCCCATCGCCTGGATCTTGCTGGGCCTATGGAAACCGCACTGCGATGGGTACAGATGCACCCCCGATTTGTCCCCATGGGATTCTTGCTGCAACTACCAACACCCCCTTTGTGGGTGAAGGGCAGTCACACCCTGCTGGTACAGCTCTGTAGCAATTTGCTGCAAAATGCCTGCGAAGCGCTCCCAGATGGAGGCAGCATTGTATTTTCTGCCCGCCGCGAAGGTGAGCAAGCGGTTCTTACCGTGCGCGACAACGGGGCTGGCATTCCAGAGGCGCAGCAGGCATCTCTCTTCTTGCCTCTTTCTTCTGGGAAGGCAGAAGGGCGGGGGCTTGGGTTATTTGTCTGTGCCACCATTTGCCACAGCCTGGGGGGTAGTATTTCCTATACCCAGGCTGGAGGCTCTGCGTTTCAGGTTCGGTTGCCAGTGGCTAGTTGAGTTTTTTTACTGGGGCACCACCTGCGGAGTTTCCCCAGACCCCTCCTTGCCAGAGATGGAGGAGAGAGAGCAACACAAAGAATTACAAACAAAACCAAGGCCGGCGCGACGATCGGATCCTCCCCACTCTCAAAATCGCAGATCGGGTTCATAACAAGCGATTACACCCGTCATGCCCAGGCCGCATCGGCCGTATGGGCATCTCCCTCGATCGAGGGGGATGCCCGACGCGACCAAAGGTCGCTGGGGATGACGGAATTTTTCCCCTTATGCAGAGGAAAAGAAAACGAGAGCTCGGGAAAGAATCCCATGAGGTGATACGGGCAGCCAGGCAGAAGGGGCACAACGGGTCATAAATCGCAGCCACTGAATGAAGATTCTGTCTGAGCGCCGGCCGTGTCTCATGCTGAGATTTTCTCTCAAGCTCCCACTTCTCTCCCAGCTTTTGCAAGGAGGGGGCTGGGGAAACTCCGCAGGTGGTGCCCCAGTAAAAAAAATTACGCCGACCGAACCTCTTGCCCTTGGGCATAAATATCTTGTGCAACTTGTGTAGCAGATATGAACGCGCCATCGGCTTCATAGGCAAGATCTTGCAACCGCACAGCACCATACGCAACCTGTGCGATTTCTTCCCAGACTTTCCCTAGAAAACTCTCATAGTCCCATCCATTTCTCTCGAGTCCAAAGGTTCCTTGTTCAATAAAGTTCACAAATACGGCTTCTACCGGATCTTTTCCCTTCCACTCACACATGGCAATGCGCACATCTGCCCAACGATCTTGTGCAAGAAACGATTCCCAAGCAGGCTGCGTAGGGAACTGCTCATACGAAGAGAAGGCAAATTCTCCTTCTGCCAAATCCACCGCACAATACACATCCATTTCAGCCAAAAAGCGTTGGTAGCGCTGCAAAAAGTGAGACAATACATCTTGCCCGCGTGAGGTAGGTACATAGCAATGATCTTGCATCGTCACATAGTCGCGAGACTCGAGCCAGTCCAGAACCGGCGCTAAAAACCGTTGATCTGCTGCCAAGGGAACCGGAAAATCTGCTGTGTTCTCTACCAACAGTTGAAGCACGTAGAGACTGCAAAGTTGAATGCGTTGAGAAGATTCGATTTGAGACGTCATAGGAAATCCTTTGTATTATCTGCGCCGTCCGAAACCGCCGCTGCGAGGGGCAGAAAACCGGCTCTTCGGTTGAAATCCTCGTTGAGAGCGCATGGGTTGCTGAATAGGCGCTTTATAGGGAGAGGCGGTTGGTGGCACAGCTCGGTTGCCATATGCCCCTGGTTGCGTGCGAGAAGAAAAGTGGGACGGATAGGAACCGTAGCGATAGGGCGAGTGATACGGCGTATGCCGTCCCCAGAGATATCCCAAGATCAGCCCGGTCCCCACGGAGGGCCACACGGAGGAGTGGGCGCTAGGTCCAGAAAAATACGCGGGTTGCCCCTGGTACTGTACAGCAGCCCCCCCATTATTTTGGGGTGTAACGGCGATACGCGCAATTTCTTGCCGCTGGTTATCAGGTAAATGCATAGCCAACTGAAATCCGGCGGGATTTGTCACTTCCGTAACATGGATATAATCCGGTTTTCCGTCGCCGGTGAGGTCCATGTTGTCACCGCGAATATCGGAAGAATTGAGCGCACGCTCTAAATCCTCTGCGGTTTTGGATTGCTGCAAGGCCTTCTCGATTTGCTCCATACGCAAGCGACCCGTGGCCACCGTAGTATGAGCAGATTCCATGGGAGCCGGCGCTGCTAGACTTCTCTGCGGTGCTTCAGGGCGAGAGCCAAAGAGAATCAAGTAGAAAGAAAGGGCAAACATGCCCATTACGACATATTTGAACCAAAGATAGTTTTTCATTTTGTTACCACTCTTTTGTGAAAGTTTTCTCTTTTTTTATTTTACTGGGGC
>CANIBL010000058.1 GCA_947466225.1 Deltaproteobacteria bacterium
AAATAAAACCAAGGCTGCCGCTCAGACAGAATCTTCCCCAAGCGCTTGTTTCTCGCCCTGCCTACGCATGGAGTCGCCAGGGGAAACTGCGCAGCTGGTTCCCCAGTAAAAAGATCTCCCACCCCATAAATCAATCTTCATCTAAACTTAAAATCGCACGGAAGGCTTTCTGTGGGATCTCCACATTGCCAATGGACTTCATACGCTTCTTCCCCTCTTTTTGCTTTTCGAGAAGTTTACGCTTGCGACTAATATCTCCCCCGTAGCATTTTGCTGTCACATCTTTTCGCATAGCAGAGAGGGTCTCTCGTGCCACAATTTTGCTCCCGATAGAAGCTTGAATGGCAATTTGGAACATGTGCCGAGAGAGCATCGTTTTGAGCTTTTGGCACAACATCCGTCCCTTGTAAGGGGCAATAGAGCGATGCACAATACAAGCTAACGCATCAACGGACTCGGTATTCACGAGGATGTCGAGTTTCACCAAGTCACCAGCGCGATAGTCGATAAGCTCATATTCCATGGAGGCATACCCGCGAGACAAGCTCTTCAACTTGTCATGGAAATCAAAGATGATCTCGTTCATGGGCACTTCGTACACGATCACCACGCGCTTGCGGGAGGTGTACAGTAGCTCTCGTTGAATCCCTCGTTTTTCTTGCAAGAGCTTCAAGATGGATCCAATGTATTCCTCCGGTGTGCGCACAGTCACCTTTACATAGGGTTCTTCAATGCGCTCAATCCGAGTTGGATCCGGTAACTTCGACGGGTTTTCGATGGTCAGCATCGTCCCATCTACGTGATAGATATGATAGACCACAGAAGGTGCGGTAAAAATTAAACTGAGGTTGTATTCTCGCTCCAAGCGCTCCTGGATGATGTCCATATGGAGAAGGCCCAAAAACCCCACCCGAAATCCAAAGCCCAAGGCACTGGAACTTTCAACTTCTGCCACCAAGCTGGCATCATTCAGCATCAACTTTTCGAGAGAGTCCTTCAGTAGCAAATATTCACTGGAATCTACGGGGAAAATCCCGCCGAATACCATCTGTTTGGCCTTTTGGAACCCTGAAAGAACTTCTACATTCTGAGATTGGGCATCCGCGATGGTATCCCCAACGCGGGTATCTGCGACTTCCTTGATAGAGCCGGAAAGAAATCCCACTTCGCCCGCACTCAAGCTCTCCACAGGGAAAGCTTTGGGGGTCAGTTTCCCAAGGGTGAGTACTTCAAACACCTTACCCGTGGACATCATGCGGATTTTTTGATGCAACCGCACACTGCCATCCACGATACGCAGCAAAGAGACCGCGCCAAGGTAGGAGTCAAACCAGCTATCGAAAATTAGGGCACGCAATGGCCGTCCCGCTTCCACAGTAGGCGCCGGAATGCGATCCACGATGGCTTCCAAGAGTTCCCGAATACCGACCCCGCTTTTGGCGCTAACCAGAAGCGCGCCCGCAGCATCTAGCGCCAGTTCCTCTTCGATCTCGATGCGTACATTTTCTGGGTCTGCACTGGGCAAATCGATCTTATTTATTACGGGGATGAGGGTCAACCCGTTCTGCATGGCAAGGTTCACGTTGGCGATGGTCTGGGCCTCCACGCCCTGACTGGCATCCACTATGACGAGGGCACCCTCACAAGCAGCCAAGCTCCGGGAAACTTCGTAGCTAAAGTCTACATGTCCCGGCGTGTCGATGAGGTTAAGCTGGTAGGTAATGCCGTCTCGCTTATAGATCATAGTCGCGGTTTGGGCTTTGATGGTAATACCGCGCTCTCGCTCCAATTCCATACTGTCGAGGACCTGGGATTTCATCTCTCGGCTGGAGAGAGCCCCAGTTTCTTCGATGAGTCGGTCGGCTAGCGTAGACTTCCCGTGGTCCACGTGGGCGATGATACTGAAATTGCGGATAAATTTAGGATCCTGCATGAGGGCGAAGTCTTTCTTGCTAAACACAACTAAAGGCGAAGTACTTCGATACCATACCTATCAAAAGTTCTCAACTAGGTTGGCAGTGGAGGGGTCTTACTTGGGAGGTCTACCTAGACTCCAACGTCCATTAGACATACACTACCCACCAGTTAAAGCTTTGTATGAAAAATCAATCATGGGTTTTTATTATGGAAAAAAGCCAAGAGAGAGGGGTATTTTTTCTATGTACCCTCGTATGTGTTGGGTGCTTCTTTTTACCTTTGGATCAAAGCTGCCATGCTTCTTGGCTGCCGTATTATTTTGTAGCCAAGATGCTGGGTTGCTATTTGGGGATACTCCTCAGCCTGTGGGGCATGGGTAGTCTCCTCTCGATCCCCTTATTTAAGGTAGCAGGTTCTACATTTTTTACTACCGGCGGCCCCCCGCAAGATTCGTCCCCCTCTACTCAAAGGGTACGATTTTTTTTCACTGCCTTTCTCGGTCTATTTCTCGCGGGTCTGGTTACGTTCCTTTTGGGTTTAGTCTTTCCTCCCCAAAAATTTCAAGCAAATATTCTCTTTTATATCGGTATTTTTCTTGCTTTCCTGCAACGATCGGAACTTCAAAAGCTGTGGAAAGAGGGAAAAGCGATTCTGCAGAGTTCTGTTTCAGACAAATTCTTCCTTCTCATTTTCTCCATTCTGCTTATTTTTAGCGCCATACGAGCATTTTCAGTCTTTGATTTTCAAAATCATGAAGATTCTTATCTCTATCACTTATCTCTTTCAGAGCGATGGATTTACTTGGGGCACACAGGCGTTATTCTCGACAACATCACCTCTGGATATGCCCTTTCCATTGAGCATTTCTATCTTTTTATTAAATTACTCGTTGTAGGAAATGCCGAGCAAAATGCATTATCTCAACTTTTTCACGGTACGATTGGATTTGGCACCTTTGTTTGTGTCTTTTACTCCGTGGCTCGAAAGCGATTCGATGGAATTTGGTGTTTGGGGTTTCTTACCTTTTTTCTTCAACCGACCTTCTTGTCTTTTTCACTTCTACCCAAAAATGATGCCTTTGTTCTGGCGGTCGTAGCATTGAGCCTATGGGGCCTTCTCAACAAGCAACCTGCCTATTTTTGGGGAGCCGCACTCTTGGCATGTGCGGTCAAAATAACAACGGCAGTCCATCTTCTGTCGTTGGGGCTTATATATCCATTTTTTTATTGCACCACTAAAAAAGAGTTCTATACCTACGCCAGAATTCTTTTTTTCGCTGTATGCTTATGTATCTTGGGCTTTTTTCCCTTTGCTGCCAATAACATGCTGGTTACCAAAAACCCATTTTTTCCTTTATTGAACGATATTTTTACTTCCCCCTATGCATCCAATTCTATGCAAAGTATTGTGCAAGAAATGACGCCATTTTCAATTAATAGAGAGAATTTACTTTCTTCTCTTTTCGCACTTCTGCGAAATCAAATTATTTTTTCGGCGGGGCTTCTCTTCTTTTTCATCCTATGGATCAGAAAAAGAGTACACCCGGACCGACTGGTACTCTTTATAAGTATGTTTAGTATGTGCGATTTTCTTTTTTTGATCCTTTTTCTAGGGCCATTTGGAAAGAGAGTCGAAGATCGACACTTTCTGATCCCATTGGCCTGCTTGACTCTTCTGGCACTCCTTGCCATCTACAATGGACTGAAAGGCAATCGATATGAAAGAAAAATATTTATCTTGATATTTTTATCTGCCATTTCCATTTCTCATGTTGACAGTTCGCTGAGAACCGACTTTCGGTTCTTGCAAAAAACCCAACTTACGCAGGATTTTTTTGCAAGAAAATCTCTGATAAAAATGAATGCAGATCTGTCTGCCCTGCAAAAAAAGAACACCAAAGTGCTGGCTTTCACCCACTCTAATACCTCTTATTTTTTGGAGAATGGCATATTTTGGCACAAGAGCTTGAGCTTTCCCGTTTTGTTTTGGGATCTAAATCAAATGTCAGAAGGGGACTGGGTGAGTAAAATCAAAACGCACAACATTACCCACATGATCGTGCCTAGAGATTTGAAAGACACGCCTGTGAATTTAAAAGGGTTATTGACGCATAAAATTAGGGAGAGTCAGAATGAGGATCTTTACGATATGAGTGCTGTTTCTTCTTTTCCCGATAAATAAGCACCAGTTCGTACACCGCTTTTATAAAAGCAAAGGACGTTACTTTAGATTCCCCCACATCTCGCCAAGATTGAAGAGGCAACTCGTATACTTGGTTGATAGAGGGACCCATTCGGACTAAAATCTCCACGTCAAAGATCCACCGACTGCGAAACCGAGTGGAAAAAATCTGGGTCAAGTCTTTGCTTACCTTAAAGAGTTTGGCTCCACACTGCGTATCATACATAGGTATTTCCAACATCATGGAAGTGACCGTTGCAAAGATCCTACCTGCATAGTGTCTGACTTTTCTCCGCTGGATATCTCTTCCCAGAAGTTGCACCCGTGCACCTGTCACCAACTCGATTTCAGGCTTTTGTGCAAAAACATCTAAAAAGTTGAGTACTTCGTCCAAGGGGGTTGCCAAATCCGCATCCCAATACCCTACATACCGGGCCTCGGTTGCCAGTACGTGAAGCATGCCCATGCGTACTGCCTCTGCCTTACCCCCGTTGGTAGCCATGTTAATATAAGAAGCGTTAAAGCGATTTTGGCAAAATCCCTCTAAAATAGCTTCGGTTCCATCCGTGCTACCATCATTGACAAACAAACAAGAGATCATCGGATGTTCACATAAAAATTTCCCAAATAATTCGGGGTTGAATCGAATCTCTTCATTATAACAAGGCACAACAAGAGATGCGGTAAACATGAAGCACTCCATTCGATGGTATTTCGGGCTTTTGAATAAAGAGCTTTATCCAGAACCAACCTGCGCAGGCCTTGGCTCGATGTTATATCAAAAAAAACAGCTGAGACGGCCTGGGCAGAAGGGAATAGGTAGATTACCGACTCGCAGCGCCAGGAGCGGAGGCTGGGGAGATGGCCACAGGCGCCGCATCATGTGGAGGAATAAACGGCCCCCACTTCGGCGTTTCTGCCTCAAACAGTCCTGTTTCAATCATAGTCTGTCGGGAGCCATCACGGTTCATAAAGTAGAGCTGGTTGCGCCCTTTAACATTGGAGTTTCCAATTCGGTTGGAGTGAAACAGAATCATCTGACCGTTGGGCGACCAAGTGGGACTTTGATTGTCAGCCAAGTTTAACGTCAACCGCTCCATTTTTGATCCATCATTGTTGATCATAAACAAATCGAACCGACCGACCTCTCGGTCAAAAGAAGCAAATGCAAACTTATCCGAATCTGGGGACCAGACGGGTGTTGCATTGTACCAACCGGCATAGGTAAGACGTAGCTCCTCGGTGACTTGGGTCACGGCACTCATATCCGCATTCCAATTTAGCGTACCCCGGAAAATATGCGGGTTGCCAAATCGACCAGATACGAAAGCAATCCACTTTCCATTGGGGGAGAACATCGGGTCCACTTCTAAGCCAGATCCAGGCATAAAGGGCTTTCGGTTACCCCCATGTGGCGTTGTGACATAGAGGTTGGAGTTGCCATTCACAGAACCGGTAAAAACAATGATCTTGCCATTCGGAGAGAATACTCCCCCACTGTTAATGCCCGGAAGGCGAGAAAGCGTAGTGGTCTTCTGTGTAGCGCGATCATATAAGAACAAATCGGGATTCTTGTTGCGATAGGAGGTGAAGATAATCTTCGTTCCATCCGGACTCCACGAAGGCGAGAGATGAAGAGAATTATGGTTGGTAATTTTCTCGACATTCCTTCCATCGGGATCTGCGATGTAGATTTCTTTTTGAGAATCGCGATTTTTCCGGCCCACAAAAACAATCTTGCTAGAAAAAATTCCTGGTCGACGGGTAAAATGCATGAGGATGCGATCCACATACTCCTTAAGGTCACTGTGAAAATCATGCCCTTGGGCTGAAATTTCGTACGTACGAGAAATTACCTGCTGACCACTGATCATATCCAGTGTGTTAAGCTCCAGCGCCAACCGACCTGGTGTTGGGCTGGTGAGTTTTCCGAATAAGGCAACTTCCAAGCCCACTTTTTTCCAAGCATCCAGCTGGGGTTGGTTGCTTGGCAATACGGGTTGGCTTTGAAGTTGCAGGGAGAAAAATCCGGTGAACAGTAGCAATCGTTCGAGCTCCACCAAGCTATCTAGGGCCAAGGCCCCCCCTTGCGGCGCTTCTACAGAAAAAGGAACCAATGCAGTTTTCAGACGGTGAAATTGTGGGTCATCGATATTCACTGACAGAGAAGGCTTTGCAGCCCCTGGGCCTGCAGCCACAGCTGGACTTGCAGGCGTGACGGCAGCACCTGGGCCGGCGCCAGAAGCTATCATCGTAGTTACGGAGAGCCCGAGGCTCAATATCCAACTCCTATATTTCATACGATCCCTCCCCTATTTTGTGAGTACTACTACGCAGTCTTGGTTTGAAAAGAGTCCAACTCTAACCCTGTCTTGCCTATACCGCCTTGGCCGTATGGGCCTCTCCCCCCATCAAGGGGGATCCCCCAACGTGCCCTTCGGTCGCTGGGGGTGACAGGGTACAACAGGCTATCCTCAGTTTGTCAGCTGTCGAAATGCAGATTCGTCTTGAATCCACTGTTCTGGAATCTTCGCTTCTTTTGGTTTTGTCGGCAAATACCCAGCAATACGAGCCGACGTTTTGGCTTCGATTGCCTTAGCAAATAAGGCAACCAACTCCTCTTTTGTTGCACTCTCCGCCGCACGTGCAACGGACTCTTCGTAGTCAAACTGTCCTTTCAAGGTCAACGCCAAATAGGAGGACTTGCTGAAGTACTCCTCCATGGTTTTCTCTTTCTCGCGCATCTTGGTAGCCACAGATTGCTGGACCCGCTTGAAATCAGCATCTGACATGGTTTTCAAAATTTCTACACCGGTTGGCAACCAGGTATGTACTCGTTGAGACAGGGTGTAGGGATCATAGTCACCGGATTGAATCAAGAATAGCAATTGCAACGTGTTTTCAAATCGCTGTAGCTGGTTGGCTACGATATAGCCCAATTGTTGTTGGGTTCGAAGCTGGGTATAAAAATCGTTGGATAGCTTGGTGTTCCCGATACGAAGCAAGGCTTCTGTTTTTGGGTTTAGCTCACCCATTTGCATCACCAAGGCATAGGATGCATTGTCGGTTTTGCTTTCGACCTTTTTAGCAAAGGCTTTCCCAACAGGAATATCTTTCACCATCATGGGAATGCGCAACTCAGGGGCCAACGGAGTTGCCTGCAACAGCGTTGGGATTTTTTCCAGCGTCGCTTTTACCCTTGCTGCTTCTAAATTACCAAATCCAAATCCTTCAATCGCAACTTCGGAGTAGAACTGTTGAGCGAAAGTTTTAACTTGTGCCAATGTAATGCTCGAAACAAGGTCGACATTCTTATCTGGATTGTAATAGGACAACCGGTGGTGAGAATAGGGTTGGAGCAGATAGCGAATCTCATACATCACTTGCTTATATGCTGGATCAAAGGCTTGATTTTGAATCCCACGTTTGATGTCATCCTTGATACCTTCAAAGGTTTTTTCCGCAATGTCGATGGTCTTGAGTTTTTGGACCACAGACTCTACGAGAAAGAGCAGGTTCTCGGAGTAGCCTTCAAAGCTGATCTGGATACCGCGATCACCTCGGTACAAGTCATAGTGAAGACCAGCCATGGTAATTTGGTAGTTCCACTCGTTCAGGGTTTCGTTAAAGGCCTTCGCATACAAGACACCTAACAAGTTATCGAGCGGTGTATTGCGCGTCTTATTGGCAATAAACAAGAGTTGAAGCTGAGCCTTTGGCAAGCGATAGCGATGATCTGGTTGAAACCAAAAGGTACCCCATTTCTCGTTGAGTAGCACAGTCGGGGTTTGTTGCGCGGAGAGGGGCAACTGCTCCAAGTGTTTGGGGATAAAGACGTTGGGTGCAGGGAAATGCAAAGCTGGATTCGCAGGTGCTGAAGCCAGCTGAGCTGTTTCTGCCGCAGAAAGTTTGCGTACCGCATATTCGGCCTCGAAATGCGGGTCCTTCTGATCAGTTTTGGCCTTTTTGCTCATCCACATGAGATTGAGGTTATCGACACGAATATAGTCCAAAAATGTGGCAAAGTCTTTTGGACTGTATTCTGTCAGGAGAAACTCTTCTTTGTCGATGTTGTCGGACTTGAAGATATGCATTTCACTTGCATAGTGAGAAGCCAGATTACCGCCTTCCGTCTCGTCACGGTAGACGTAGTCAATCTCACTCATATTTTTCTTCTCTTGGAAGATATAGTCAGCATATCCACTTTTTTTCAGTAGTTGAATATAAGAGAAGAAATATTGGGCTACCTCCATAGTTTTGGTAAGACCAGCGGTGGTCAGGGAGATGTCCACATAAAAGGTTGACCAATCCGATTCTGATTCAAATCCAGTGGAAAGACCCGTAGCCCAGTTCTCTTTCTTCAACAGAGAGAGAAGAGAACCCTCGCCTTCATGCCCCAAAAGGTGGCTGATAATCTCCAAGGGTTTGCTGTGCAAGTAAGTTTCAGCGCTTGGCATTTCAAAGACCAAAGACATCCGCTTTAGGTCTTTGATGGGTTTAATGCTAATAAAGCGGGGAAGATCTTGGGGATCATACATCGGGGTTGGGTAGTGCAACGCAGGGGCTTTATGATTCAGGATGGGACTGAATTTTTCTGTTGCGATTTTTTCCAATGCATCCAAAGACTCAGGCGCAAGAAGCACCAGCTTCATTTGGTTGGCAGAGTAGTACTTCTTATAAAAGGCGATCAAGGTATCGCGAGAGGTCTGTGCCAATGTTTCCAAGCTTCCCGTAGAGAACATCTGAGCCGGGTGACCTTTTCGTGCGAGCAAGCCTAACACCTGCATGGAACGCCAACTGTCGCTTTGGATGTTCTTTTGATGCTCAGAGTTGATGGCATTAAGCTCTCGTTCCACAAACTTGGGGTCAAAACGAGGCGCTATGAAAAACTGGGCAAAGCGATCCACAGCACCATCAAATCCTTGGGGATTGACCTCGAAAAAGTAATTGGTATTACGGTCTGAGGTGAAAGCATTGGAGTAGCCTTGGTATTGCTGCAGATAAGCATCATACTCGCCTACCTCTGGGTATTTTTCGGTACCCAGAAAGAGCATATGCTCGAGAAAGTGAGCGAGTCCTTGATGTTCGATGGGATTTTCCAAACTCCCAACCCGCACATCTAACGCAGCTGCTGCTTTGTTAAACTTAGGGTCAGAGACCAAGAGGACTTCCAGTTGATTGGCGAGGGTGAGTCGACGGGTTTTGCGTTGTTGCCCATGGGCTCGTTTGTCGATATCAATCACAAGATTCCTTTCTGTAACAGAGTGAGTCCAGTTTGGTACACAACCAAGCGCGAGAAGGCCGCTCCAAGCAGCCATGATCAAGGATTTTACCTGCATATCAAGCCTCTCAGTACGGATGATCGGAGGAGGATGCATCTTTTTCTGCTTTGGAAAACAAGTATCGTTCTATACTATAGAATGCGTCCAAAGGTAAGTACACTTCTTCGCGAAAGAGACGCTATGCAAACGAGAAATTCCATAAAAAAGGCTCTAACACTGGGGTTTTTATTCTTCGGCGCCGCTCACTGCGCTACATCAGGGAAGGATTTTCCCGCTCGCACAGAATGGATCAAAAAGGAAGCGACCCGGCAACAAGACGTCATCTCTGTGATGGGGGAGCCGTATTCTGTTGGAAATTCAGGGGGCACGCCGACGTGGACCTATGGGTACTATCGATATGAATTGTTTGGGAAGGGGGGCCACAAGGAGCTGAAGATCTATTGGGGTGGCAATCAAACCGTGGATCACTTTAGCTTCGACTCTAGCTTTCCCGCTGATATTCAAGCTGCCTATCATAAATAGTTCAAGGGGAAATTCGGTATTCCAAGGGGAACCAGCTGCGCAGTTTCCCCTTGAACCCCTCCTTGCCGGAGCTGGGACACAGCCTCTAAAGCAAAATATAGAAAACAAAGCCAAGGCCGGCGCAACAATCGGATCCTCCCAACTCTCAAAATCGCAGGGCGGTGTCTTCATCTAGGACAGCTGATTCTGTGGCTGCGATTTGTGACCCGTCGGGGCCCCCCGATCTGCTGCCCTTGGCTTTGT
>CANIBL010000059.1 GCA_947466225.1 Deltaproteobacteria bacterium
CTCTGGCTGAGTCGATGTGATCTCTGGCTGAGTCGATGTGATCTCTGGCTGAGTCGATGTGATCTCTGGCTGAGTCGATGTGATCTCTGGCTGAGTCGATGTGATCTCTGGCTGAGTCGATGTGATCTCTGGCTGAATCGATATGATCTCTGGCTGAGTCGATGTGACATCGGGTGCAGGGGGAAACACAGCTGGTATGTGAAATGTAGTTGGATCAAGTGTAGGTGGCACTGAAGAAGCACCCCCATCTGGCTCGGTTGAGACCACCTCTGCCTCATCACCCGCTACTACTAATGCGACATTCGGCGTTGTGTTTGTGATTGCCTTCGCGCCAAGTGTACCTGATGCAGCCGCAGAGGAAGATGAACTGTTTCCTTTGTTGCAGCTGCTCCCCAATAGAAGTAAGAGTACCACCCCAAAATGTCCACTCTTTTTCATATGGGCTCCATGAAAAGCATCTCTTGCACCCTCGCTGTATATCAATTATAGCCTATCCTTTTACGAACAGGCCGAGAGGCAAAAGACGCTATGCAAACCAAATACCGAATGAAAATTGCCTACTTAGGAACAAGATTCAGTGGATTCCAATCCCAAGTCGACGGAAATGCCGTGCAAGACCATGTAGAACGCGCTCTACAAACTGCACTTCGCATCCCCAAATTGCGCATCCGAGGCGCATCTCGTACCGATCGAGGGGTACATGCAGAACAACAAGTCATCACCTTTTCCCACACCCCTGAACTCGACCTATATCGCTTGCATGTACAGCTTAACGGGATTCTCCCCATGGACATTCGAGTGATTTCCTTGGATATTCCTGAACATCACTTCTCCCCTCTGTCGGCACACTCGAAGGTCTATCGATACCGAGTTTGGGAGGGAAGATGCTATAATCCAATGGTGATCCCTTATGTGTGGCAAGTACCTGGTTCCATTGATCTTGCTTGTTTACAAGCAGAGGCAGAGGCCTTGGTGGGGTTTCATGATTTTACGTCGTTTTGCAACCATGACTCCTGCGCCAAAACCAAAACCCGAAACTTGTTGGGAGTTCAGATCGAAAAGCGGGGCGCCTTGGTAAACATCTGGGTACACGGAGATGGCTTCCTAAAACAGATGATCCGTATTTTGGCGGGTACATGGGTGGAAACAGCGATTGGCAAACGCCCTCCAGGTCAGTTGCCTACAATCCTCGCAAACCAAGACCGCGCGCTGGCAGGTGTTACCGCACCAGCAAAAGGTCTCTCCTTGGTGGAAATTTTTTATGACAAAGCACCGCCTCTCTCTACCATCATCCCCAAAGCCGATACAGGGTTTACCCTCAGCTTGTCGTAGGCTGTGGAGCTGGAGCCTTTTCACTGTGGCGCTCGCAGGGTGCCAAAGCAACGGTGCAAACCACACCCCCTCTCAGCAAGGCCCTATCGAGGCCTTGGAAGCTGTGCAAAAGCAAGAAGCAAAAGCCCCAGCAGGCCCCCCAGAGATGCAAGCCGGAGGGGCTTTTGTCATCGGTGCCTATTTGGAATTTGCGGGAGATGGCCCTGGAGCTGCCGCGCAGTACCAGCGAGCTGCCGCGTTAGATACAGATGAATATCTCGCCACCAAACAAATGTTGGCCGAGTTTGCCTTGGGTAAAATCGACGCAGCCTTTGTACAACGGGCAGAAAAGCTGATCTTGTTATACCCCCACTCTGTGGCCTTGCATCTCTTGTGGAGTGAAGTGCTCGAAGCCCAAGGCAAAGAGGAAGCGGCTATCCGCGCCTATGAAAAGCTGCTCAAGGTGGCCCCCCTCTCTCGAGAGGCATATAAGCAGCTCATCACCTTGCACCAAAAGCGCAAAGACAATAAAAAAGCCCTGGCCTTGGCTCTACAGTTTTCCCACGCAGTACCGGATAGTGAGCTCGCTTGGTTGACCTTAACCCAGCTCTATTTAGCCGCGGAGCAGCCAGAGCCTGCCATTAAAGCCCTGGAAAAGGTCTATCACCTGCAGCCTCAACAGCTGGATACTGCCATTTTTTATGCCTATCTATTGGACCGCTACGGACATGCCTTGGCGTTTAAACAGGTGATCCAGTCGTTGTATGCAGAGGAAATTCCTATCGAAGGATTTGGTTCTCGCACCTTGGCTTTCTTTAAGATGTACCGCAATCTAGACTTCATCCTGCAACGAATCAACGGACTACTGGCACCGAGTGAAAAAGGGTACGTAGAGTTGCAATTGCAACAGGTGTTTCTCCAATGGGAAAAAGGAGATCTCGCCAAAGCCCTTGCCTTACTTCAAACCTTGGCTCCAAGCTATGAATCAGATCGAATCCAATTTTTACTTGGCCTGGGCTACCAAAAGATGGGCCAGTTACCCGCAGCTGAAACCGCCTATCAGCAAGTAGAGAAACAAACCAAATACTACCTGGTTGCCCAACAGCAATGGATACAAGTTTGTATACAACAGAAGAAAATGGCACAAGCCACAACTCTCGCAGAGGCCTTGCTGCAATATCCCTATGCCGGCTGGGATCTCTACCCCTATGCGGCGAGCGTCTATGCCACCTATAAACAGTATGATCGAGCGCTTTCTCTGCTAGCAGCAGGCTATCGCAAGTACCCCACCAAAACAGACCTCCTGTTTCTACAAGGTGTATACGAAGAGCAAAATGGGCATCTCAAGGCTAGTTTGAGCCATATGGAAGCGGTTATACAGGCAGACCCCCTTGAAAGCCGGGCTTGGAATTTTATCGGGTATTCTCTGGCAGAACAGGGGGAGAATCTAGAGCGAGCGGAAGAATACGTACGGCGGGCATTGGAAATAAAACCAGGCGATGGGTACTACCTAGATTCTTTGGGATGGATCTACTATAAGCGGAAGGATTTCCCTCGGGCCCTCGAGTACCTACAAGCTGCAGTGCAAACAGTCCCTCAAGAGGGCATCATGTACGAACATCTCGGGGATATCTACCAGGCCTTGCAACAACCCAGAGAGGCTATCAAAGCCTATCAACAAGCGAACGCGTTTCTCACGGAAGAAAATGAAAAATCCCGTATCTTACAGAAAATCCAGAGCCTTACCCCGTCTGTTGGGCATATGTAGCTGGGGCCTATTGGCCCTGCTCGTTTCTTGCCAAACCACACCCTGGCAACCAGCCGCCTCTCTACCCGCAGATTGGTCATCCCATTTCGTTGGAGATCATGGTGCCGGCAGCGTCAAAATCCACATGCAGAAAGAGGGTCGCCTAGAAGACCATGCCGTCCTCGATTGGATTCGCGAATGGCACGCCGTACGAGCCGATGTAACGGATCCCTTGGGTAGAAGCTTGCTCTATCTCTCTTGGGCCCCCCAGGAGGCACTATCCATACGCGGAGGATTTTCCGCCGATGTTGCGCCCTATCTTACGGTGGAACCATCCGGCGCCTTACAGTGGCGGAGTCACTACCTAGGATGTTCCCTATGGGAATTGGCCGCCTTTCTCGAGGGTAGATTGCCCCACGAATGGCAGCTGCGTACCATACAAGTCACCGCCCCCCTGAAATATGCTATGGTGAAAGTGCAAGATGATCGTCGCGATATTACGCTACAGTTTCTGCCCGATAACCATACACGCATAACCGTTGCATGGTCGATCTGGTGGGGATTGCGAACCCAACAGATCCACATTGACTTGGATCCACAAGGGGGACGGGTTCAATTGCCAGATGGAAATACCGTCGCTTGGATGGTGATTACTCCCTAGTTACGAGGCTGTATATGGTGCTTTTTGAACAGTTGCGCAAACATGGATATATCACACCCGATATGCAAATTGTGGTGGAGGGATTTTGCACCCGATGGAACGTCACGCCTTTTCAAGCCTTGCTAGAAACCCATGCATTTACCGAATCAGCCCTGGGAAAAGCCTTGGCTGTAATCTGTGAGGTCCCTTTTCGCTCACGCATTCTATGGGAAGAAAGTGCATTGACTGTGATGCAAAAGCTGCCTTTTTCAGAAGCCACAGAGCACATGTGCTTGCCGCTTTCATTTCAGACCCATAAAAAAGCATCTGTGGCAACCTTTGTCTTTGCCAATCCCAGCGACACCCGAACAGTAAATCAACTCCTGAGCCGTTTTGTCGGATGGGAAACCCGTATTTTGGTAGGCGAAAAAACCCGGGTATTGCAATCCATTGAAACCTACTATCCCTTTTCCGAACAAGTTCCCTTTTTCTTTACAGAAGGTGTTGCACCATGACCTTGCTCACAGTGGAGGGCTTGCAACTTTCCCTCCGAGAGGGAGATCGATTTACCCCCTTTGTAGAAGATGTCAGTTTCTCTGTAGAGAAGGGAAAGACTGTCGCATTGGTGGGAGAATCTGGGTGCGGCAAAAGTATCACTTGCTTGTCAATGTTGCGCTTATTGAACCCAGAAGCGGTGCAAATATCAGGCGGATCAATCCAGTTTGAGGGACAGGATCTCTTGCACCTGCCCCTGTCTCAGCTGCGGCATATACGGGGAAATTCCATTGGAATGGTATTTCAAGATCCTTTGAGCAGCCTCAATCCCGTATTTTCCATCGGCAACCAGTTGGTGGAAGCGATCCAAAACCACAGATCTGTGTCGTATGCAGAGGCAAAAGAAAAAGCCTTGCACATGCTCGCCAGCGTGCGCGTTTCTCGACCGGAGTTGCGATTTACCGAATATCCCTATCAACTTTCTGGCGGCATGCGACAACGGGTCATGATTGCCATGGCACTCTTGGGAGAGCCAAAGTTACTGATTGCAGATGAGCCAACCACCGCTTTGGATGTCACCATCCAAGCCCAAATTTTGTCCTTGTTAATAGAGCTACAAGAGGAGATGAACCTCGGGATTTTGTTGGTAACCCATGATCTGGGTGTAGTAGCCGAATTTGCCGATGAAGTATTGGTGATGCATACCGGACGCATCGTGGAACGCGCCCCTGTACAAGCCTTATTTGAAAATCCTCAGCATGCGTATACGAAAAAACTCTTGGCCTCGGTTCTCAAACTAGGAGGCACACAATGAATGACACTCCGTTGGTGGAGCTTCGAGATGTTAGCCAAATTTTTTGGGTAGAAAAACCCTGGATCGGGAAGGCAAAACCGCTTTATGCGCTTCGTAACGTGAATTTGCAGATCCCCAAAGGATCTACTGTAGGACTTGTGGGGGAATCTGGATGTGGAAAATCCACGCTAGGCAAAGTTATCTTGCAACTCACACCACAGGCCAGTGGATCCGTTTTTTTTGCCGGGCAAGACATCAGCCACTGGTCACAGAAAAAGATGCGGCCCTTACGTCGACATATGCAAATGATTTTCCAGGATCCCTACTCTTCTCTTCATCCCAAACGCACCATTTTACAAAATCTCCAGGAGCCGTTTCTCATCCACAATGAGACAGAGAACATGGAGGAGAAAATCTATCAACTCCTACAAGATGTAGGATTGGATCGTGAAACATTGCATCGCTATCCCCATGAACTCTCTGGAGGGCAATGCCAACGGGTTTGTATCGCACGTGCCGTGAGTTTGCGCCCTGATTTTATCGTGGCTGACGAATCGGTTAGTGCGTTGGATGTCTCCATTCGGGGACAAATTTTGCACCTATTGTTGGAACTCAAAACCAAATATCAGCTCACCTATTTATTTATTTCCCACGATCTTGCGGTAATTGAAGTGGTAAGCGATTTGGTTGCCGTGATGTATTTGGGACAAATTGTAGAGTGGACCTCTGCCAAGCAGTTGTTTGCCAATCCGTTGCATCCCTATACCCAATTGCTACTGGAAGCCATTCCCATTCCGATTTTTCGGCCGGACCGCAGAAAGCGCCACCAATTTATAGAAGCCGAGTTACCGGATCCTGTGCGTATGCCACCAGGGTGTCCGTTTGCAGCCCGTTGCAGCAAAGTACAACCTCGCTGCCGAGAAATGGCCCCAACTTTGCGCAATTTGGGCACATCTGAAACCCCTCACTATGTAGCCTGCCATGAAGCCTAACAAATTATTGGTACTCACCGGTGGAGGCACTGCCGGTCATGTAATGCCCCATGTGGCATTGTTACCCTACTTTCGCACAGAAGGCTGGGACCTGCTTTATATTGGATCCCATGCCATGGAACGAAATCTCATGAGCATGCATGGAGTGGCCTTTGTCTCCATCGCTTCAGGCAAACTCCGCCGGTACTTCAGCTGGAAGAATATGGGGGATGTGTTTCGCATCTTGCTAGGTGTTTTGCAAGCGATCTGGATCTTACTTCGCAAGCGGCCCCGCGCCATTTTTAGCAAAGGAGGCTATGTCAGCGTCCCCGTATGCTTTGCTGGGTGGCTACTGCGAATTCCCGTGGTAACCCATGAATCAGATTTTTCTCCCGGTCTTGCTACAAAACTGATTGAACGGGTGGCCCATCGTGTGTGCTATTCCTTTCCTGAAAGCCAGCGATTTTTTCCTCGAGAGAAAGGGGTTTATTCGGGTAATCCCGTACGAAAAGAATTGGGAGAAGGCAGCCGAGAAGAAGGCAACCGATTATGTGGATTTTCCGATACCACGCGCCCGGTTCTACTGGTAATGGGGGGCAGTCTCGGAGCCTTGGCACTAAATGAGTTTGTGTATGCAAACATGGATGCACTACTTGCACGCTTTCGCGTTGTTCATATTACAGGGCAACAAAAAAATCGGGATCTCGTACGAGAAGGGTATCGTGCCTTTTCTTATGTGAACCAAGAGCTGCCCCATCTCTATGCCACCACTCAACTTGCATTGTCGCGAGCCGGCGCCAATAGCTTGTTTGAACTTCAAGCATTGGGCATTCCCATGATCTTGATTCCCCTCGAGAACGGCTCTCGTGGAGATCAGGTCGAAAATGCGGATCTCATGGTACGCGCTGGTGCAGCCCAGATGGTACGACAAGCAACGCTAACATGGGACACATTTATTGGTGGAGTAGAGAGATTGCCGCTGCGGAATATGCAACAGCGCCCCCATGTAGACGGAGCTCAACAGGTGATCATGAAAGAATTGCGCAAATTTTTCTAGGGACGCGCTGCTTCTCGACACTTATTTTCTAGCTGCTGCAGCTCCCCCAAAAAAGAAAAATTGGGATTTGCGGAAGGACGGCTTTTTTGCACTACCTTAAGCAAGGGGCTCAACAAAGTAGAACCACCAGACAGAACCCTTGCTTCTCTCCGCTTCTCGTACTGTTTTTGCATCAGATACGAAAGCAATATGCTAACGGATCGAGATTGCCCTGCATGACAATGTATAAATACTCGGCTCGGTACCTGCTCTGCTGCCAGCAGAGAAAGATTACGCGCCATTTCAATGAATTCATACGCTCTCGTGATGGGCTCTTCCAAAGAGACTTCCCCGTTATCAGCAAATTGCAAAGGCAGTATGCTGATCCCTTCTGCAAATTCCATGGGCTCTTCCCCCACTGCTGCAATGCTAATCACATGGGTAATGCCTTTTTCTCGTAAAAGGCCCCTATTTTCAGCCTCTTCCCGGGGGCCCACATAAAACTCCACACCTTCGATTGCAAAATCTTTTGGCAACGTAATAAAAGAAATTGGCGGAAAAAGGGGCCTACGAGCCCGCTTTGATGAAAAACCGGGGCCTTCTTCCGAGAAAGTAAATGTGAATTTTGAACAAAGCTTTGAAATTGGTGTGCGTCTATGAACATCGCCATCCCCCTCTGCACTTGCACTCGCACTTAGCTTAGCCGAAGCCCGAGCTCGTTCAAGCTGATCAGACACACCTACAACAGGCAATTCAAATTTAGGTAAAGATTTACCTCGTCTTGCAAAAAGAGGCCTCTTCTCTGGTGAAGATGAGTTTGACAAATCCCGTTGCTCACTTGCCACAAGCCCAACGGTACAAACTAGTCCTAGAAACCCTGCATACACTGCTTGAATCATTCTATAACCCTAAAAGGAAGGAGAAAACAAAAGTGGGAAATTATCGACTACATCGCAGATAATATCAAACAATTTATACAGAAAAAGATATGGAATCAGGTGGATAGAAAAATTATGCCATAAATAATACTCCCATGCATTGAGTATTCGCCGCATCTACCGAAAAGAATGCATAGTAGGAGGCCTTGTGTATTTTTCTCGATCTCAAATTGGACTGTTTTGCTTGTGTTTATTTTTGGGGGTAAGCGCATGCAAAAAAAATCCATTCAAACAATGGGCCGGCACCAATGATGACAATCAAACCTATCCAGAAGGACATGTGGGTCCACGAAAAGTAGTATATCAAAAACGCACACCGATTCAATATCCCAGCATGTGCACCAAAGAAAATGCACTCTCCGATTTAGGAGATATTACCCTCACCATCCGAACGCGAGAGAAGGAAGAGCCCACCACACTGAGTTTTGCGGGCATACCAGGTAACCCACTTGCCTATAAAGGCCTCGGTACCATGCTACATTCACAACATGTCCTGCATACCTATAAAGATTGCTCTGTAGAGGGAAATGGACAATTTACCTGCAATAGCTCTGAAGTCAAAACCCTAGACCCAGGAAAACCGATTTACATCTGTGACCACAACCCCAAACCCAATACATTAGAGCATGAAGTCTTGACCGCATTTTTAGGTCTCTACCAGCTTAAAGTGGATTTCCCTTCTGATTTTGCCTTATCTGAAACGCTTTTTTTCCCCCTATTAGAAGATATCATTACGCCACCAGATGGCTCGACTCCATTGGTTACCCCATTACTAGACAATGCATTTTGGAGCCGAGACGGAAACGGCATCCAACGCATCACTTTTTTACCCACAAGCCGAGAAACAGAACGACAATTTCCGATTAAACTTTGGAGACAGCCTGCATTGGGGGCCCACGAAGGGGGACATGGCATTTTCAGCAAAATCGGCGCGCAATTACTCACGGCACAAAATTCTCTGCGAGAAGCCATGGAAGAAAAGAAAGACGCGACAGAATTCGATGACACAGATCAAGGGTGGATAACCTTTGAAGCCACTGCCCAAGCAAGCGCGAAACAGGTCTTCACCCGAACGCCAACCATGGCCTCTGTCATTTCCTCTTTTAACGAAGGGTTTGCGGATATTGTAGCAGCCATCGCCATGGGACTTCACATGTCCTACTTTTCTGGGGGCTTTGAATATGGAAATATCAAACGAGCCCGAGATCCCTACTCCAAAACTACGGATGATCAAAAAATTAAAGCACTTACTACTTCAACACTCAAACATTTTTTCAGCACAGCAGCGTCACTGCCCCCTCACCCGTTGACACCCAATCACCAAGATACCCATACCCTTGGCGCCATTTTTGCTTTTACTTTTTTGGATCTGTTTCGAGAAGAAATGGAACGGGAACACGTAGAGGAAGGGGAATACATTCCCAGAGCCCGAGAAAAAGCCAAAAAGTGGATCAGTCGACTGGATCAAGCCTATGCTGACTATCCAGCTCGCAACACATCCGATGCAGATCGAGTGCGCAGTGGAAATCCAGAAGAGCTTCTCGAGCAGCTCCTACGACAAATGGTACTGGTCTATACGCCAAAAAATAGGGCTCTTTCTGATAAGCAATGCCGCATTATCCAGGATCACCTCCCTGCTATGAAGGAGGAGTGGAAGGATAATGTGTTGGCATCTTGTTTTTGAGTTCAAGATCTGGAGTGAGTTTACCTAAAAAAGAAAAGACTTCAGGCAAACAGAAGCACCCAACCTATATCCAAAAAAGCAAATATAGATACCCACAGCTTCTCTTCTACTCCCAAAAAAAGTGGGTGTAAAATATTTGGGGCTGAAGTAGCTAAGAGTTAATGATTTGACGTCTTATACCAGTATTTAAGCTGTTTAAGAAGATCTTTGTGAGCGCCCCCATTGAAGCGCCATTCACACTCTTTCAAAAACCAGTAGAAATTCTCTGGCTTGATACCGTTGAACCTTCGCAAATGTCTCTTCGCTTGATTCCAAAAATTTTCAA
>CANIBL010000060.1 GCA_947466225.1 Deltaproteobacteria bacterium
ATCGAAGTGTTTTATAACCGACAGCGGATACATTCCTCATTAGGATACATGTCTCCCGCTTGCTTTGAACAAAGAAATATGGCAAAAGCTGCCTAAATCCACTGTCCATTTTTTGTGGGGAGGCTCACCGGAGTGGTATACCAGGATGGGTCTGTCTATTGCAGTTCCAATGACATAAAAACTCTACTGAAGGGGAATCCTCATCCAAAATCTACATTAGGCAACAAAGCCAGTAATCTTCAATCATTTTAAACTTTTTTGCGTTGAGTTTGTATCGCCGCAGCTTTTACCCCTCCAAAATGAAGGGGATTCCACACTACTCCGAAAAATTTTTCAGACATAGCCTAGATATAATTTGGGGAATCAACAGGCCTTCTGCTATGCAGTTACTCTTTTTTTATGTATTCTTTCAACTTATCTGAAATGTGCCATCCGCATCGTTGTATTAGGTACTCAGGCAATCGTCTGCTGAAGTAGAAGGATTTTTGAATAAGCTATCAAGCGATTACTCAGAGCCGTACAGCAGCTACAAATTCAAAATGCATCGACTTATTTTCTAGCCTTACTACCTTGTCTTGCCCGCATCCACTCATAATTCCAGAGAGCTTTATCTCGCGCTACTCTGTGATCAACAACCGGATGAGGATAATCTACTCCGAGAATAATACACGCTTTAGCTAGCTCCTTTGCCGGAGCTTGCCACGGCCGATAGATCCACTTAGGAGGCAGGTTCTTCAATTCTGGGCACCAAAACGCTACATAGTTGCCGTCTGGATCAAACTTTTCGCTTTGCATGATAGGGTTAAATATTCGAAAGAAAGGAGCTGCATCAGCACCACATCCAGCTGTCCACTGCCACCCCTGCGTATTATTTGCCAGATCAGCATCAACCAGTGTATCCCAAAACCACTTGGCACCTTCCTGCCATGAAATTCCTAGATGTTTAATAAGAAAAGAGGCCGTGATCATACGCACACGGTTATGCATCCAACCAGTATTCCATAGTTGACGCATGCCAGCATCGACTATGGGGTAACCCGTTTCTCCTTTCGTCCAAGCAGTAAATAATTTCTCGTTTTTCTTCCATGGAAAATCTTTATAGACTTCTTTCAGCGGCTGATTTGGCGTTTTAGGAAAATGCTGTAATAGATGATATGAGAACTCTCTCCAGAGAATTTCCTTCATAAACTGAATGATATTAGGATCTCGAATTTTTTTGAGATCCCCATATTCATCAGCGATCATGCGTAAAACTTGCTGCGGATGAATCTCACCAAAGTGAAAGTGGGGGCTGAGCATCGATGTCCCCTCGGTATCAGGTAGATTCCGATAACTATCATACTTGTTTAGATTTTTTTTGAAGAAATTTCTCACTTTCTTTAGGGCTTCTTCTTCGCCGGGTTTCCAGTACTTATGAAAGGCCTCGTGCCACGACAAGTGAGATAGTAGATTCAGATCCTCAACGCAAAATTCAATCGCTCTAAACTCTTTCGGTAGAGGTGGTAACTTCTTACTTTTCGTAGCCGCAGTTACAGAGTACTTCGCTAGAAAATTTCTCCAAAATGGAGTGTATACAAGATAAGGTGAGCCATCTTTCTTGCACAATTCTTCAGGGGAACAAAGAATATTTCCTTGAAACCATTGTAAATCAACCTTTAGATGAAGAGCCTTTTGAACAGCTTTAACGATATTTGACTCACTAGGATCATAACTGCAGTTCCACAATATCGCAGTTGCGCCACTTTTCTTTGCAATGTGTAGAAGCTGCTCATGCGGCGATCCTTTCAAAAGGATGAGATCAGATCCAAGCTCTGCTAAGCGTTTTTGAAATATTTTTAAGGTTTGATGAAGCCACCATTTACTAGCCTCACCAGGCCTCCAAGGATTCGAATTGCCTTCGTCCCAGATATACACCGGAATCAGCTCATCAAAGCTTGCTGCTTCCGTGAGAGCGGGGTTTTCATGAAGGCGAAAATCATTGCGAATCCATAGAATGGCTGTCCGCTTTTTTGGCATGGAAACTACCTTTCTACCTAAATATTTTTTCGTTTTATGAGTATAAAATAGTTTACATATCTGTGCACTCTTTTATACTAGACATGGCATAATGAGGACTTGCAATTAGGACAGATATAGGAAGATGATTATGAATCTATCAGCCCTGATTGTTGGTTGTGGATATGTAGGGTCTCGATTAAAAGTGTTTCTTGAAGGGAATGGTTGGAAAGTTTGTGGTGCTCGACGCAGTGTCCAATCAGGTGACGAAAATATAACCATAGATGTAGCCTCAGAATTTGAGATATCGGGCCATTATGATATTATTTTCTATATGGTTTCAGCTGGAGCATATACTCCTAAGGCCTACGATACTGCATATTCAGTTGGTGTATCGAATACCTTGCAAGCGATCCGAAAATCTGGTCAAACTCCGCGGATAATTTTTGTCTCGAGCACAAGCGTATTTTCTGAAAGCGATGGTGGGTTGGTTACTGAAGAGAGCCCTACTAGAGTAACCTCATTTTCTACAGAAGCCCTTCTGCAAGGGGAGAAGAAGATAGCTGCAAGTGGTCTTGACTATTGCATTCTACGATTATCAGGTATTTATGGACCAGGTCGAAATCCGTTGATTGATCAGATAAAATTAAAGCGTGCCTTCTTAAAAAAAGAACCGGTGATTTCGAATCGAATCCATATCGAAGATTGTGTTGGAGTGTTACATCATTTAGCCCTCTTAGATCATCCAGATCGGCTTTACATTGGAACCGATTCAGAGCCAGCGCCCTATAATGAAGTTCTTACATGGCTTGCTAAAAAACTTAGTTTCGATGTGGTAGCAAAAGAAAGTGAAGCATCTAGATCCACACATATGTCGAATAAGCTTTGCAGCAATGCCAAACTTCTTCGCGCTGGATACAACTTTATCTATCCAAATTTCCGCGAAGGGCTTCTTTCATGTTTATAAAGACAATGATTAGGATATGTCGTTCTATATCAGATAGTTAATAAATATTCATTGGAATTTTCTCTGCTCTATTAATGGGGCGATGAAATTTTTAATATGAGCATGGAGATTCTTGAATTATGAAAAATGAAATGATCAAAATCGGAGTTTCGGGTTGTTTGCTGGGCCAAAAGGTCCGATTTGATGCGCAACACAAGTACCATTGGTATATTAATGAGATTCTGGCTAAGCACTTTCAATATGTCTCTGTATGTCCGGAGCTTGAAATTGGAATGGGGGTACCAAGAAAGGCTGTGCGTCTCATTGGAAACCCCGAGGCCCCCGAAATGATTGAACCAGTTTCTGGCACTAACTGGACTTCAAAAATGCAGATTTATAGTGACAAAAAAATTTCCAACCTATCAAATTTATGTGGTTTCTTGTTTAAAAAAGGATCTCCATCCTGTGGTGCATTCAAAACTAAAGTGTACGGAAAAAATGGAATTCCTCAATTGAATGGACGCGGGCTTTTCGCTGATGCTTTTTGCAAAAGATGGCCTCTCATCCCCGTCGAAGATGAAGGACGACTGAATGATCCTAAGCTGCGAGAAAATTTTCTCGAGAGAGTCTTCGGATATTACCGATTAAAAACAATACTGTCTGAACGCTTTAAGCGAGAGGATTGGATCAACTTTCATGAAAAAAACAAATTTCTACTTCTCTCCCATAGCCGCAAGCACTATACCCACTTAGGTCAACTCGTGGCTAGTATTTCAAATCGAACCCCCGCTGAATTTAAAGATGAGTACGCAAAGCAATATATGGAAGCCCTTGCCGTGATGGCTAGCCCAAAAAAACATGGAGATGCTTTACTGCATATTCTTGGATTTCTTAAAAAGCAGATTAACAGTGAACAGAAGATTGACATTATTAAATCAATTGAGAATTACCGACTCGGTATACACCCTCTTATTGTGCCGATCACCCTGCTCAATCACTATATTACAGTATATAAGATTCCCTATATTCAGGATCAAGTGTATTTGCAGCCGCATCCGGCAGACCTAAGTCTAAGAAATCATGTTTAATAGAGCTTGCTTTAGCCATTCTGACATAGAATCGTTGCTGTTGCCTCTTTACGGTAACTAAAAATATGAGTGAGGTCTTTTTTTACGAAGGGTAAACTTATCTGACCCAACGGGAATAGCGGTAATTGATAGTCTACCCTGTCTTCGATGATAGTCCCACCAGCAAGCTCAGTAAAAAGATGTCGGTGAAACCACGTGTGGTACGGCCCCTTCTCTTGTTCATCAACAAATTCAACTTTTGGACTCCACTCTGAAATTTTCGAGTGCCAGGTTATAGGAATGCCATGTAAGTTCAGAGAATAGGAAATCCTTGTGCCGAGCTCAATCTCAGTTGTCGATATTTTCTTGATCCGAAATCCAAGCCAAGGAGGGGTTATTCTTTCGAGATTAGAAGCTGAAGACACGAAATTCCACACCTCTTCGAGAGCTATGGGAATCCACTGCTTCACCTTGAAGTAATGAAGTCTCGGGTGTGTACGTTCTTTGAGTAGATCGCATAAGGCTTCTGAAAATTCGGGAAAATTGAATTTGAAATCAGCTTCAGGTAATTTTTTTGATATGACCTTTGGCGCTTTAAGCAACAGATCTGCACGGCTCCCCATAGCCACTTTCAGAGAAAATCCAGGCGCCCTCATCATACTAAAACTCGGCGTTCGACTAGCCATAAGCTCGTGGAAGGAGCGATTGTCGACATTTCCTGGTGCTACTAAATTATAAAAACCAGTGAATCGTTGAGACTCTACAGCACTAAAAAAGAAACGGGCTATATCTTCCAAATGAATCCAGTTCATCCACTGTTTGCCTGTTCCCAGCGAGCTCCCAATTCCACTCGCATAGATATCCCAAAGCTTAGGTAAAGCACCGCCTTGCCACCCAAGAACCAGACCAATTCGAGCAACAACCAGTCGGGTATACTTGCTGATGGTTTCAGCTTCCTTCTCCCAGGATTGGCAAAGCTCAGCAAGAAAATCGCTACCAGCTGGAGATTCTTCGCTACAGGATTTTTGGCAATTTTGCATGCCATAAAAACCAATTGCTGACGCTTGTATTATAACAGAGGGGACATCCTTGGTTCGCGAAAGGGATTCTACCAAAGCGCGCGTCGAGTGAACCCTAGAGTCTAATAAAGATTTTTGATAACTTGGCGTCCAAGCTTTATCAGCAATACCTTGTCCTGCAAGGTTAACAACAGCATTAACTCCTTCAATGGATTTATCCGGAATTATTTTTCCATCCCACTGAAACTGTATGCACGGAAAAGAGGTTTGAAAAGGCTTGACTGTTCGGGTAAGCAGCCTAATTGCCCATCCATTTTTGGAAAAATATTCCCCAACAGCACTTCCAATAAAACCTGAACCACCTATCAAAAGCAAAGAGTTTTGATTCTCATTGTTCACCACAGACTCGTCCTCCTACTAAGGGTTAATTTTGTGCCAAAGAACAAAGGGAGGCGCCTTTAAGGTCTCCCTCCTGAGTGATATTTATGTTGCATGTATCGTAGTATTGCCTACGTATCTTACCTTCTAGCTCTTGCAATTTCTCACGAGTCAACTCTTTTTCATGACTAAGGATCCAAAGATATGTTCGATCAGGATGCCCAACTATAGAAGTGTTGTAACCCTCATCAAGGCCTATAACCCAATAGTCACCCTGAAACCACCATATCCATCTTCCAAAAATACTTGCAAATGTAACCTGTAATCGGGCTGAATCAGAATATTTTTTATTGATTCTAGCTAGTCCACTCGCTACATTTTTTTTACCATCCTGCTTCATACAACTATTTGTAACTTTAACATAATCACCAGTATATTCATAAGTAGCTGTTGTGTTTCCCACGCATTTACGCTGGAACCAAGCTGGAATTGCAGCAATTTGATACCATTCACCCATGTAGGAATCAATATCCAGATTTGGAACAGTTTTGAGAGGTTCATTGGCTACAGAAAAACTCGAGATTCCTGCAATAATTACTCCACAAATAAGCCGAAAAGCACGCATCATAACAATCCCTTTAATTTAAAATCGATAATCTTCAGTTTCCAAATAGTGCCAAATATAAATCCCTGTTTCGCTCGCGAAGAAGGGGATTATGACAACACAATATCACAGTCTTTCGTATTCGAAATAGATTGTAACTACGAGATTGGTTTTGCCTAAAAAATCGCGGCAGGTTTTTTTAGAAGGCGCTTCAGTTATGCGATTATTGACGTTCAAATATCTGAAATTCGAATTCAGATACAGAGGGCTTCTACATGAAATATTGGTAATTCGCGCGACTGGGACAGTCGACTCCTTTACAACCAAACATGTTTTTCAAAATGACACTTGACTTAAAAATTCCATCATGAATGGGGTGTACCCAAACCCAGCTGGCAACAAGGGCTGCAATAGTGTAGATGCTCGCGACATAGCGGATGCGGCGGTTCATCCGCTAACAACTCGGACAAGATTTTGAAGAAAATAGCTTTGCGATTTCCGACCCAACTCTTCTCAATGGCCCATCAATTGCGAAAATTTGGAGCAGCAAGATTAAGAGGCAGTCTTGAAATGAATAGCGTAAAATCGAGGTTTTCCTGATCTAGTTTTTCTCAGGTGGGCGAAGAGGCATGGCCATATTTAAGTAAAGGTGCTTGGCATGCTCAACATCAATTTTTTCATCACTAGGAATCTCTAAAAAATAAGCGCACTGCCACTTTTGAGTTTTTTGTGCTTGTTGACTAGTGGTTTGATCCCAAGGAGGATAAACGCGCATAGCACGCTTTCCACCTTTTCCTAATTTAGCAATGATCCCTTTTTGCGATAAAACCGCCTTGGGAAAAACAAACTGCCCAAAATTCTCTCCAGAGCGGACGCTTACAACTAAAAAGTCAAAAGAGTCTTCAATATCAAAAGGCTGAATGGGGCCAAGTGTAGTCCGCTTCCAGCAAGTTACAAATTGACCGATTTTTTTAGGTGTTATTTTTGCAACACGAAACTTAATGGTGAAATTTTCTAGTCCAAACGTATGCGCCCCATACTCTTCGCTTTCAGCTTCAGGCTCGGCTCCCGTAAACTTGAGATTAGATTTTTTATAAACGAGCTCTTGAGTTGCAAGAATCTCAGGGTGCGTACTTCTCATTTCTGACCTCCTTCCAATCCATATTTTACGGACGCTTCAGCCTCGCGTCGAACCAGATCTATGACACGTCAATGATGCGTTTTTTTCCCGGCCAATGCCCACCGCTTCCTTGATGGGACCTCGACCTCTTCTGTCTTCATCCACAGGACGTCTCCCAAGTCGATGAATCGTTCCTTAGCTTTTTATAATTCACTCTCAGGTACTCCCCTGTGTTCGCTCCTAACCCCTTTCATAGCAATATCTTCCATCTTTCTTCGCCAATTGAATAGCTGAGCAGGAGATATACCATAAACCCTCGCCACATAGGAGACGCTCTTTCCAGGGTGGTAAGTTTCCTCAACAATTTGTATTTTTTCTTCTGGTGCCCAGCGACATCTTCGCTCTACAGAGGTGATTAGCTCTAAGATGTCCGGTAACAAAGGTTGGCACTACCAATCTAAACATCTGCAGTCATATCTTCGTTAAGAACTTCTACAAAAAACCCTCTTTTTATCAGACCCGCTAAAAAGAGGCTTGGGGCAGAAAAGTGTTTAGCAGCATCCATTACTTGTTTGTATTCATCTGAGTTGAGAGGTTGAAAATCAATATCATCTCCTGCTGAATTTTTCAATACCAGTATGCGATACGCTTCCGAATAATACTCTTTCCACATAGGAAGAGTTGAGGCCTCAAAACGAACTTCTAGCGATAAATTCACATTCCTTATGGAGCGTTGCATCCCCCCCACCTGATCAAGAATCGACTGTTCCAACTGTAAAATAGCATTTTTAGAAAAAGGTAAGTGAGTATTCCCTAAATCATCAGGATATTCAGAAATCACCGTTTGAAAGGTGGAATTTTTCTCTAGGAAATCTAATGCCACAAAATAAAGTTGGCTTTTAACCGACTGAATTATTTCCGCAGCTTCAATAAAGAACCTATGTTCTTTTCCTCGATAATGGCCCCACAAAATATCCAAATCTTCCGCATCCCAAGAGATTTTATCTCCTGCTGTTGCATCGATATTTTTAATTGCAAGTAAAAAATCTTCCAGATTAAACCCAAGCTTCTCTAACACCCACCATGAAATATTATTTTCAAGAGCAGACACGTAATCTGCTAAAAGCGTCCAAATTCCATCTCCACTTTCGGTAAAACAAAAAAATGTAGAGCAAATTCCATTTCGAAACTTGTGAATCGTACAACCCACTTCTTGCTTCCAGTAGTGGCAAACCATAGTATCAGAGCATAGTGCATCACGATTGAATTGATAAGGCGTCTCCAGAGTGGCCAGTGGTAAATAAACACCTTTTTGTAAAAGATCTTTAAATTTTGCAGCGGGGAGGTCTCCACTTTGAAGCGCCAATCCAGTAAGAAAATTTCCAATCTGGGGGCGGTATGTACAACACCTTGCTGGATGGGTGTAATGATTAAGTTTAACCGGACATGTAGCACAATTTACCCAAGCCTCCTCCGGATACGGAGAATGACGTATTCTTTCCCCCAAAAGCCACTCCCAATGGGCCGGCATCCGTTGAGAATTAAAAATAAAGTATGTATGATTCACGTAGTAAAATCTCCCTGCTCTGTTGAGATCCAGATAGGACCACCTATAAAATGTAACACATGGACTAGCGTACATCCATCTGATGCTAGGCTGTGTCTGACAAATTTTTTGATCTAGTATAGCCCCCCCATCTTGAAGGGGTAAATGGTACGGCGATACGAACTCAGCACAAAACAGTTTAGAATAATTGAAGATTTTCTCCCTAGAAGAGGCTGTCCCGGTCAGCAATAGCTAGATCACCATCAGGTGCTCAATGGGATGTTCTGGGTACTCAATGCAGGGGCTCAATGGCGGGAAATGCCGGAACGATATGGAAGTTGGAAAACAGTTTACAGCTGATTCCGACGTTGGAGTGGGGATGGGGATATTTAAAAGTCGATCCCTCGCCGCTTGCATATTCGACTTGATAAGGAAGGGTATATCGATTTAGACACGTGGTACGCCGATTCGACCGTAATTCGAGCGAGTAAATCTGCAGCAGGAGCTAGAGGGATAATCCACCTCGTAAAAATGAAAAAAAATTCCCATCCGTTATTTCCCTTGCAATAGATCATTAATTTTCGTTTTATATCACTACTTGGATTCCCACAAAAGAGCTACTCCGCCAATTTTGATGGCTTTGCGGGCTTCTAAAAATGCTTGGCTTTTCAACTCTGAATTTTGTATCCTATCTGTCTTATATACCACTTTCTCTATCATTTTCAGCCTCTGGTTTTCTTTTGAAAAAGATCTGAGCCTCCTCCAAAAAACGGACACCCAGTTTAGCTAGAATCTGGTAGAATCCAGGTCCTAAAAGGAGTGTACTGTGTTACGACGTAAATTTACCAAAGAATTCAAAGTAGAAGCCTGCAAATTGGTCCTGGAAAAGGATCGAGGAAT
>CANIBL010000061.1 GCA_947466225.1 Deltaproteobacteria bacterium
TGCTGCGCTCGATTTCCGAGCTTCGCTGTGCGGTGCTTTCATTAAGCTGGAGCAGTGAACTTCGAATCGGATGGGTAGCGAGGGTTTCAATCACCAAGGTACCTTGGCAAGCACTGGGAACAAACCACATTGGGTCTAGGTGAAAAACGGAAATGCCGGTTGCTAGCGTTGGCAATCGCTCCAATGCTGCAGCGGCTACCACAAGACCTTGCCAGGTACCTTCTTGCAGCCTCTGCATGCGTGTATCCACATTTCCCCGGATGGGTACCACCTGGATGGCGTTGCTGGCTTGTACCAATAGATTGCGCCGGCGCAAACTTCCGGTGCCCACCGTGAACGCTCCGAGCGCCTGTAACTCACGAGGGCCCACCGCACCAGACGAGGGCAATTTGGCCACAATAGCTGGATCTCCTACTAGCAAGACATCCCCAGAGGCCCCTCTCGGTAAATACGCGCTCAGAGAGAAGGCATCATCGATGCAGGCGGGTAAATCCTTTAGGCTATGAACGCCGATATCAGCCGTTTTCTCTGTTAGGGCTTGTTCAATTTCGCGAATGAAAAGCCCTTTCCCTCCGATTTCATGCAAAAATCGGTTTTGGATGCGATCTCCGGTGGTTTTTACGACGCGGAGGTAACTGGAGAGTCCGCAAATGCGCAACAGCAGTTGCTGCACATGCTCAGCTTGCCAGCGAGCGAGCAGGCTGCCACGGGTGGCGATAATCACGGGTGTCTTCGGTACCGTCATGGGCGTGCTATTTCCTCACACGATGGACGAGGGTTCAGGTAAAGGGCCAAGATCCGTTAGATCGGGCTTACCTGCAACCAGTAAATGCGGAGGAGGCTCTGGTGTTGGTTCCGCGGATATTTCCAGTAGGGCGGCATGAAGATGTCGCTTCTGTTCGGTATTTTCTGTTTGGAGCAAGAGACCTGCCATATCTGCTGTAAGTTTGGCTGCTATCGCGTGGAGCATTTGCTGCAACGCTCGTAGTTGAGCCTGATCCAAGCTGCGAAACACGCTGCGGCGGAGAGTTCGCTCTGCCTCTCGTTGCACTCGGTGCTGCACATATCGGTGATAGGTGCCCAGCGCAGGTTGTAGCGCTGCATCCTCCCATTCACGCATGAATTGTTGAGTGCGAAACTGGATCATGGCTTCTGCTTGTTGTGTAGCCTCGAGGCGTTTCTCCGCGCCACTCTCCACCACACGATGGAGATCATCCAAATCAAACAGATACAAATTCGACAGTTTGCTACAGGCTGGATCTACATCTCGCGGCACTGCAATATCCACGATAAATAAGGGACGCCCTTTTCGCTGGTTCAAAATTTTCTTCATGCCTGCGACATCCAGAATCGGTTCTGGAGAGGCGGTAGACGTAAGCACAATGTCGGCGTGCAAGAGATGTACCTGTAGCTCTTCCCAAGGAAATGCAGTGCCCCATCCAATGGTCTCTACAAGATGCTGCGCCCGTTCCAGACTGCGATTCAGTACCCGAAGTGATGTGGGGCGAAATTGTACCAAGTATTGGGCTGCAACTCGGATCATTTCTCCCGCGCCCAGCAACAAAATGGGATGAGTGGCGATATCGGTAAAAATCCGTTGTGCCAAATGCACGGCAGCATGGCTGATGGATACGGTATGAGCCCCGATCTTTGTTTGGGTTCGTACCTGCTTGTGGGTATGAAAGGCTTCTTGGGTAACACGTTGGCATAACGGACCTAGGGTACCTACTTGCGCTGCAAGTGCTACAGCCTCCTTACATTGAGCCGTGATCTGGGTTTCGCCTACCACCAGCGAGTCCAGGCTGGCCACAACCCGTAGGAGATGGCCAACTGCTGCTTCTCCCTGTAAGAGGTACGCATGAGGGGACCAAGCCGATTCTAAAATCGACGCGGCTTTATGGGTTTGAAAGGCTTGGTACGCAGAGAAAATCTCGGTGGGTTCTTGCCGTCTTTGTTGGCCTTGTACGCCGTACAGTTCCAAACGATTACAGGTGGAGAGGAGAAAGAGTTCTTCGAATGCAAACTGGGCTTTCACCGAGGGGAGTGCTACGCGAAGCACTTCAGCCGATAGGAACAAGGCCTCTCGCAGCGCAATGGGCGTTGTTTTATGATTTACGCCAATACAAAAAAATCGCGTAGTAGAAGGCTCTTCGATGGCGTTACGGAGAGAGGGCATCTTAGCTCCCCCACAAGAGAAAAGAGAGAACGAAAAACACCACCACCAATAAACAAAATCCAACCAAACTTAGACGCGCAGTCAAAAGCAAGGGAAGATGCCCCCGTTCTCGTGCCAGCAACAGTACCAGATACCACCCCCACACCAAGCTCGCCCAGAGGATCTTACTGTGAGGCAAATGGGGTGCAAGCAAGGGGAAAAACCAAATCAGGCAGGCTCCGCTCAACAGAGCAAGGGTAAGAAATGCAAATCCTGTCCACAAGGAGGCGCGCAACAATTCCCCTAAAAGTTCGAGAGAAGGCAGACGCATCATCATCGGTTGCCATCGTTTTTTTTTCAGCCGATTGTTTTGCCACAAAAAAGCGAGAGAAATGCCACTGGACAGAAATGCCAGTAGCTGCCCCATGGTGGCGCCAGAGATATGCAAACTCAACATCCACTTTTCCACCGGACTGGTGGAGGACTCCAAAAATCGAGGGACTGAAACGTATAATGCAAAAAAGAAAATAAATAAGGGAACGGCAACTAAAAGCACCAAGGGAATTTTGCCTCCATTTCGACTTTGGTTTGTATCATCGTACAAATACCGCATAAAAAACCGGCCCCCCTTTACCCACTCCCTGAACCGCGATAAAATTCTAGTACGAGATTCATTTTGATACTGCAGCTGCTCAATTCGCCCCAAAAGAGGGTGATCCTACTGGAACGCAAATTTGATGGCTAGTCTTTACTTCCCGCCACCTTACGGGAAAGGGGGTTCATACCCCTCTTATAACTTCCGCAATGGAGTGTATATGGCCTTCCGATTTTGTGCGCCCCGTCTTACGAGTTGGATTCCACTGGGGCTCCTTCTCTGTTCGAACGTCGCATTTTCCACAGAATGGATCGTGAAATTTCGGCAGGCGCGGTATCAAAAAGCGGTGCCGGCCTTTCAGCACATGATGGGGGTTTCTCTACTCGGTCGGCATGACACAGGACACTTGGCACTCGTCGATATCGACAACACCTCCTCCAAGCAAGCCACACAGATTCTTCAAGAGATTCAAGGCCGCATCGATGTGGAGTACATGGTACCCAATATTACGCTTCATGCCTTCGAAGATATGCCGGGAGATCCCGAACGCAGCAAACAATGGTCTTTGCTAAAAGTACATGCAGAGGAAGCGTGGCGGATTCAACGCGGGGGTCGTAAGACTGTTGTCGCTGTCATCGACACCGGTGTGGACTATACCCACGAAGACTTGAAAGACCGCATTTGGACCAACGAGAAAGAGATTGCAGACAACGGCATCGACGATGACAAAAATGGATTTGTCGACGATCGTCGCGGTTGGGATTTCTTTGGGAAAACCAACAACCCTATGGATTTGACATCCGACAAAAATCCCGGTCATGGTACTCACTGTTCTGGAATTATCGGTGCGCAAGGGGGCAATGATATTGGAATCAGTGGGATTGCCCCCAATATCAGCATTATGCCAATCCGATTTCTGGGTGCAGATGGATCTGGAGATCTCTATACCGCAGCGCTTGCCATCGACTACGCTACTAACAATGGCGCTGACGTAATCAGCGCCAGCTGGGGTGCCGCCGTAGCCCGCGATCAAGTAAAGCCCATCTTGGAAGCCATCGAACGTGCAGGGCAAAAAGGTATCATTTTCGTAGCAGCTGCTGCGAATGATGGAGAATCCAACGATACTCGTGAAGTGTATCCAGCCAATGCTGGCTTTAAGAACGTGATCAGCGTTGCAGCTTCTAATAACGAAGACCAAAAACCTTCTTGGTCCAACTACGGCACGGCGACTGTGGACCTTGCGTCTCCTGGTGCTGATATTTTCTCTACGTTACCTGGCAACAAATACGGCAACCTTTCTGGTACTTCTATGGCAACACCTCTCGTGGCGGGTATGGTGGCCTTGCTGAAGAGTCAAGCCAACGATCAACGGGATACCTTGCAAGCCGAAGACTACAAAGCCATCTTGCAAGCTACAGGCGAAGATGTGAACATTGAAACGGCGTGCAAATGCCGCGTTAATATTTTCCACGCGGTAGAGCATGTTGTGAACCACACCCTTACTGTTGTCCCCAATGCTGCAACTTTAGCGACCAAAGCCACCATGACATTCAAAGCCATCGGGGGAAAAGCTCCGTATCGCTTCACCAGTTCTCACGATGAAATTGCCAGCATCAACCCTACTACCGGTGCCCTAGAAGCCAAGCAAGATGGGGAATGTACTCTGACCGTGACCGATGCAGAAGGGACTCACGTTAATTCTCGGGCCATCCATGTGGGGCAAAAAACTACGCCTCCAGGCGGAGGCCAGTGCCCGATGGAAGATCCCGAACTTTGTGCATTGATGTGTGTGATTCAACCCGAGCTGCCATGGTGCCATTCACTGAACCGCTAGTATCTGTCATGCCCCTAGGCTGCCTCGCAGTTTGGGCCTCCTATAACCCAGCGGCCTGGCTACACTTCTACAGAATACAAGCCAGCTACACCCCAAGGTCGCACACCACCATGCGGCGCTGGGGCTGCGCTTTCAAGCTCGTGCTCGTGGGTTCTTAGTTGCTGGAGCTCTTGTTCTACCTCCTGGTGTTTTGGATCTGTCGCTGGAATCAGCTCTTGTAGGGCCGTTTTTTCTGCAATTTCTTGTTGTAGTTTCTCTCGCAGCTCTTCAAGTGGATCCTCAATCCTGATAGTACTATCGCCGACTTCATCTCCTGAGCTGATTGATTGTACTTGATGCGGCTCCTCCAAATGTGTGTTGCAGGGCGGCGTGCCTGGCAAGCCCGTGGTGGAATAATCGTCTGGAGGTGGCGCGGGAATGGCCACCAAGATAGATGTTTGGGAAAGACTACTGCCTGCAGCTGTTGTGGCAGAGGGGTCTTGTGGCGTTGCACAGCCCAACCATCGTCTTACACGAGAGGGCTTCTTCTGCTTCTTGCGAGTTTCTTGGGTTGTTTCTCTTGAAGGCTTTCCACAAAAGCCCCATCCGCCAAAAGCGGGGACTGTGGGTAGCAACACACTGATGACCAATGCAGGCAATACCATTTTTCGCATAGCTTCTCTCCTTCAGATAGAACGGTTACAACTCCCACCGAACAACGTGCGGTTGCACTTCTATGGCTTCGACGCGATTTGCATCGCCTCGTTGACATCGAGACATCGAGATTTCAGGATCATGGGTATAAAAGAGAAACCATTTTTCTGCGCAGGCTTGCGTATGCACATTCCCTTTTTCCTCGATAAGTTTTTCGGGAAATCGGTCATAGCCCATGGTAATGGGTAGATGCAGCCAGTTGATGCCGGGAATCAAATCTCCACAAAAAAACACCTGTTGCCTATCTCCCTTCACCAAGGTGTGCATATGACCGGGGGTATGGCCATGAGAGAAGAGAAACTGAAGATGAGGCCCAAGAGGCCCGGGGACCTTGTCCCCTGTTCCTGCAATCTGTAGCAATCGCTGGGAATCAAGTAGCATCTGTGGCAATTCTGGAATGAACGAAGCTTTGTCTCGCACGTGTGGATGTACGCTACGGGCAAATGCCTCTGTACCTACTACATATGTGGCATTGGGAAAGAGTAAACGAGTGGGTTCGTCTCCATGGGCGGATAGCAATCCACCAGCATGGTCAAAATGCAAGTGAGACAGAATCACCATATCGATGTCGGCTTCTTGTATGCCGAGTTGGGTCAGATTTTCGAGGAGAAGATGCCGTGTCGGCATTTGGATGCCATATCGTTCCGCCAATTTAGGTGGAAAGAAGGCGCCGATGCCGGTTTCGCAGAGAATTTTGTATCCGGGGGTTTCGATCAGCAAGCAACGGCAGGCGAGTTCGATGCGATTGTCTGCATCTGGCACCAGCCATCGCTGCCAAAGCGCTTTGGGGGCATTGCCAAACATGGCACCCCCATCGAGTCGTTGACGATTACCCTCTATCGCAGTCACCGTAATTCGCATACTCACCTCAACTGGAATACAGCCGGATTTCTACTTCTACGTCTACTTATTTTGCTGGAACCGTCTTGACCGACTGACTATTTTGTCAGCTTGGCTTCTTTGAACTCAACGTGCTTACGAACGCGTGGATCATACTTCTTTAGAAGCAGTTTGTCTTTGCCTTTTAGCTTGTTGAGGGTGTAGTAAAAGCCAGTCCCAGCGGTGGAGACAAGCTTTACTTTTTCACGGCGGTTTGACTTTGCCATCGTATCGTTTCCTTGTTGTCGTCAGTGGAAGACCTGACTCGATTTCGACTATAAAAACAGATCCAGTAGCTTACACAGGCGAAGAAAAAAAAGAAAGAAAAAACGTCTGCTCCGCTTCTTTTGCCACCAAAATCGGAGGATGCCCCCCGTGAACTTGACTCGGCCCTTTCTTTTGACCTGGTTGATGTTGCCGTTGGCAGCTGGTAGCCAACCAGTAGAAAATCAACAAATTCTTCAGCAGGTTAGAAGATCCATTTTCAAAATTCTGGTATGGAAAGCCCCCTATGACCCCCTGCGTCCGTGGCTGCAGGAAAAGTCCGATATGAGCGTAGGGTCCGGATTTTATACCACATCTGGGATTATGACCAATGCCCACGTAGTGGCAGATGCTCGGTTTCTTCTCGTACAGCAGGACGGGGATGCCCGGCCTCGCTTGGCCTCGGTACAGGCCATTGCCCACGACTGCGATCTGGCTCTCTTGCGTATCGAGGAGCCTTGGCCGGAGAAAAGCACCCTGGCATTACCCTTTGGCGTTATCCCAAAACTCCAAACCCCCGTTGCCGTGATCGGCTATCCTGTGGGCGGCGAGCAACTCTCCATCACCACCGGTACCGTGGCACGTATGGAGATGCGCCGCTACGTGCATTCTGGGATCCATGAACACCTCACCATTCAAGTGAGTTCTGCCATTAACCCCGGTAATAGTGGGTGCCCCATCTTTCAAATCCAAAACAACCGTGTCGTGGTGATCGCAGTGGCCTTTCAAGCTCATACCGGCGCAGAAAATACCGGCTACGGCATCCCCAGTGTAGTGGGGGGGCGATTTTTGCGTGTGGTAGCGAAGGGACCCTATGAAGATCATCCGATCTTGGGGGTCTTGACCCAAAAAGATGCCATGAACCACGCCGCTACCGCTCGCTTTTATGGCACACCCACAGCGAATGGAATTCGGATTGCGCATGTGGTGCCTTGGGGTAACGGAGCAAAATTGTTGCGTCCAAACGATGTTCTGCTTTCCACCGCGGGGCATCCCATCGGCAGTGACGGGAAGATCTTGTTTCATGGGGAACGTGTAGATTTTCAAGTGCTCTTTGACCTGTGTGTTTCGGGTGAAAGCATGGCGTTTGAGATCTTGCGGAACCAAAAAAAACAAACTGTGCATATACCGGTAGCGCCTACATTGCCTCACTTTGATGCAAGTCATCGCTATGGAACCCCATCCCCCTATCTTGTGCGAGGGGGCTTGCTATTTACGCCCATGACAGCAAACTATATGGAAACTTTTGGCCCTCAATGGTACCAAAAAGCGCCCCTTTTGTTGCGTCATCTTTTTTTCTACGGATATATCGAATCAGAGTTTGCCAAGCATGAAGATTTTGTGGTGGTGGCGCAGCGGTTTCCTCACCCTCTCAACGAATATGCGGCCTCCTATGTGAATGCGGTGGTGAAATCGGTGAATGGAAAAAAAATCAAACGGTTTTCCCAATTCGTAGAAGCAGTTGGCTCTGGGGAGGGTCCATGGATTCGTATTGATTTTTTGCATAAAGGCACGCCATTGATTTTTTCTCGAGACGCAGAAAAAGTAGCTCGTCCTGTGATCTTTACCCAATATGGGATTCCGCTGGAAGGAGAAAGCCAATGAGTATTTTTCTTTTTTTCTTTGTTTTTTTTCGGAAACTGCGCAGTTTCCGAAAAAAAACAAAGAAACTACCCA
>CANIBL010000062.1 GCA_947466225.1 Deltaproteobacteria bacterium
AAGAAGGACGACAAGAAGGACGACAAGAAGGACGACAAGAAGGACGACAAGAAGGACGACAAGAAGGACGACAAGAAGGACAACAAGAAGGACGACAAAGAAAAACCAGATAATAAGCAAGACGAGCAGAAGAAAGAAGATAAAGAAAAGCAAGACGAGCAAAAGAAAAACGAAGGAAAACCGGAGGAAAAGACACCAGAGCCTGGCGCAGAAGATAAAAAAGAGCCCTCAAAAGAGAGCGCCTCTGAATCCAAACCTGAAACTCAGGAACAGCTGGATCAGAAGGCGGCCGAGCGATTGTTACGCAGCGTCGAAGCCCAAGAAGAAGTTCTCGGGGTTCCGTTTAAAGCACACTCCGCACCGGACTCTTCCCCTACACAAGATTGGTGATAATATATGCAACGTTTACTACATACAAAGTCATACCACCCCATTCGCGAGGAATCCCCGACGGCCGTCGGGCATCTCTCGCGAATCCTGGCTGTGTTATGCTGGCTTTTACTTCTCCCATCCATTCTGTTGCAAGGTGCTTCCACGCCTTCGCCTTTTACCGTTTCGCTTTCTCACGAGTCCATTTCTGTGGGAGAGGCTACGGAAATCAGCGTTGCAGTAGAGGGGAAGCTCACGCGAGATATTGAACTTCCCCATGTTCCAGGCTTGCACCAAACGGGTACAAGCACCGCATCCAACATCTCCATTATCAATGGACAGATTTCCCGACAGGTCACCTATCGCTATACCTTAGAGCCCGAAAAGGCAGGAACCTTTTCCATTCCCAGTTTCTCCGTGGAAGTGGACGGAAAAACATACGCCACACAGCCTTTTACTTTACGCGTACAAGAAGCAAGCACAGCTGCCTCCGCTTCTCCTGATCGCATTGAGGAAAACCCAGCTGAAACCGCAGCTGCGGCAGAAGCACAAGCCCCTGCAATATTCATTCGCCGAGAATTCTCTTCCACAAAACCCTACGAAACTGAACCCTTCTTGGTTACTACCAAAATCTATCACCGAGTGGAATTAGCCAAAGCAGAAGTGGCGGGGGAAAAACCCACTACCGTGCGCATCATTCCCCTGGGAGAAGACCGTGGACAAGAAGCCGTGAATGGCACCACTTACCAAGTCATTCGGTTACGCGAAATATGGGTCCCACAAAAAACCGGCACGTTGGAGGTTCCGCCTTTCCAATTGCAAGTGGGATTAATCGTACAATCCAAGCGCAGCCCACGTAGTATGGATGACCTGTTCTCGGGATTCTTCAACCAAGGACGCATGGTGAATAAGCTCGTCGCAGCAGAAGCGGCTACGCTAGCCGTACGCTCGATCCCCAAAGACCCTCGCGATCATCTCGGACTTGTGGGTTCCTTTATGGGCAGCGCCTCGTTGAGTGCGCACCAAGTGAAAGTAGGCGAAACGGCAACCTTAAGCTTACAGATCCAAGGCAAAGGTACCCTCGACCGATTGGGAAAAGTTACACTTTCATATCCCCCCGGCATTCGCGCTTATGAAGATAAGCCAGATATCAAAGAAGACCCCTCCCCTGACAAAGGGCTTATGAGTCGGGCTATATTTAAGTTTGCCTTGGTACCGAGCCAAGCAGGGACTTTTTCTCTTGGCATCTATCGATTGCTCTTTTTTGATCCAATCACAGAGAAATTTTCTGAGCTGCAGGTGCCACTGGGTACGTTAACTGTAGAGGGGGGGCCGAATGCGGCAGTACCAGGTGGAAGAGTAGGTGGAGACAAGACACCGGCACAACTTGCGACACCACTCTCGCCTGCTGCGGATGATATACTCGATTTATATCGAGGCTCGTTGCGAGAAACACCAGCGCCCTGGGAGCAATATGCCATTTGGCTGAGCTTGAGCCTTCCATTGGCCTTGTATCTTCTCTGTCGTTTAAATCTCTATATGCGCACCCGGGGGGGCGCTCACAATCAGCGGTCTCGCAGCCAAGCATGGAAACAGTTCCAAGAGTCCATTGCCACCACAGCTGCCGCAGATCCTGTACAAGGCGCTCATGTGCTCTATAGTGAGTTGCGCACCTACCTCGGTGTATTGGCTGGTTGCAACGGCGCCGCGCTGACACGCCAAGAACTGGATACTTTGTTTGCCTCTCATGGCATTCACCCCGATCTATGTGAACGGGTACAACAGATGGCAACACGTCTAGAGGCAAGCGCATTCTCTGCCCAAGGCTTTGCCCCAGCAGAGGCAATCGACATGCGAACCCAATTGATCGCCCTTGCCACAGAGGTCAACCAAAAATGGTAAAAAAACTCTTTCAATATATCGGTTTCTTTTTCCTGCTATGCCTCTCTTTAGGGGGACATGCAACCACAACGCCAGAAAGTCGATTTGAAGAGGCCCGGCAGGTATATGACAAAGGCGATTTTGCCCAGGCCATCTCTCTCTACCAAGGCTTGATACAAGAGGGTATACATAGCGGATACTTGTACTACAACTTGGGCAACAGCTACTACCGCACCCAAGCCTGGGGAGAAGCCAAGGCAGCCTATCTCGCTGCTAGAAGTGAACTGCCTCGCAACGGAGATATACAAGCCAACCTCACATTGGTGCACCAAAAGAGTGCCGATCATTTGCAACTCTCTCGCCCCCCCTCTCCCTTTTTCTTTTGGAGAAGCTGGGGCACAGCATCGGAGTTTTCTCTCCTTACGGCTCTACTCGCCGGCTTGGCACTCCTTCTCTGTTCCCTAGGTCTGTGTATACCGCGCTTGCACACCCTTCGTACCCTGGGGCGTTTCGTACTTGTGGGAGCTGCACTGGTAGGCGCTGCAACAGGCAAACTGATGCAATCAAAAGAAATTTGGGGGACTGTGACAAGCCAAGAAACTGCCGTACACTCTGCTCCGGGTGCGCATAATCTCTCCCTCTTTACCCTTCATGAAGGAGCCCCCTTGATCTGGTTACAAACAGAAGGGGATTGGTCGCAAATTCTCTTGGTAGAAGAAAAAGATGTACGCAGAGGCTGGGTCACAACCAATGCCATTCGAGTGTATCGATGACCACCAAGAAAGATCCCATCGGAATCAAATTGGCGCGCGCCTTCTTTCTGCGCCTACAAAAAGCCCTCGCCCAAGAGACCCAAGAAACCAAAAGTATGTTGCAGACCTACCAGCGCTTTATACTGGGACAAGCAAACGAAAAAGACATGAATCGCGCCAACCAACAGTTTCGTAGCGTACTCAAAAGTATGGGATTTGGGGCACTTCTGATTTTACCGTTCTCTCCCATTACATTGCCGCTGGCAATCAAATTGGGACAGAAACTCGGCATCAATATTTTACCGGATTCCATGAAAAAGACGTGATCTTCTCTATCCCCCCTTGTACGATGTTTCCTATGCACCGGGGAACCCGCTTCGCAGTTTCCGCAAAAAAAGCTCACATTGTGTAATGCCCCCTTATATATAAGGAAAAAAAATGGTTACTCGCTACAAGGTTGCAGAACTATCTGAAGAAATGGTGCGATGGGGTCGAGAAGAAATCCGCTTGGCAGAAAACGAAATGCCGGGTCTTATGGCCATTCGAAGTGAATATGCTGCAAGCCAACCGCTACGCGGTGCTCGTATTGCAGGATGTTTACACATGACCGTACAAACGGCTGTACTCATCGAAACCCTTACCACCCTGGGCGCAACGGTACAGTGGTCTAGCTGCAATATTTTTTCTACCCAGGATCATGCGGCAGCTGCCATCGCAGCCACCGGTGTGCCGGTATATGCCTGGAAAGGGATGACAGAAGCCGAGTTTGACTGGTGCATCGAGCAGACCCTTGTTTTCGAAGGGGGAGAGCCCCTCAACATGATCCTCGACGACGGCGGTGACCTTACGAAGATGGTGCACGATCGTTTTCCACAATATCTGCCTCACATTCGCGGACTCTCCGAAGAGACCACCACTGGCGTGCATCGTTTGGTACGCATGATGGAAGAGAAGACCCTTAAATTGCCAGCTTTCAACGTGAATGACTCGGTTACCAAATCAAAATTCGACAACCTGTACGGATGTCGAGAATCTCTCTCTGATGGGATCAAGCGTGCCACTGACATCATGATCGCGGGAAAAGTCGTGGTGGTCGCCGGATATGGCGATGTGGGAAAAGGCTGCGCCCAGTCTATGCGCGGACTTGGCGCGCGCGTGCTGATCACAGAAATCGACCCCATCTGCGCGTTGCAAGCCGCTATGGAAGGCTACGAAGTGGTCACCATGGAGACTGCTGCACCTCAAGGCGATATTTTCGTCACCGCCACCGGCTGTTGCGACGTTATCACGGAAGCCCATTTTGTACGGATGAAGAACGAAGCTATCTTATGCAATATCGGCCACTTTGATTCTGAAATACGCGTGGATTGGTTGGAAAAAAATCCAGAAATTCGGGAAATTCCCATCAAAGCCCAAGTCGACCGTTTTATTTTGCCCAACGGCAACTCGCTGATTTTATTGGCACGCGGCCGTCTGGTAAACCTGGGCTGCGCAACGGGACACCCGAGCTTTGTAATGTCCAACTCCTTTAGTAACCAGGTTTTGGCTCAGCTTGAGATCTGGAAACATGCAGACAAATATCCTGTGGGTGTGTATACTCTGCCCAAGCATTTGGACGAAAAAGTGGCCCGTCTGCATCTGGGCAAACTGGGGGTTCAACTGACGCAGCTATCCCCAACTCAAGCCGAATATATGAACTTGCCTGTAGAAGGGCCCTATAAGCCGGATCATTACCGGTACTAGAAGGAAGAGATGAGATGAGAAACAAAAGTTGGGTCGTAAGTCTTTTGATTGGAGCGCTCTCAGGTTCAGTACTTGCAGAGATATCAAGCACCACAGAAAGCAAGCCCCATGGTATCACCTACGGATTGGTTACCGGGAAAATGAAGCAAGGGGATTTCTCTACCGATACCACTTACTCCGGACTGTACTTTCGCTATAACTACGCACCTGTGAACTCCATCAATGTGCAAACCAACTTAGATGTAACAGGTGGTAGGCTTCACTTGAAGGATGAGAGCGTTCTCGGCGCAAGTGGTACTATGAGTTCTGCCGTTGCAGAGTTCGAACTGTTCCTTGGGTATAAGTTTGCCACTCTATTCCCGAATCTGACCGTAACCCCTTTACTGGGTTGGCACTCTTTGACTGAAGCTAACAAAGCCAAAACAGAAGTAGGGGAAACCCAAATCGATATGGATTTGAAGTTCAGATCAACAGTTTTAGGTGCTGCTGCTACCTACCAGCTTACGCCAAAATGGGAGTTGGGCTTAACAGGAAAAGTCGTTTTTGCTCGAAATGGAGAGGTAGAATACGCCAGAGCCACCCCAGGCCCTACTACGGTAAAAGTTGCCACCACGACTGGACTTAACAATCTGAATTATTTCAAGCTAGAAGCCCCGGTTTCTTACGCTCTCTCCGACTCTATCGGTATTTTTTCCCTGTTAGAGCAGACATTCAATCGAACCTTTAAAACCGAGGAATTAGCGCAAAAAAGCGTTAACCTCAATGCATGGAAGGTTCGCATTGGAGTACTCCACCGCTTCTAAGGTACGCAAGGCTCTGCATCGCAACAGCATCTAGATTCTCCGTATACCGATTCACATACAGATCCAGATGCTGCTGCATCACATGCCGGTCCTTCTCTTGACTGTGGGTCTCCATATAGGCCCACACCGCTTCTGGATACTCTCGCGCATAGGCCAGCGACTGGCGCAAGCCCTGGGTAATCGACTGAATCTGTTTTTCCCCTAGGGAACGACGCGCTACCAGTCCTCCAAGCGGAATGGGGCCTTGGGTTTTCTCCTCCCACAAGGCCCCGAGATCCACGATTTCTACGCAGGCATATTCAGAAATCAGAAACCGACTTTCATGAATGATCACCCCTGCATCCACGCCCCCTCGTAAGAGAGCAGGTAAAATTTCGTGATAAGGTAGAAAAATAGTCTCTGCAAAAGGGGGCAAGAGCATTCGCAAGAGCTGAGCAGCCGTCGTAGTAGCACCGGGAATCGCCACTCGTTTGGAGTTGATTTCGCTAAGAGAAAACGGTGTACGCGCCACCAACTTGGGACCGTTTCCAAAGCCGAGGGCAGCACCTACGGGAAGCAATACATACTCAGATTCGATTTTTGGTAGAATGGAAAAGGAAATTTTCCCTATATCCGGTATACCTGCTAAGGCAAGTTCGTTTAGGATTTGGATATCTTCCATATGCGTAGTGACACGGGGAGAAAAAGGAATTTTGCCATTTGAAAAAGCATAAAAAAGAAATGTATCATTGGGACAAGGGGAATGCCACAGCTTCAACATACAAAGTCCTTACAATAAATAAAGAAAGATATATACCATGGACGGATTTATTCAAGTAGCAACGGTGTCTGAACTAAAAAACAAACCGTACAAGACCTTTCGTTTTCTTACCAAGAGTTTTGCCGTATTTCCGGAATCCACAGGAGGATTTTATGCAATGGAGGTGAACTGCAAACACCAAAATGCCAATCTCCTTGCAACCCCATGCAAAGGGGATATCGTCACATGCTCTCGACATGGATGGCAGTTCAACCTGCGAACCGGAGCTTGCCTGACACAGCCCTGGGCCCGACTGCGTCGAATCCCCATACAGATTGTGGGAGAAGACATCTGGGTATGCCCTACACGCTTTTTGGAAGAAGAAACACAAATGCCTTTCGTATAACCCTTTCCATACCAGACATACCTATCCTCTCTTTTGAAGAGAGACAAAATATCTTTACTTCACAGCTCTCTACAAGTATTGTGCACGAAACTCTTGTTTCTGATTTTTTGCCTGTAGCCTTTGTAGGAAGAGCGATTGTATGAAACGGATGTCCTCGCTATTCAAATGTATGCCAATGCTTTTGGTCTTCACTCTTCTCGTTGTAACTGCCTATCCCATCGAACAGGTACAAGGAGAAGTTTGTGAATCTGCGTTTGCGGAGATGAAACGCGCAGCCCCCATCGAAGGCTATCTGAACCATACCCAAATCGATGCCATTCAAACCCATTGTCGAGAATTTGAAACCCAGCATCAATATGTCAATGCCATTCAACGCTGTCAGTATAAGCTGGTTCAGTTTTACCAGTGGGTATGCAGAGGATTTTCCTAGACTCTCCCTTATAAGCTCGTTTTTGAAAGGGTCGCCACTTCAAATTCCCTACTTGCACCTTCGATGCCCAGAGGCCAGGCGCTCCCCGCTCCAATCCAGTAAAGCTCTCCGAGAATAGCCCTTTCATCCCAATCCTCTTAAGGGGGGGGGGGATGAAAGGGCTTTGTTGCCTAATGTAGATTTTGGATGAGGATTCCCCTTCAGTAGAGTTTTTATGTCATTGGAACTGCAATAGACAGACCCATCCTGGTAAATTGATTCAAGATAGATATTTTAGTCGCAACCTCTCGGATCTGCCTTGATGATT
>CANIBL010000063.1 GCA_947466225.1 Deltaproteobacteria bacterium
CAATCAAAGGGTTCGTCCCATAGCCTCTGTTTTTCCTTTGTAGAAAAAATCAACAAGTCCCTTGTCCCGCAAAGCTTTGCTTCTTAATCGAACAGCATTGGCATGACGGAGTTACTGTCAAGCCAGTACAGTGCGTAAGATCAGTGAATTGAGAAACCCCAGGGGGTGGGAAGCCCCTGTTGCTGGCGCGGAAAATACAAGCCTTCTGCCGATGTTGATGAATCAAATTCCCACATTTTCTTCATTGCAAAAATCGTTCCAACTCCACTAAACTAAGGGGTATCAACATCCTTCTGACCTATCACTTGTTTGCTCCATTTTTGTATAGAGGAAACCATGGGAGCTTCTCCACCTCTGTTTGCCTCTTTTCTTTTTCGATGGATTTTTGTCTGCCTTGCTAGCTGGATTTGGTGGGTGCCCCTTGTGCAAGCATCCGATATCGATTGGCTGGCTGTGGGTGATTTACGTGGGTTTATTGCGCCTTGTGGGTGTGATCCACATACGGATTTAGGCGGAATCAAACGCATTGCGACGTTGCTGAACCGTGAACACATGATGCACCCAGCTGCGCTGATATTCCATCTGGGTAATGCGGTGTCTCTTCAACCCCAAGATGCAATCAAAAATCAGTTTATTCAAAAAGCCTTGGCCCAATTTCCGTTGAGTGCAGCTTTATACAATGTGGGAGAGTTGCTTCATCCAGATGGCCTTGCTGATCTCCCCTATGTATTGAGCAATGCAAAGAAGAAAGGATTGTATCAATCTCAGCGACGTGTCGGCGCATACGAAATATGGGGTTTTTCCTGGTCTGAAACCATCAAGGCTGATGTTGAGACCTGGGATGCGTTTGCGGCGGTTTACCAGCATATGTGGGAAAAACAGGAGCCTGATATCCACCGGATTTTGCTCTTCTCAGGGCCTACCTCGATGCTGCAGCAAGCGGCTCATGCGTACCCATGGTCATTGATTGTAAGTGCCAATGCGCAGCCCTATGGAACTGTGGTTAGTGAGGATGAGCGGAAAAATCCGGCTCAATTGATCCGAATGGATTACCCTTTTGTGCGGATGGTACCCCTTGCAGGACAAGGGATTCTTCGAGGGGGGCGTTTGACGTTGGCAGAAGCGCCTTCTCTCACTGGTTTGCTTCAACAGAAGACGGCAGGAAAATCCATGCCTCCGTCTGTATTGGAGCGAGCCGAAATTACCTGGCTGGATCCTTCTTATGAAGGGGGCTCTCCTGGAGAGGTCGTATTTGCAGAGTATGTAGCAGCAGAAGCCGCATTTTTTACCGAAGAAAAAGAACGGAAGAAAAAGGACTCTGTCTCGAGTCCTTTCATTGGGGCAGAGGCGTGTAAAGCCTGCCACCTTCAGGCTTATGAGGCTTGGAAGGGCTCCTCTCATGCAAAAGCCTATGGCACATTGCAAGAGAAGAACAAGCATCAAATCTCAGAATGTGTCAGCTGTCATGTGGTTGGATTTTCGCAGCCAGGGGGATTTATTTCAGCAGAAGACACGCCGCATCTTGCGGGAGTGCAATGTGAGAATTGCCATGGGCCTCGGAAAGCCCATGCAACAGCTGCGAATCCAGTTCTTGTGAAGGGAGAGGGGTCAATGCCGTGTTCTACGTGCCATATTCAACCCCACTCGCCTTCTTTTTCTCGTGATGCATACTGGCAGAGAGTGAAGCATTGAGGGTATTATTTGCCTTCTTCGTACTCTGCATCGACAACGTCGTCTTTGGACTCTTTTTTGTCCGTTGGCCCAGCGCCTCCAGCAGCACCGCCTGCATCGTGACCGCCTTGCTTGTACACTTGCTCCGTTAGCTTGTGTAACTTGGACTCAAATTCTGTTTTGGCTGCTTTCAGCACCTCAGGGTCCTCGCTGGACAGCTTGGATTTTGCGGTTTGCATAGCCGCTTCTACTTCAGAGACCAAGTCTGCTTGCAGCTTGTCTTTGTTGTCGCGCAACAACTTCTCTGCTTGGTATACGAGAGAATCAAGTTGGTTGTGGGCTTCGACTTTCTCGCGCAGTTTTCGGTCTGTTTCTGCGTTGGCTTCGCCTTCTTTTACCATGCGATTGATGTCATCATCAGACAATTTAGTCTCTGCTGTGATTACGATCTTTTGCTCTTTAGAAGTACCCATATCTTTTGCGGATACAGCTACGATTCCGTTGGCATCGATATCGAAGGTCACTTCGATTTGCGGTACGCCTCGTGGAGCTGGAGGGATGTCCACCAAGCTGAAGCGCCCGAGTTGTCGGTTGCTTGCTGCCATCTCGCGTTCCCCTTGCAGCACCACAATTTCCACGGAGGTTTGATTGTCGGCTGCTGTAGAGAAAATTTGGCTTTTGCGTGTCGGAATCGTGGTGTTGCGCTCGATCAACTTGGTCATGATGCCCCCTTGGGTTTCAATTCCCAAAGATAGAGGGGTTACATCCAAGAGCAAAACATCCTTTACGTCACCTGCCAAGATCCCAGCTTGAATCGCAGCACCCACAGATACCACTTCGTCTGGATTTACAGATCGGTTGGGCTCTTTGCCGAAGAAGTCTTTTACTTGCTTTTGTACCAACGGCACACGGGTAGATCCCCCGACGAGCAAGACTTCGTCGATTTCTGATAATTTAACCCCAGAGTCTTTGATGACCTGACGGCATGGAGCCAGGGTTTTTTCCACCACATCCATGATGAGCTTTTCAAAGGTAGCTCGTGTCAAGGTCATGGTTAAATGCTTGGGCCCGGTTTGATCTGCAGTCAAGAACGGGAGGTTGATCTCAGTCTGGACAGAAGAAGAAAGTTCGATTTTGGCTTTTTCCGCTGCTTCTTTAAGACGTTGCAGCGCCATCGGATCTTTCGATACATCGATACCGCTTTCAGACTTAAATGTATGGATCAAGTTTTGGATTAACAACTCGTCTAGGTTGTCCCCACCCAAGTGGGTATCCCCGTTGGTGGCCAATACTTCCACCACATTTTCGCCGACTTCTAGCAAGGAGACGTCAAAAGTTCCGCCCCCGAAGTCATACACGATGATCTTATGATTTTGCTTCTTGTCAGACCCATATGCCAAGGCAGCAGCTGTGGGCTCGGCGACGATACGCTTTACGTCCAGCCCAGCAATTTTGCCTGCATCTTTGGTGGCTTGACGTTGGGCATCGTTGAAATAGGCGGGTACGGTGATGACCGCTTCGGTAACCGCTTCTCCAAGATAATCCTCAGCTGCCTGCTTCAATTTCCCCAAAATTTTGGCAGAAATTTCAATAGGCGACATTTCTTTGCCTGATACTTCGAATACACAAGCGCCGCCTTTGCCGCTTTTCACGGTGTAGGGCACTCGCTTGGACTCTTCTTCGCGCTCAGTAAACTTGCATCCGATGAAACGCTTTGCGGAAAAAACCGTATTTCTTGGGTTGGTTACTGCTTGTCGTCGTGCAGAAGCGCCTACCAAAATCTCCCCGTCTTTCGTCACTGCCACAACGCTGGGGGTGGTGCGCTGTCCTTCTGCATTGGCAATAATAACGGGTTTTCCATGCTCCATAACAGAAACTACGGAGTTGGTGGTACCCAAGTCGATACCGATGATTCTACTCTTACTCATATCTGACTCCTCAACTGTTCAATGAGATTGGTTTTTTTGCTTTTTACGCACAAAGTGGCGCGTTGTCCTCAAGATAAGGCTGGATTTTGGGCTGTCAACTGTAGGGCGTGATAAAATGTAGCAGTATCTTCCCTGCGATTTTCCCCAGTCGAGGTAGACCATGCATGAACTCTTATGTCCCAGCTGTAATGCGCCTTCTCAGCACGATCTTCAAGACTACTTGTTGATGTGCCCATTCTGCTCCACAACGTTTTCTTTTGATAAAGAATCCGGTACAAAAACCTTATATACCGACCACTATATTATTCCCAATGGCATCGATGCTGGCCAAGTCAAGGGCCTGGTAAAAGAATGGTTGAAGCGGTTGCATCATCAACCTGGACGTGTGGACAAAGAATACTTTGTTACCGAGGTACAAGGGGTATCTCTGCCTTGTTGGCTGATCTCCTTGGAGGCGCACACCAAATGGCAGGGCCTGGTAAAACGACAGGCCAATCGGGCCATCGATACAGCAGCAGGCTCTGAATATTTGCCAGAGTCTGGGGTATTTAGACGTACCTATCGATGGGCTGTTCATGCAAGACGCAACCTACATGAAGTCTGGGGTGTCGATTTGCTTCATGAGCCCAAGGAGTCGGTTCGAGTTGATTGGGATGGATTTCCATTTGATTCCACCTTTTCTCGAGGTCAAATCAATTTGAGTTTGGGGGCAAAAATTCAGAAAGAAGGGCGCGCTGATACTCTAGCCGCATATGATGCACGAGAAATGTTTGATTTCAAATTTGGCAATAGTTTGCCGATTCTGGGGATTCAAGTGGAAGAGGAAGAGGCGTTGCGCAGATGTAAAACTCACATCATGCGCTATCACCATGAGCTTGCCAAACTTCATGTGGATCAATTGGTGGACATTCGCAGTGAGCTAGAAATCGCGGGAACCCAATTGCTACACGTGCCGTTTTGGCAAGCCAAGTACGTGTATCGACCTGTCAGCGTGCTTAAGCATTTTAGTCCTGCACGCGAAAAGCATGTCGTTGTAGAGGGCTATGCAGGGGGGCTTCTTACAGGAGAATTGCCCATCGTGAAGAATGAAAAAATGTGGATTAATACATGGGTGACAGCAGCGTTGGCACTTGTGTTTTTTATTGCAGGCGCGGGTATTCATCCTTCCCTTTTTTTGGTGGGGGGCTTCTTCTTGGTAGTGGCCTTGGTAAGTGGATATTTGGCGACATTGCGCGCGAGTAAAGAGGCGCAAGAGAAGCTTAAGTTGTTGGATGCCTCAGCTTAACGGCTTAACTGTTCTGCTTAGGCCTGGCATCTTCCGTCATGCCCAGGCCGCCTCGGCCGTACGGGCATCTCCCTCTCGATCGTGGGGGATCCCCGACGCTCACTTCGTTCGCTGGGGATGACGGGTTGCTCTGGTCGTCGTGCTACCAAGGGTTGCTCTGGTCGTTGTGCTACCAAGGGTTGCTCTGGTCGTTGTGCTACCAAGGGTTGCTCTGGTCGTTGTGCTACCAAGGGTTGCTCTGGTCGTTGTGCTACCAAGGGTTGCTCTGGTCGTTGGGGGTGCTTGTAGTCATGCCCAGGCCGCCTCGGCCGTACGGGCATCTCCCTCGATCATAGAAAGCATCGTATTACTTCTCCACACCAAGCGGTTTCTCGAAACCACTCTTGGGGGGAAAGAGAGAGAATCTTCTTCTCTGATAGTTGCAGCACACCTGACGCCAAGGCTTGCTGTATCCAAGTCGTGGGAACCCATTTCCCATTGGATTTTTCCTGTATCAAATGCAAATCAATTCCATACATAGAACGTAATCCAGCTCCGATGTACTCAAGTAGCCAACTTTCTCTATCTCGTTCGGTTTCTATCAATAGATCGGATTGAATCGACGATAGCGTGTGATGTAAAAATTGCGGAACAGGCATGGATAGAAAACTGCGCAAGCCTTTTGGATACTGGTAGCGAATCCCCCATGGCTCGTCTGTCGGTAGATAGCCCCAGGCACCGGCTCCGATTGCAACGTAGGGAACATCTTGCCAGTAGAGTGCGTTGTGACGTGCAGCAAACCCGGGTCGGTACCAGTTGGCAACCTCTTCTTGCAAAAATCCTTGGGATGCCAAAAAGGTACGCGCTACTTCATAAAATTCTGCCTGCGATTCATCGTCGGGACTGAGAATTTTCTTTCGCTCATGGGCGCGCCCGATCGGCGTTTGTGGTGCATAGGTTAAGTTGTACAAACTGAGATGCGAGGGAGAAAATGCGACAGCTTGGATCAAGTCCTGTTTCCACATCTCCAAACTTTGTCCTGGCCAACTGTAGATCAAATCTAGGTTGTAAGAGGGGAAGTGTGTAGAAACTAGCGAGAGAGATTCTTGCAGCTGTGCCGGAGTGTGATCTCGGGTGAGAAACTGTAAGCCCTCTGCATGAAAACTTTGTACACCGACTGACACTCGGTTGATCCCAAGCTTCTTCCAGTGGGTGAGAGAATCGACGGTGATGTTTTTTGGGTTGGCTTCAAGGGTAATTTCGGCTTGTGGCACCAAGTAGGGGGCTGCCATGGCAAAGATCGCTTCATATTCTCGAGTAAATAATCCGGGTGTACCTCCACCAAGGTAGAGTGAGGCCAGTCGAACGCCTCTCGGGGCTACCACTTGCTCCAACCAAGCGTCGAGGTGCTGTTCCAGAACGGAGAAATACTGGGCCACTGTTTTATGATCCCATCGTGCAGTTTTGGCAAAGTCACAGTAGTGACATAGCTCGCTGCAAAAGGGAATGTGAAGGTAGAGTCCCCATATAGGAGGAGTATTGAATTGGGGCATGGGTCTGGCTTTCTGTTTTATCCGTCATGCCCAGGCCGTAGGCCGTACGGGCATCTCCTACAATCGGGGGGGATCCCCGACGCTCACTTCGTTCGCTGGGGATGACGGGTTGCTCCTTTACGCGCCGGGTTTTGTCATGCCCAGGCCGTACGGGCTCACTCCGTCATGCCCAGGCCGTACGGGCTCACTCCGTCATGCCCAGGCCGTACGGGCTCACTCCGTCATGCCCAGGCCGTACGGGCTCACTCCGTCATGCCCAGGCCGCTTC
>CANIBL010000064.1 GCA_947466225.1 Deltaproteobacteria bacterium
CCATGTGGCACCTCGGTTTTTTGTCGAACTCAAGGTGCCATTTTTCTTTTTAACTTTCAGCTCTTATCTACCCCGCCAGATTTACGCCAGGTTTAGGCAACAAAGCCCTTGAGCATCATTGATTTTATCGCTCCAAATTCCTTTCAAGCAACTTTGTTCAGTTTCTCCAACTTCATGACCCGCTCTTCGAGGGTCTTAATGCGGTCCTCTGATTTTCCCTCATGCAACAAGGCCTTTCGCAAAATCGAATTGATCAAAGCCTGATATTTAACATGTTCTTTTTTGGCTGTTTTACGGGCATTCTCCAACACGTCTCCATCCAAGTAAATCGTTACTTTAACTTTCGCTTGGTTGATATCTAATTCCCCTTCAACCTCAAAATCTCCATATTCCTTTATTACTTTAGTCATTGAAGTACTCCTCCCAACTTCTCAAAAATATTTCTTTATTTTTGGTTACGAACTTCAAAATGTCATTTTCTGCTTTTTTGCTAAAGCCTCTCAAAAAAGCCACCTCAAGAGTATCCAACCATATTTTCATTTGAGGGTGTTCCCCTCCATTCAGTGGGCCGACGTGAGTATGAGCTCTTGGCCCTTCCTTACTGAAAAAATAGAATCGCAAGTTCGCAACTCTAAGGACTGTCGGCATACCCACCCCCGAAAACAATTACTTATAGTATACATACAAAGTAGGTATTTTCATCATATATTTTGTTCAAAAAGGTGTTGAAGATTGACACTTTCGGCAGCATTTTTTGCGGTGTCTGCAAAGGCCATGATTTCATTGAAGAAAAAAATCCCATTTTTATAGGGTTTATTGATCACCTTGTAAGTCTTCAAGTTCTGTAATCCTATTTCCGATAAGCCACTTAAATCAGATAAATCACTTGCGGCAATAGAAACACTTGAGTGGTGCCATAGGGGAGATGACATGCAAACTCGGAGAAATGACACCATGATTCCTATCCTTGACGATTCGCCATATATGGAAGCTTTTTTAGCCAAGTTGAAAAACGCAAAAGGTGAAAAAGGCGATATTGTTCAGATTGACCACTTACAATTGAATCAGGATTTGAGAGAAGCGCTGGTCATCTTTTTGGAAATGGCATCCAATGACCACCCTTTGTATCTTGTAGAAGACAACAAAGAGTATTCGACAAATGAAGCTGCGGAAGTCCTCCGTGTATCAAGAACCTATTTAAATAAGCTCTTGGAAAGAAATGAAATCCCATACAGAAATGTTGGTTCCCATAAGAGAATAGAAGCAAGGGACTTGTTTGCGTACAAAGAAGAGCAGGCCAGAAAAAAAAGGGAAGCCTTTGAGCAGCATGCAGCTTTGGGGCAAAGGCTAGAACATGGTTGAAATACAAGCTGTTCTTGATGCGTGCGTACTATACTCCTTCTATCTGCGCAAAATTTTCATGCGGTTAGATGGAGAAGAGGAGTTATATCATGCGCATTGGTCAAATGAGATAAATGATGAATGGAAGCGTAACCTCATAAAAAACAAGCCTCATCTGGAAAAAAAGGATCTAGACGCCACAATTTTCTGGATGAATAAGGCTATCGATGATGCATTGGTTCACTCATATAAGCATCATGAGAAAAAGCCCCTGCTGGGGTAAAGTCCAACAACACAGCCAATCGTTCGTTCCAGTTGTCATTTGGTCGAATGGAGAGCACAGTCCCTGCCTTTGTGCGAACCTCGAGTTTTCCAGGAGCTCGGTACCGAAAATGAGAGGCTGGGATCCATCTGTATACTCGATTTCTTCCGTGGGTGTGGTGCGAGGGGCTTCGGGAGCCACCCAAATGCCCGGTCGTCCGGTATCCGGTTCACAAGGGAAATATGGATACAGGCGGCAAAGGAGCACAACAGAGAGAAATGGAGCAGCTTCATGATGGGGGGGAGGCTTTCTATAATCGAGGGGGATCCCCGACGCTCTCTGCGTTCGCTGGGGATGACGGATGGTTTAGAGGGAGATGTCCATACGGCCTTCGGCCTGGGCATGGCAGAAGTTCTTTGCGTATGACCAGCAAGGAGGGGTCAGGGGAAACTCCGCAGGTGGTTCCCCTGTAAAATCTGTTATTTCTTCAGCGCAATGGTGTTGACAAACGAATACTGTACGGGTTCAAAGCGATGAGAATCAAAGAGCTCGCCTACGATTTGCCACCGGTTTTGCAATTTTTGCCAGTAGAGAATCTTGCGCCCATTGGAAACAAAGTGTCCGTTTCCGTTGAAATGCTGGTTCATAATGGTAACCGCATATTTGGGATGGGTCAGCGTGCGAATGGTATCCATCTTCACCACCATCTTGTGGTAGCGCGCAAATAGGTTCTTCTTATACGCTCGGAACTGGGACCGATTGCGACCTTGGGTATGAAAACTTGCCGCATAGGCAGTCACATACGGATCGAGCTGTTTGTTGGCCCATGCGTGAAGCCATTGCTTCGTGGCAGTTTCTACTTCTTTCACCGCTTCGGGCTGATTCAATACCGGTAAGTCTTGTGCAATGGAGACGATCCCTTGATAGGGATTGAGCCAGGGGAGTAACTTGAGGAGGTCCTCATTGTGAAAGACCACACACCCCCGTGTTACTTGGGCGCTGGCCATGCGCTTGTCATCCCCAGCCCCATGGAGCCAGATGCCAGAGCCGGTGACACCGAATTGTCGATCGAGGAGGTTGGGAAAATCCAGGGGAATGGCCCGGGTCCCATATTCAATCGGAGATAAGCGACTGGTGTCGAGGTGTTGACCGGCAAAATAAATGCCCTCGGGGGTTTTGTGATCCCCACTCTCTTTTTTATCTCCCTCTTGCTTTCCGATGGCCACGGGGAAGACTTGCAACACTTTGGATTCTTGTCCAAATTCTGGCAGGGTGCGCAGCTCTGCCAGTAACTTGTGTTTGCTTACAGCCAAGTACACCAGGTCCTTGTGGGTGCCCTGGGCGGTTTCTGCTCCTAGGGGGGCGCTGGCGACGGGGGGCGTCTGTTTTTTGCTGTGAGACGCACGGGTATGTCGTTTCGTATTTTTGCCGGAACCGAGGGCGATGGAAGTCGACACCAGTCCGATCCATACACCACCCCACACCATCTTTCGCCAAACACACATACTACGGCTCTCCATTCATTCCGTGGGTTAGACAACTTTCCTTGCAAACGGGGCCAGTTGAGACAAGAGGCGCTGAAAATCTGCAGGTACAGGGGCTTCAAAGCTCATTTTATCCTGGGTTACCGGGTGGGTAAAGGCCAGTGATGCTGCGTGTAGCATTTGTCGAGATGTACCCGAGACTGCTTCGCGTACATCATGAGGGAATGTGGTAGGGTACATGCGTTTGCGCTGATACAGGGGATCGCCTACCACCGGGTGTCCCAAACTTTGGGCGTGAACGCGGATTTGGTGCGTACGCCCGGTATACAACCGAATCTGGGCGTAGGTAAAACTATGGGCAAAATATTGGAGCGGGGTAAATAAACTTTTTGCCCATCGATAGGCTTGAGGATAAATCCCATTTCGGTATTTTTGGTCCAGATCTTCCTGGGAGGTAGAGGCGAATTTCAGTCTGTGATGGGGATCGCGGTGTAAGTAGCTCTCACAGGTGGTAGCCGAGGTCGGCAAAAGCCCCTCGAGCAAGGCCACATAGGTTCGCTCGTTGGTTTTGTCGTGAAATTGCTTGGAAAGTCCCTGATGGGCCAGCAAAGTCTTGGCGAATACCATCACTCCGGTGGTGTCCTTGTCCAGGCGGTGTACCACCCCCGGGCGATTGGGATCCATTTGGCGGGCTTCCTGGGCGTTAATATGCGCCAAGACTCCGGCCGCCAGGGACGGCATGGGTGTACCTGCACCGGGGTGAACAGAGATCCCAGCCGGTTTGTTTAGCACAAGTAAGCTCTCGTCTTCATAGAGAATTTCCAAATCCATGGGCACCGGTACCAAGAGGGAGGGCAGTACTGCCTCCAGGCACACAAATACCTCATCTTGGGCTTTAAGCTTTTGGTTGGGTTTGCAGGGGACACCGTTGACGTGTACCACCTGCTCTCCCATGAGCTTTTGGATATGGGATCGGGTGTACATCGGATCGGCTAGCGTTTCGCATAGCCAGCGATCGACCCGTATTCCTTCTCCCTCAGGCGGAACTACGACTTTGATTTCTCTTTTTGTACCCAATTTTCATATCTCGTGATGAAGGCCTCGACCAATCGATGGGGGTCTTTTACTCCGAGAAAGTCAAAATAACTACGCAAAAATCCTTTCACGTAAATCGGTTGCGGCAATGCCTCCCAATGATTGTCTTCGATATGGATAAAGTGTTCCACGCTGACCTTCAGCTGTATATGGAGTTGGTCCAAGGTGACCTGGGCTGCGTCTCGCAAAAGTCGGTATAAATTCCCATCGGAGGGATCACCGGCTGCGATGATTTTCTCGTATTTTTCTTGTACGGAGGCCTGGGAGCCTTGCTCACAGACCCGTCGACGCAAGAGGGCTGGCATAGCTCGTTGCACAAAATCCCGGGATTTCCTCTCATAGAAAGGACTTGCCTCATGGGCACTGGCCCCATTTCTCTGCATAGCAGGATGAAAATCGTGGAGGGAGGCCCGTTTTCCTTGGATGAGGGTTTGGTTGTAGAGTTCTCTTTTGTCTGGGTCCATGAGTACGGCATAGGCGCGCTCGACGGCAAGGCGATTTTCCTCCTGCTCGGAATCAATACCCAAAGAGTAAAAAGCCGGGTTGTGCTCCACGTAGGTGGCTTTTCGATGCACATACGCCTCCCGGATCATCATTTGAGTGGCGTGTTTGGGGACATCCAACACGGTGTAAAAATCCGGCTGGTCTTCCGGGTCCGGTGTGCGTTCCAGATCCAAATTATCCATAGGTCGAACCTCGTGGCAAGGAGGAGAGGGTTTGCGCCGCAATGCTTTCAATTTTTCGAGTCAAAAGAGAATGAGGGAAATCTGTTACCACCAAGCGACGATTGCGCAGGGACTTCCACGCTGCATCATCATAATGCAAATACCCCAATGCTTGGGTCGTATAGCCAAAGTAGTCAGGTACGATGCTACACATCGAGCGATAAATCTCAATGTCTTTTTGACAGCGCACTTGATTCATCACTACCCCTACTTTTCGGGAATGGAGAAGTCGGTATAGTTGATGCATAAAAAAGGGATAGGTAGTCTGCAATTCTTGGAGTTTATGTCGGTAGCTTTTTTGTACACTGGGATTTTGAAACAGTCGTTCTTTGATGTTGGCCATCTCTTGAAATAGCTGGGTGCGCAGTCCGGTTTGATCTACTTGCCGCCACAGAACGGTTTTGAGAAAGGAGTAGGCATTTTCAATGGAGGTCGGCTCTGGCACCACGGTCAGGATCCCCAGATGGGCGCTGGAGAAGAAGTCGATGGTGTGTTTTTGCGTGCCGGCGCCCAAATCCAAAATCACGGTGTCGATATTGTGATCGGTTCGGGCCGAGAGAATCTTGTGCCACAGATCGGTGAACAAGGTGGCAGGGAGGTCTTCTAGCTCGGACCAAATTTCTTCTTTTCCTCCGCTCACCAATCGCACATTGGGAATGGAAGTCGGTTGAATGGTGCGCTCAAAAGGGATGCGGTTGTACACCACGTAATCAGCGAGGGTATAGGCTGGGGTGGGTAAGCCAAAGTAGGTATGGAGATTGGCGCCTCCGATGTCGAGGTCTAGCAATAGAACCTGTTGTCCGGATTGGCCCAATTTGGCTGCTAGATTGGCACTGAGGGTGCTTTTTCCTACGCCGCCTTTGCCACTGCCCACTGCGATGATGGAGGGCACCTCCCCTTGAAGATGGAGGTCTGCCACTGTGGGTAATCCGGTCTGCCATGCGCGTGCAATCTCGTGGTCCATATGCAAAAGCCCCCCTCGATTTACTATATCATGTAGAGCCCTTCGTGATGCCCAGGCCGCTTCGGCCGTATGGGCATCTACTGGGAAACCACTTGCTACTGGGGAACCAGCTGCGCAGTTTCCCCAGACCCCTCCTTGCTGGTAGTGGGGAGAGGGGGTAATAAGTAGAATCGGAATACGACCAAGGTCGGCGCGACGATCGGATCCTCCCAACTCTCAAAATCGCAGGTAAAGTTCTCGTCTGATCCATTCTACTTCGGCTGCGATTTGTGACCCGTCGGGGCCCCCCGATCTGCTGCCCTTGGTCGTATTCCGATTCTACTTATTACCCCCTCTCTTCCATGCGAAGAGGAGAAGCAACGAGAGCACGGTAAAGAATCCGGGATAAGACACGTGCAGTCAGGCAGAAGGGGCCCGACGGGTCACAAATCGCAGCCGAATCACAATAGACTCTCCCCTTATCTCTTATCCGTCATGCCAATGCTGTTCGTTTAAGAAGCAAAGCTTTGCGGGACAAGGGCTTTGGTAATTTTTGGTTATGGGACAAATTTTGGCTGTTGATCGAAAGTAGCTTTTAGACGCTTTTTCAGGTTATGGCGATAAACAAGAATTTCGGA
>CANIBL010000065.1 GCA_947466225.1 Deltaproteobacteria bacterium
AAAAACCTTTCACATAGTATGTGTAAAAAATAGAGGTTCATCTTTATTTCGCAGCCCGTTCCAAAAACTTTCAGCGGAGACAGAGCGGCCCCCTTCGGGCTTTACTTGAGAGACCAGGAGGCAACTCCCTTCTCCACATCGAACCAGTAACTGCCGGCTCGATTTCACATACATAAAAGATCCAGCTTGGCCTTCTATCACCATATCAGCCTCTGCCGGATGAACCAGCTCCAAGGCCACTCGCGTCCCCCGAAAGTACGTATAACTACCCGGCCAAGGGGAAAAAGCGCGATAACGTTGCAACAAGAGCACAGCTGGCGCAGCCCAATCCATACACCCCTGTTCCTTCATAATCTTCTGGCATAGCGTTACCTGGGATTCGTCCTGGGGAATGCCGACAAAAGCTGAATCGCGAAGCTTTTCCAACGCAGTCACCAAGAGTGGCCCACTGCTGGTGAATAACCGTTCCGTCAATGCACCTGCTGTCTCCATATCCAGAATAGGGAAAGACTCTTGCACAATGATAGCCCCGGCATCCAATGCGCGCACGGTGAACAGTATCGTCACGGCGGTCTGGGTATTACCCGCCAACAAGGCTGCCGGCACCGGGGTGGCACCTCGAAACTGGGGCAGCGCAGAGGGATGAATATTAATGGTAGCTCGTTTGGGGATCGCCAAGAATGCGGTAGACAGGATTTGCCCATAAGCACAGGTGATGATCACGTCGACACCCAACTCTTCCAATTGGTGGAGAAAATCCGGTTGGCTCGCTTTTGCTGGCTGCAGCACCAACAACCCACGTGACATGGCGAACTGCGCCACAGGGGGATGCACAAGGGCACGTCCCCGCCCCGCAGGTCGCGGCGGTTGCGACACGACGCCAACTACAGAAAATCCCAAGGATTCTTGCGCCAACAGATAGGCAAGAGGAGCCACTGCCGCAGCAGGTGAGCCCATATAAAGAATGCGCATTTTGTAACCAATCAAAATACAAAAAGTTTTTGGCTATGGATTCAATTTTTTTCTGCAACTACCGATGGATCTCATAGATTCCGAACTCTTATGGCAAAGGTCAGGCACAATGCAACCCTACCGACACCTGGCAATCTGCATACTGACCCCATCTATCTTCCTTACGACAGGGCGTCTTTTGGCTCATACCTCGCTCACTCTAAAGGAAGTCGCACAGACCCACAATCCCTATTCTGCCCGTAAAGTGTACACCAATCCGCTTACCAGCCCAGCCCCGGATACAAATCCTGCGCTACAGCTGATAGCCCCTGTTTCACAGTCGTTGCCCGATGCGGTTCGTCAAAATCTATATGAACAAAAAGGGCTCTCTACCGACCTCGAGGTACTTACCCAATCTCTACGCACCTCTCCTACGGGACGGGAAACCGGTGAGTTCATCCTCACGTATCAAACCATCCCCCTATGCGAGCATTTTATTAAAGCCCATCGCATGAACGGAGTACTTTTTATCAGCGGGGAAGTTCCAGATACCCCCAACATGGAGCTACCGAGCGTTGACCTGATTTGGCCCACAGAAAAGGCCGTTGGAAGTTGGTTGCAACAGCTCCATCCACTCGCCACGATCGACCGGCAGCATGTGCAGTCCTGTTGGTGGGTGCCGCCCACAGGTCTTGTGATACCTGCCTACGAATTTCACTTACAAGAAGCGGGGGAAGAAAAGCGCGCCCTTGTAGGCGCAAACAAGCTGTTTTCTTTGGAGAGTTCCTCCTTTTCGCTTGGCTCCTCTCCCATTATGGCCACGATACAATCCTATACGCGAAATCCGGTAGATGGCAGGTTACAACAAGACCAAATTGCGGTAACTGACCCAAACTTACTCATAAATCAATACTTCACCATCGACAACGGTACTTCGCCTCGAAACAGCGCTGCGGATCATATGTTCGTATACAGTCCAGACGACGTCATTCCCTTTACAGAGGCCAATGTGTTTGCCGGGGTGAATCGATATCGCAACTGGCTTGACACCATTGGATACAAATGGGAAGGGGGTCAAATCACCATTCGACTGCATCAACTCGTGCTCGGAACCCCAGACAACGCATTGTACATTCCCGCTTTTGGCTCCCAAACAACCTCTATCATCGAAATTGGCGATGGAGATGGCGTAATTTTGGGATATCTACCCAATGACCTTAACGTGGTAGATCATGAGACCACCCACCACATCATTTGGCGCGCCGTTAAATCCACGGAGCAATATGAAGTCGAGGGAGAGACCCTGCCTGTCTCGCAACTCAATCATTCCCTTGCCATTCATGAAGGCCTTGCTGATTCTTTTCCCTTCCTCTTTGAAGATGACCCTTGTTTGGCAAAATCCGTATGCCCTGCTACCAGCAGCATCTGCTACGTACCGGGGAAGTGTTTGCGCACAGCAGATAATACGATTCAATATGGATCAGATACCTATTGGAATTTTGGCAGACGCGTACACCAAAAGGGTCAAGTGGTCTCTGGATTGATTTGGGATCTGCGAAAAATGGAATTTCTACCCATTACAGAGTTTGCCTCTTTCGTGAACCACTCTATCGATTATTTGCTACAAAAAAGCACGTATCAAGACTTGATTCTAGCGCTACTCTCCACAGACTATGAGCTCTATCATTCTAAGTACTGTACAGACATCGTGTCTGCCGCTCAAGCCCGGGGATTTACCAACGAAGTGAGCACCATCAATTGTACAAACACAGATAGCGTGACAACGGCAAAGAACAATCGAGAAAATGTGCTCAGTGCCTCGGAAGTTGCGACCCAAACCGTTACCACAGATACCGGTTCCACAAACAAGAAAAATCCTTTTTGTGGTGTCGGTACTTCAGACGCAATGCCACAAGAGGGAACGTGGATGTTATACCTACTGCCGCTCTTGTTCTTCTTGGGGAAACGGTATTTGATTTGAGATTGACTTCTTTACTGGAAACACCCCGACACGGAGGGGCCTGGGGAAACCCCACAGGTGGTTCCCCAGTAAAAAAAAGTTACTTCTTCTGATCCACCACGACCGCACGCAACTCCCCATCTCCTTGCGAGTGAGAAGTAAATCCCTTATCGATGACGTGTTGGTGTTGCAATCTGCGCACAAAAGAATTCTTTGGTGCTAAAGCCAATTCCGTCAGAGCAGAATCTGCAGATAGCGCATCAATTGCACGTTCGACCTCTTCAATGCCTAGTTTAGCTGCAACTTCGTCCTCTGGACTCTGCTGACGAGCCGGACGACGGTCTCTTTGAGGCCCAGAACCTGACTGCGGCGCACGGCTGCCGGGATGGGTACCGCGGTCATTCGTAAAACTGAACCCGGGGGAGCGACCCTGAAACTTGCGCAGAATCTTTGCGTAGCGACCTACGGGTGGAAAACTCGCCAAGTCATAGGACTCCTTCGCTGGCTTACGCAAGCTCCAGGTCATGTACGCTCCCATATAGCCACCGTGAAGGGGGAAAACGGTGACAAGAAGCGCCAGTAGTTCCTCTAACTGCGTCTCATCGGGTACACCCCGTTGCGCTGGATATCGAGACCCCAAGTAGAGCTTGAGATCAAACAACAAGTACGCAAAAGGTGCCAAAAAGTAGGGGAGCTTCTCATAGGTAATCGGTGTCGCCTCTGATAGCAACGGATGAGTATGCTGATACCATCGCAACAATGCCTCTAGCTGCTCGGCCCCCTCGGACTCTGGCGTAAAAGGCTGCGCCTCTCCCCCATGCAGGGGCGGCCAACGAAGGCTCTTCTGATAGTCGTCCTCTAGGGCTTGCTGGGTAACCTCTTCTTCCCAGCAAGAGTAGAGAAAGTAGTCTCGGTGTACTTCCTGGTCGGCTTTGCCCATGTACTGGTCTTTGACCGTGGGGCCAGTGTCTTCTATATCGCCAAAAAACGGAATCTCTTCGATCATCGTATATCCTGCTGTTGTCTTTGCTTTTCTTTTACTTCATGCACCATGCCACCCTTTAAAGAAAAGAGGGCTTGGGAGGTCCAATTTTCCGCCATTTCTGCTGCGATGGCACTTCGCATTCCGGTCGAGCAGTAAAACACCGTGGGGTATTGTTGGGAAATCTCGGCTTTATACAGACCAAAATTGGAAAGAGGCCAGTGCTCGCTGCGGGGCAGATCGAGGATGTCCCCTCGCTTTTCTTCACTTTCTCGAACATCCACAAGGTGTGCGCCAGACTCCAGCATTTCTTGCAATTGCGCAATGGAAATTTCCTGAACCATGAGAAAACCCTTCTCTTGCGATATGGTACCGAGACACCAGGATTTAGACCGGATATTCCTCTATCGTATCGATTTTATCAAGAAAAACAAGAAGGAGAGGGGCGCCCCCTCTTGATCGAGGGAGATCCCCGACGGCCTGATCGGCCTGGAGATGACGGACAAAAGATAGGCGAACAGCTATGTGGAGTTGCCCCTACCAAACCGGACAGCCTAGTTGGCAGTTGATTTCTTGAGATACTCTCTTGGTGACTTCATGCCAAGCCCTTTATGGGGGTGATGTTCATTGTAATCCTCAAACCACCCATGTAGCTGCTGGATAACCTGCTGTGCTGATGGCAGATTGGCATGGTACACATAGTCTCGTTTAAACGTTTTCACAAAGGCTTCCGCCATACCATTAGACTCTGGGCTATATGCTGGTGTCGTGACCACTTCAAATCCAAGAGAACGACCAAATGCCACGGTCTGGTGGGCTGTATAGCCAGGCCCATTATCAGATAGCCATTGAATTTTCCGAGGAAGAGCCGAGACATTGCCAAATCGATGGGAAATACTCTGCACCATCAAGTCTCGGATGAGCCCCCCATCAATTCCTCGAGTAGAACAAACCCAGGACATGATTTCACGATCGCAACAGTCCAGGCTAAAGGCAACTTCTACATGCTCCCCATTCCAGCATTGAATCCGGAATCCATCCGAACACCATCTGGTATTGCTATGCAAAGTGATGATCTTTCCATCATGCGTACGCGTGGGGCGACGATCATATCGTTGTAATAGCAACCCATTTTTCTTCATAATTCGGTAGATACGTTTATGATTTACGGGCGCTTCAGCCTGGCGTCGAACCAGAGCTGTGACACGTCGATAGCCATATGTTGGCCTAGAATCCGTTATGGAACGAATCCCCGATAACAGCTCAGCATCACCATCTTTCTCTGTTTCCGTCATAGGGGGTGATGGCAACATACGATCGTAAAGATTAGACCTAGAAACTCCAAGGCCTCGTGCGATAGCCATCATTCGAAATCTTCCACTCCTCGCAAGGGTGACCGCGAGATGAGTTTTTTTTCCCGGCCAATGCGCACCGCTTCCTTGAGGACCTCGACCTCTTCTGTCTTCATCCCCAGGAGTCTCTCAAGCCGACGAATTCGTTCCTGAGCTTTTTTTAATTCACTCTCAGGTACTACCCTCTGTTCGCTCCCAACACCTGTCATAGCACCATCTTCCATCCTTCTTCTCCAATTGAATAGCTGAGCTGGAGATATACCATAAATCCTCGCCACATAGGAGACGCTCTTGCCAGGGTGGTAAGTTTCCTCAACAATTTGTCTTTTTTCTTCGGGTGCCCAGCGGCGTCTTCGCTCTACAGAGGTGATTACCTCGACTCGGGGTCCCTTAGAACTAGTCGTATTCATAGTCGTATGCCTATTACTTAGGGCCGACTAAGATGTCCGGTAACAAAGGGGGGCACTACA
>CANIBL010000066.1 GCA_947466225.1 Deltaproteobacteria bacterium
CTCTTTGGAAGCGGGCGTAGAACCACCAGGTGATCGCATTTTGGCAACGGAGGGATTTAACGAGCGAGCCATCCTTATCCACAACCAATTCAAATATATCCGCGCCTATCGTCCCACAGAAAAGCGGCTCTACCCGCCCCATGCCTACTTGACAGCGCCCTCTGAAGTCTTTGTGGAGGAACAGCTCTATGACATTCGAAATGACCCCCACGAATTGCACAACCTGATTGCAGACCAAGCCGCTCGAGCAAAAGCCCAAGCCATTTTTCGCACCCATTTTCATATCCCAGATAGCTACCAACTGGTGGTCGAAAACCCTGGTGCACAAGAGGTGCGCATCACCACAGATAGAGGACAAGACCTACATCGATCAAACCAAACCCGGGTGATTCTTTTGGATCCAACCTTTGCCTTGCACCCCCCTCTGGTATACCTCGCCGGACAGAAAATGCTGCTGCGAGAAACATCCATGCGACTCCCGTTGCATCTTCCCGCCTCTGAACTCCCACGAGAGGATCGAGGAGAAGAGGGCCTCCTTAGCAGCGGCACTAGACCTTTCGCGTACCTTCAACGGGTTGAAATGGATCATGTGAAGGAACGAAAGATCAGCACTGGGGATCCCCAATTTGAAAAAATCTTACGGGAGTGGGGCTACTTGAACGAAAAATAATAGGTTTTTGTGGAACCAGATGCGCAGTTTCCACAAAAACCGCAAAATGAGCTAAAATGAGGAAACCAAACCCAAAAGGTCGTTTCCATGTATTACCTGACTTTTCTTGTTGGTCTCTACGCTACACTTCTTAGCACAACAGGATATGCACTGGGGTGGGATCGAACGCTTCATTTGGGCGATTGTTATTTGGAGACAGGGGAAAATCCAGATATCACAAAGTCGCGACTCTGCAGCCAGCCCACCCTGGATATGGATGCACTGACAGATTTTCGCTCCATGGAAAATCTGCATCAGGTCGGTCGACTCTACCTTGGGGGGCACCATGGACATCACTCTCTCCACTTTCAAGGCTTTTTGCATCAAACCATCTCCCTCAATAGCTCCGCCACCGTACTCGATCGATATACCGAGCTGGCTGCATGGCGATTGGGTAATTTTGCCCTCGATCATTGGACCCTGACGGTGGGGAAGCAACCGCTTCCGTTTGGACTGCACTTCAATCCAATTCAGGGTGCGTACTACCAGTTTAGCAGTGAAAGTTTTTGGCAATCCCCTGAATTCGGGGCCAGCATCGGATGGGATGACTGGCAAAAAATTCGTATCGAAGGTGGGTGGGCCTCCGATACTATGCCTGCCCCAGACTCAGGCAAAAAACAGCGAACCGAAACAAGCGGCCGCTTCTTATATGATTTCTCTGCACTTAATGGCACCCGGTTCATTGTCTCGGCAGCAGGTGATAACATCGGCGCTCGCAAAGTGGGAGCAGCCCTTCTCCATAACGAAAAGGGTAGCTTGTTTCAAATTGAGATCATTCGGCAAAAAAATCTGCAAGATTCTGCAGATGCAGATTATCTACAACTCTTTCGCCTTTCTCTTTCGGGCCCCTATAACCGAGGGACCCGCAGCATTTTCCTCTATGAAGACGTGCACACCTCCCATCGACTGGGGCTCTTTTTGCAAGAGTGGAAAGGACCATTTCCTTTTTACTATCATCTCGCGGTTGGATATCGAAAAGAGGAATCAGAATCCGGCCCCAACCGATGGGTTCTGTTCACAGGGATGAGTCTACGCCTATGAGATATCTTCACATCTTGCTGGCAGTCTGTATGACAACCCAATTCGTTTTGCATGCAGCAGAATCGCCTGCACGCTCTCAAATGCAATCCAGCATTGAATATACGGCACCAGATACAAGTCTCACTGCGGGGCAAGAGGAAAAGGTCTTTCCCCGTATTGAGTCTTTCTTCAACAACCGAGAAATTTTGTTGCAACTGAATCAAGGTGCTGACCTGCTCAATAACTCCCTAGATACCTTGATGGAGTCTCTCTTCTATCACTTACTTGATCATACTTTTTATCGAACTGTTACGGACAGTTTGTTCCTCACCGTCTCTGCCGATCGACAGGTCTACTCCACAGAATTTGGGGCCTACGTGGTGATGGACAAAATTCAGTATGGACCCGAATACTATAAAAAGATTGACTCGTTACAGGGTTTCGACGTTTTTTTGGGGGCAAAGACCGGAGTAAACTTACTTGACATTCGACTTCGCACCGATGCACAGCGGCTGGCAGAAGCCAAAACGCTTTCTCCCTATCGATATTTTATCAACAATTGGTTTGGAGTTTTACCACTCTTAGAAAAGTTACTACCGCCTTCTTTTAATGCAAACGAACTTTACGATCCACTTCAACAAATAGAAACTCCGCTTCGCTTCCCCATGACAGAGGCTGCCATTGAATCCATGCCCGTAGGCACCATTCGAAGCTATTCTCTTACGGGCGGGGTTTCCATTCCGTTTAATTTTTTGTCCTATTTACATACTCAAGACAAAGACCTACTCAGCAAGCTCGACATTCAAAATCAATTACCGTACGCCGTATTCATACAAGGCGAGCATAAAATCAACGTGCTAAAACGATCTCCTTCGGTATTTTGGGTGGCCGTAAGTGAAACAGAGCGAGTGGGGCATAGCATATCGGCCCTCCTCAGCAAGACCTACTATTTTCTTAAAAATGCCTTACAACCCATCCCTTGGAATGGGCTGGTAACCCTTCTAGCGCCCTTGCAATATGAATGGTCCGATGCGCTGGTGCATAACTATGACCAACTCTATGAGTTCGATATACGAAATCCCATCGCAAAAGCGGCCTATTTCAAAGCTGTTTCGGGGGATTTCCGAGATGCTGGCGAGTTTCAAAAGAAAAAAGATACAACCGGCGTACGCTACCACTTTACCAAACATCGAAATGCCAATGAAACCCTCACCGAAAGCTCTCGCAATTTCATCTTGTTTCATAACTCACGAAGCAAAAATGTCACCCAAGCAGAAATTTCACTCTTGGAACCCGAAAAAGTCACGCACTACTTAGAAGGAAGTGGATCGATTCAGGATGAAGCTTGGAATGTTTTAATCGGAAAACGCACCATTCAGTATGAGTTCTCTGTGGAGATGGAAGTAGAAAAACGCTCCCATGAAAAGTTCCTCACTCCAGAAGCCAATTATTTCTTCCATAATGAAAACGACAAATACCATGCCCGCATGTATCTCAACATTCAAGATCGCGATATGGACACCAAAGACTATGCCATGTACATCGATACCTTGCGAAAATTTTCTCGGTTGCCCATTACGAAAGCTCCCATCATTCCCTTTTTTGATGAAGAAAAACAACAGTTGCATCGTCGGCACTTATATTTTCATTCTCCCATGGATCCCCCTCTCACGACCCATGTAGTAGAGACAGAATTGGGAAAATTTACCGCAACCGGTACACTTTTTTTATCTTTTGCTTCCCTTACAAAATTGATTCAAACCTCGCCAGAAGTTCAATGGAGTCACTTAGCAGACGCCTATGGGCTCCAAAAAGCGCATCCGGAAAAAACCTATCGCTCTGGGCGATATATAGAGTGGATCAAAAAAGGCCTCACAATCCCAGCTCGTTTGGTAAATGAGCGTTTTTTGTGGGCAGATGGCATGTTGGAAGTGGACCATATTGTCCAAGCCCTATCCAGATTGCGGGCTACCACAATACCCTTGGAAACCTTGCATGGGTTTTATGATTTGTTCAATCTTGACTATCCCCATTTGGCTCTCGATGGATTCTTGCGGATCATAAAAGACCCAACACCGAGCAAAGTCGTCTTTACTGTCGATCCAAAATCTTCTGTAGATCCTGGAATTCGGAAAAATTTACTTGATTTGAATCAACACCCTTTTACCTCTTCTTTGCCGTTCCCTTCTCTACAACGCCCTTCTGTGGCAAAAGAAAAATTACAAGCCTTTTTCCCTACTCACGTACAAGAACTTCGCGATCACCCCACCATTGCCTTCCTTTCGATTTATATGAATGGAAAGGAAAAACAAGAAATTCAACTGCGTATTAAAGCAAAAAACGTAGCCTCAAATCAGCCTCTTCAAGTGTTCTTACAAATAGAAGAAGCAGGAAAGCATCGAGTAGGAAAACAAATTTTGAATCAGGTTGTGGTGCCACTTTTACCTTTAGTGGAAAAGAAGACAAAAACGAGAGGGGAGGAGCTCCCGCAGCAAAGCTATGAGGTGTGGCTGACAGGCCCCAACAGCCCCCTTTCTAGCATTTCCTACGATACGCATATGGAGATTGGAGGGCCTGTTCAAATCCGCCTTGCCATTTCTGCAGATGGAATCGCTTGGAGTGAGAAGAAAGTGCTCGGATTTCTCTACCGGGATCATAAGTTGTTCCCCTTGGAGTAGTTTTTTACTGGGGAACCAGCGTTTACTGGGGAACCAGCTGCGCAGTTTCCCCAGACCCCTCCTTGCCTGGCTTGGAAGATCGGGATGGCAAGAAGATTCTTCCCTACGAAGAGGA
>CANIBL010000067.1 GCA_947466225.1 Deltaproteobacteria bacterium
CATTGTAGGTCTTCCAATTTGTTACGCGGTAAGCTATTTTTCCCATGTGGCACCTTGGTTTTAGTCGAACTCAAAGTGCCATTTTTCATTTTAACTTTCAGCTCTTATCTGCCCCGCCAGATTTACGCCAGGTTTAGGCAACAAAGCCCTTTTTTGGACCAAAACCTAACGAGTGCTGAGTACTTATTCAGTAGCTGGCGCCCACTGTAGTTTTTTCTGCCTTGTTAAGCCCTACGCATGGGGATCGAGATAATCTCGCAAGGCCTCACCCAAAAAATTCAACGCCAATACCGTAGCCAAAATACCCAACCCTGGAATCACGCTAAGATGGGGAGACTCTGTTAACACAGACCGACCCTGGTTCAATAAACTCCCCCAAGTCGGTGCTCCATCTTGTGCCCCCAATCCAAGAAAACTTAACCCTGCCTCTACCAGCAACACGCCCGAGAGTGAGAATGCAGCTGAAATCAGCAACACTGACCACAAACTCGGGAGAATATAAAGCCACAGAATTCTCGGTGTACTCGCCCCCAATGCGATAGCAGATATCACGTAGTCTCGTTCCTTGAGACTCATCACCTGTCCTCGCACCAACCGTGCAGTTCCGGTCCATCCAGTTGCTGCGATAGCGAAAATCAACGTATGTACACTCGGGCCCATAATCGCAGTAATCGCCATAGCAAGCAGAATGCCAGGAAATGCCATCACGATATCCAGCACCCGCATGAGTATCGTATCAACCCATCCACCCCAATATCCCGTTACAATCCCCACCACAATCCCCACGGAAAATGAAAGTAACACCGTGAGTCCCATCACATACAATGTAATGCGAGCACCGCGAATCAAGCTAATCCACAACTCGCCTCCGTTTAAATCACATCCCAGTGGATGCGCCCCACTTGGAGGCAATCCCCGCATGGCAAGGTCCATTTCATAGGGCCAATATTGCTCCACCCACCCGGAGAGCAATGCCACCCCGCACAGTATCAGAAGAACTGTCAGACTGTAGATCACGCGAAAATCCCCAAAATAGGTCCAAGCCGTTTTTTTAGCCATGGCGAGACGACCTCGTTTGCAGCTGAATACGTGGATCTACAAATGCGTACACCAAATCGGTAAGCAAATTGACCAACAAGTAGCTAGCTGAAAACAACAGCACACACCCTTGCACAATGGGATAATCTCGGTTGTTTAACCCCTCCAACATCAAGCTTCCTACGCCGGGCCAATCAAATACCCGCTCGGTAATCACAGCCCCGGTAAGCAATACACCAAATTGCAATCCCACTACGGTGACCAATGGCAAGGCAGCATTGCGCAGCACATGCTTGCCAATCACCGACCACTCGCTACATCCTTTTGCGCGAGCGGTTCTCACATAGTTCTCCTTTAGGTGCTCCAACATGGAGGAACGGGTCATACGATTGAGAATCGCCGACAAGGCAATCCCCATGGTACAGGCTGGCAGGATATAGGTCGTCCACTCTCCTCGCTCCGATACCGGCAGCCATCCAAGATAAATGGAAAACAGGAGTACCAACATAGGCCCAAGCCAAAAGGTAGGCATGGCTACCCCGACCAGAGAAAAAGCCGAGGATACCGTATCAATCCACCGCCCTTTCTGCAATGCGCTCAAAATCCCCATGGGAATCCCCAATAGCAGCGCCACTAACACCGCCAAAATCGCTAGCTCCAGGGTGGGCAAAAGACGCTCCCCCATCATCTCTGCCACCGGCCGGTTGTAAATCAATGACACGCCCAAGTCTCCATGAGCGACCTGCTCCAGGTAGGTCAGCACCTGCCGCCCCACTGGCTGGTGCAGCCCGAGGCGCTCCCGCAGCTGGACCCGCTCCTGGGAGGTAGCAAACTCCCCCAGTAGCGTATCCACCGGATCCCCCGGAACCAGGTGGATAAATAAGGCCACCGCCACCACAACCCCAAGGGCAACGGGAATTACATGCAACACTCTATAGATACAGTAAAAAAACACTGATAGTCCCCCTCTTGCGTCTACGTTTCCCCACCCCTTATTGTAATGCAGCTTGCGCCGACCCGTCATTGGCATTACATATAGGGGGTGCATTTTTACTTGCAGGCATCACAGATCCAATGATACCAATGGCTTCGCCTGAAATCGCCTACCCCTCTATTTTGAAAAGACAATTATATGACCCAGGAATCGCTACCGCCCAACAGTTCGCGTACGCCGTCCTCTGTTGAAGACAAGACAGAGTCTCACACACTAAAAGTATCCTTATCTGAAAGCTTGTTCCGCAAATTGCAGTACAAAGCTCAGGGAGAAGGCGTCTCTTTAGAAGAATTGGCACGCGAACTGCTAGCCGAAGGCGTTGTTTTGCGCGCATGGGAAATTGTAGAGCGCAACAAGGCCATGATGCGACCCAACAGCAATGCGGCAGGATTTTCCAATGAAAATCGCTCGCGCAGCCCCAATAGCCGCCCGCAATCTCCGATGCAGAAACCTCGCTCTGGGTTTCAAAATCCCAATAGCAGTGCACCCAATCATGCCCAACGCCGGCCCAGCAATTATCGTAACATCCTTGAAGACAGTGCCAATTTCATCGAGTACGTACGCAGCCAAGAACGGAAAAAGTAGCGCAGTGTGAGGGCTTTTTCGAAGCCAACTGCGTTGTTTCCGAACCTCCTTACTTGGACGGTAAAATTGCCGTCATCCCCAGCGACCGTAGGTTGCGTCGGGGATCCCCCACAACTAGTTATACCTGTACTGGAGGTCCCCTGTGACACCTTTTTGGTTTACCGAGAACGATCTCGAAGAAATCCAAATTAGCTATGCTGTGGATCGTGTGTTGCACGAATCCGAATCTGACTTTCAAACCATTAAAGTGGTAGAAAGCAAAGCGTACGGGAGAATGCTCATCCTCGATGGCGTGGCACAAACCACAGACCAAGACGAATTCGTCTATCACGAGATGATGGCCCACGTACCGGTGAGCTACCATCCAAACCCCCAAAAGGTTCTCATTATTGGTGGTGGAGATGGCGGTATCGTACGAGAGCTACTCCAACACGACTGCATCCAAGAGATCACTCTCTGTGAAATCGATGGAAAAGTAGTAGATGTATGCAAAGAGTTTTTCCCGCACCATGTCTCGGGACTCTCTCACCCGAAGGTACGGGTTCACATTGCCGACGGCATCGCCTATGTGAAAGAGCTTCCGGTTTCCAGCATGGATATCATTTTGGTGGACTCCAGCGATCCCATCGGCCCCGGAGAGGGACTCTTCACAGCCGCATTTTATCGTTCTGTGGCGCGTGCATTGAAACCAGGTGGCATCCTGGTAGCACAAACCGAATCCCCTTGGTTACCCGGAGCTTTCTTAAAGGGCATCGCAGATAACATCCGCGCTGGATTTCAAACCTTGCGGCCGTATACTGGCCCTGTACCTACCTATCAGCGGGGTCTCTGGTCCTGGACTTTGGCAACCAATGCACCAGCTGATCAGCTGGTTTGCCACAAAGAGCGGCTTGAAGGGATCAAAACCCAGTACCTCACGCCGGCTTTGGGTCAAGTGATTTTGGATATTGCACCGCCGTTTTATTTGGCAAAACTTACCTAATAATGCGGTGTGAGGGGTTTACTTACTCCTTCGTCATGCCAATGCTGTTCGGTTAAGAAGAAAAGCTTTGCGGGACAAGGGACTTGTTGATTTTTTCTACAAAGGAAAAACAGAGGCTATGGGACAAACCCTTTGATTGGAGGGGGTTTTTGAATATGACGATAAACAAGAATTTGGGACAATGCCTGAAAAAGCTTTCTAACATAGAGCGATCTAGGCTTCCGTCATGCCCAGGCCGCCTCGGCCGTATGGGCATCTCCCTCGATCGAGGGGGATCCCCGACGCGACCTACGGTCGCTGGGGATGAC
>CANIBL010000068.1 GCA_947466225.1 Deltaproteobacteria bacterium
CTCTATGTTAGAAAGCTTTTTCAGGCATTGTCCCAAATTCTTGTTTATCGTCATATTCAAAAACACCTTCCAATCAAAGGGTTCGTCCCATAGCCTCTGTTTTTCCTTTGTAGAAAAAATCAACAAGCCCCTTGTCCCGCAAATCTTTGCTTCTTAACCGAACAGCATTGTCCGTCATCCCCAGGCCGCTTCGGCCGTCGGGGATCTCCCTCGAAGGGGGTATGAGATCAGTTACGGCGTAGTAGCCGCTGCGGTTGGATACAGGGTTTTTGCCAAGGAATGCATGGAGAATTGGCAATGTATTGGTGTCTGCGAGGCACAAGTCTGCTCCTCCACAGACTGCCAGGACAATACCGCCAGCCAACATAGCGAGACCGATTACTATGCCAGCACCTGCTTTTCGTATTTCAAGTCGCGCATTTTTTGCACGCGCAGGTTTTCCTGTGCTGATTGCAAATTTATTCGGCGTATTTACATGCGATGATAGAGAGTTTTTTAAAGGTACAAATTCGATTTTCGTATTGTAGCCTCTTATTTTTTCCACAAATGCTTTTCCCATATAAGACATTATTACAAGTCCATATAAAACTACTCCAGATCCAGCAAAGATTAGCTCCGGAATAATTCCATCGCTTATCGAAGTACCTGTGCTTGTACCTGTGCCTGTATCTGAATCTGCTAGAGGTACAGGCTCAATTTCATGAGTTACGGGATCCATGCAACTCGTAGTATCTGGGTTACTAGATAGGTCTGCACAACTCGGCGTTGTGTTCAGCGCTTCAAGTTGTGCGCTTTGATACGCACCAGCAATATCATCCGCTTGGACAGGATTTCCTAAAACCCCAGCTATGCTGCCAGTAGACCCATTCGCGATATCGGTTGTCTGTGCCACAATCGCTGCTGTGGCATTCGCTGTATCCACCGGAGCCGAGGTACCCAACCCTGTAGAGTCCTCTGCCAATGCCAATCCAGCTCCATTTGACGCTTGGGCTTTCATCGTGCTGGACACATCCGCAAGAGAAACCTGCCAGTTATACGTAGCAGCTAGCAGCGCTTGTTGTTTTTGATATGCATCTTCGTAAAGAGCCGCTGTAGTCGCAATGATGTAACTGAAGTTGAAGCCCCAGAGGCAAAAAGACGAGGGGGGAAATTTGCTTGTACGGAATGCTCTGCGACCTTCCACCGGAGGGATCGTTTACTAGCGCACGAGACATGCCATACTGGGGTAAAGCCTTTTCCATGTGATATCTGCAAAGCAAAATTTTCTCGAAAGGAGCGATTCAATACACATAGAAAGTTGCATTTTTCTCCAAGCCCGTTTCAATGCGAAAAGTGCAAAACTTCTTTTACTCAAAGGTATCATCTAAAAAAACATGATAAGAAAACTACCTGCAAACAGCCGCGTACGACTACCCAGGTTCCTTCGCTGGAGCTGGCGTAGGGGCTGGCGTACTTGGCGCCTCTGCTGCGGCGGCAGGCGCAGCAGGCGTAGGCACCGCTGGTTTCGTTTTAAAGTCAGTTTCGTACCAACCGCCCCCTTTCAGTACAAAGCTAGTTTGGCTGATTCGCTTGATCAACGTACCGTCTCGGTTACAATGAGGACAACTTGCAGGGTGGGGATCGGAAAATTTCATCAAAAGTTCCACATCCTGTCCACACTGGCTGCACCGAAATTCATAAATTGGCATGAAATCTCCCTATCCGATTGGCTGACGCCATAGGGTAAGGTAGAATTCTCGTTTGTCAACTTGTCAATCACAGTATAGCCAGATAAAATACCCGTTTTTGGGCCTTTACTCTTCGGGGAGAACACAGGAATGGAATACATTCCGCTAGAAAAACCCATTGCGGTGTTAGAAAGCCAAATCGAGGAATTGCAGCGCATGGCGTCTACGCAAGCCCTAGATTTATGCGATGAAATCAGCCGCCTAGAAGAGGAAGCCCGCCGGTTGCGCGTGCACCTCTTTGCCAATTTATCTCCTTACGAGCGGGTGCAGCTTTCTCGCCACCCCAATCGACCGCACACCCTTGAAATCATCGATTTGATGCTGGACTCCTTTGTCGAGCTACACGGCGATCGCAACTTTGATGACGATAAGTCCATCGTATGTGGCGTCGGGTATTTTCAAAAGCAAAGTGTAGTGGTACTGGGGCATCAAAAAGGTCGCGGTATTAAAGGCAATATTGAGCGTAACTTCGGCATGCCCCGACCAGAAGGCTACCGCAAGGCCTTGCGCATTATGTCTATGGCGGAGCGATTGGGACTGCCGATTCTCACTCTCATCGACACACCGGGGGCCTATCCTGGAGTCGGCGCTGAGGAGCGAGGTCAAGCGGAGGCCATCGGCAAAAACATCATGGTCATGAGCCGGTTGCGGGTTCCCATTTTCTCCGTAGTATTGGGAGAAGGGGGCAGCGGGGGCGCTTTAGCACTGGGTGTGGCCAATCGCATTCATATGTTGCAGTACACCAGTTACTCGGTGATTTCGCCGGAAGGGTGCGCCTCCATTTTGATGAAGGATGCCCGAAAGGCTGATAAAGCTGCGGAGGCCTTGCAAATCACAGCCGACGCTGCCCTTCGCCTCGGTGTGATCGACTCGGTAATCCCCGAACCCTTGGGCGGAGCGCATCGTGATCCAAGACAAACCGCTGAAAATATCCGCGCCGTACTAGCAGAGGATTTTGCCACCTACTTGCCCATGTCAGGCAAAGACTTGGCCCAGCATCGCATGGATAAATTTTTGAAAATGGGCAGTTTTGATTTGAGAGCGACTGAAGGGAGTCCCGTGTGAATCGACCTTTTATCGTGGCAGTAGACGGCCCCTCCGGGAGCGGAAAATCCAGTGTGTGCGCTGAAGCTTGCAAGCAACTCGGATTTGTATACGCAAACACCGGTCAAGTGTATCGATGCGTGGCGTGGTTGCTAGGCGAGTGGGGATTGGAATCTGCTGAGGCGGATGTGGTCTGCACGCGGGTTGAACAAGAACTACCTATGATCACCTGGGATGGAGCACAGAATCGATTTTTGTACCAAGCCCGAGATCTCACATCGTTTCTTTATGAGGAGTCTGTAGGGTTGCGCGCCAGCCGGGTAGCAAAGATACCGGCTTTGCGTACCTTGCTCTTGCCCCTCCAGCGAAGCGTCGCCTTGCACACGACACAAGCGGGTGCCGTCGTAGATGGTCGAGATATCGCCTCTGTGGTGTTTCCCGAAGCGCCGCTCAAAATTTTTATGGAAGCCTCTATTGAAGTACGGGCCCAGCGCCGCGTGGAGCAGCTACAAGCCCATGGCGTCGTTGTAGCGTTATCTGAGATTCAGGAACAAATGCAAGCGCGTGACCACCAGGACTCGACACGAGAGGTAGCACCGCTGCAACAAGAACCTGATGCAGTACTGTTGGATACCTCCCATCTCGGATTTGAAGAGGCGGTAGCTGCTTTGGTGGGATTGATTCAGTCACGGGCTACAAAATTGGGTGTATCTATTTGAGTGTTTGGTTACCGTTGAGAAAACGTGAGCTTCATATTTCGGTTATAGTAGCAATACATCCAATAGAATTCTCGAAAGGGAGTTTTCCCCTCGATACGCCCATGGTTAAAAAATTTATATAGTTCCACATAGTCTTGGTATTTTTGTACAATCTCGTTGAAGTACTCTCGTCTTTTTGCCAACAAATCCATACGTACCTCCTTTGATGTGTCTTTATCGGCATTTTATGGGAAATCTGTAGGGGTAATTTGTGGGAGATCCCCGACGGCCGAGGCGGCCTGGGGATGAC
>CANIBL010000069.1 GCA_947466225.1 Deltaproteobacteria bacterium
GCCTCGGCCGTCGGGGATCTCCCGCGATTGAGCTGGAACATTGCATACGAACAGGAACCGATGAAAAAAATTGCCATTTACTACCGCATTTCTACCGATCGCCAAGATGTAGAAATGCAACAAGGGGCCATCACCCAATGGCTTGTGGGATACGAGAAAAAATACGCCTACAAGGAGAAAATCTACCAAGATTTGGGGTTTTCCGGCAAAATCAATGCACGCCCCGCCTACCAACAAATGCTCAAGGATGCCTTCAAAGGAAAAATCGATTTGATCCTGGTCTATAGCTTGGACCGTATGAGTCGCAGTGCCAAAGAGGCCATCCATGTACTGCTAGAACTCGAGCAGATGGGCGTGGAATTTATTTCCGTATCCCAACCGGTACTCAACCTCGGGGCAGACAATCCCTTTCGACGCACTCTGTTGGCAGCTTTTGCTGAGATTGCCGAAATTGAAAGAGAGACCATCGCAGAACGCGTACGCGCTGGACTTGATTCTGCGAAAAAAAAGGGGGTGAAGTTAGGCCCACCCGTAAAGGTAACCGAAACGGAAGCAGGGGAGATTCGACGATTGCGCGAGTTGGGCTATAGCTATCGCAAAATTGTGGGAGAGACGGGGTACAGCTATGGCACCGTGTATAATTTACTGCAGTCTACAATTTCGTAAATAATACGGCAGTTTCTTCTTCTAGCTGATCAGCCAGACTATCAAATTTTGATTTTCGAAGTTCGGCTAGCATTTGGGTGATCAATCTCTTTGTCCTTTCGAAGCTCTCTGAAATATCCTCTCCTTTGTGCGCAAGAAGTGCTTGCACCTGTTCGCCTAAGATCTCTGCAATATGTTCATATATATGTAAAATCTTATTTCCTTCTGCCAGTTTTTCACATACTGTGAGCAACTCACTAAAGATCTCCGATTGAAAATTTCTGGATAGGCTCTCTCGAAGCTCGAGGGTATCAGAAAAATCTTCTAGCGTAGAATGAGTCGACGTCTCCGAATCCCTGCGCATCAGGCCCAAGCCACCCACTCCAAGCTTAGATCCTGACTGGATTCGCATAAAGATATGTTGTGCGGCACTTTCAAGTGGACTTGGGCAACTTTCGAGCCGAAATAGTTCTGTCTCCATATTCTCTGGCATTTCTGTTAGTAAAAAGTCCTGCACAATGGGAGTCAACGTTCTTTTCGCAGCCAAGATGCCTGCAATATTATGAAAATCTCTAATTTCCGCATCAAAAGATTCTTTTTCTTGCGAAGAAATAACTTTTATTTTAATTCCGTCTATTTTTTTTAAATAGAGTGCATGCGCCAAATCAAAAGGCTCATTTTCTGATGCAATAATTGTCGTCTTACCTCGATTCACCCGCTTAGAAACCAATTCGGTTAAATCAAAAATATCATTTTGATGATCTGCTTCATAACGCATCCAAGCTGGGATTTCTGAGGCAATACATGTCTGAGGAGAAAATACCAAGACGTGAGCATCAGGAAAAAAACTCCCGTATAACAAGGCACCCCATCCCCCCATAGAGGAACCAAGCAGATACGTATTCTGTTCTCCGAATGGAAGAATATGCTGACGTAAAATTTCAGTTAATGCGCTTCTTTCTGGGATATACCAACTTTCTGGGTGGCTGATAAAAAGCGCATTTGGAGAAAAATCTTCCTCGCTAGACTCCCGTAAACGACCAATAGTACCCGCAAACTCTGGTCCATCTGTAAAGCACGAGCTAAAAATAATGACCAATTTTTTACTTTTAGGGCTTTTTTCAAAGCGCATTTTGTATGGCACTTCGGATACATCGAAAGACTCCGCTCCAATGGCAACCACTGTATGTAATGCAAAGATGAAACAGGCTAAATATCGTAGTATTTTTATCATATTACCACCCCAATTAAAATCACTTCTCGTCCCGTAGCCTCAAGGATAAAATGTAGCGCCTTGCAAGCGCCAATTTTCTTTCAACTGCATATGGGCTGCCTCTACGCCCACATAGGGTAGAATAATTTCTCCACCCGTTTGGGCCAGCTGAATCACAGCAAAAGCTTCTTTATTACGTATGCTCGGTGTTTTAAGCGCAAGGCGCAGATCCTGAAGAGAATGCACTTTTTTGCCATTTACGCTTTGCACACGCTCCTCTCCCATGAGATCGTATCCCGCATTGAAAGGATCGCTCATGATTTTATGTAAAATGACAAAATGCTCAGTCTCACTTTTCTTATTCCCATAGGACCAAAGTTGCAGCAAGCTCAACGGAGCAGAAAGACGCCAATTGGGCCCCCATGTACGAAGATAGTTCAAGCTCAACTCTTGAAATACCAACCCACCAAAGATCAGATGCGGTATAGGTGCGGTGAGATCAGAGGAATAATACGGGATCTTGCGTCCGTTACTTGTGAAGCGCCCAAGAACCGTAGTGTAGATTTGCACTGTACCGGATTGATAGACAGAAAGTGAAATTGCATCTCCTACAGACAAACTGGAGAGAAGATAGCCGTAGGGAATGGGCCCCCATAACGGATGAATATATTGGCCTCGTTGGGTGATCTCATGTCCATTTACAGATAACAAAAAATCCCCCGATTTCACCTTCCCGTGTAAAGGGCTCGTTGCTTCTATCTCGGTAATGCGCACGCCGCGAACGGTAGCGGGAACGTCGTAATAGGCACGCAATGCAGGATCCTCCACGCGTTGTGTCGAAAGTCCCAAGCTGGGCACCCCTGCGGTTGGATTCTGTAAGAATCGCCGGATCAGCGATGCAGGAATGGCTTGTAGCTCTTTATCTGATTGGTATTCTACGAGCGCTAGGAGCCGGTTGTTTGCCAGAAGCGGTGCCGAAGATGCAAGGGATTCTTGGGTACCGCACAGAAAATACTGAGGCACGAAGTAAGCACCCAGCAAACTCTCGCCCACTTCCATACGACGCAATTCCATCTCATACGTAGTAAGAGCCGTTACCTCTCGATTCCACTGTAGGGCAGAGATTTTTTCTCCAACGGGAATATTGTCACCCAACTCTACAGGGCGCAACCCAGAGGGAACGGTGCCTGTGAAGGCCAATAGTGCAAGATTCACCTCTGGCTCTGTATGCACCACGGTGAGTGGCACGGCACGTTCCCCTACATACCATTTTCCTTCGATTTGTACGGTTTCTTGCACCATGGCTGCGGTAGTGAGGATGCCGACTGTTTTGTGGGGGCCGTAGGTCACGAGAATGCCCATGGCATCAGCTTTGAATGGCTTTTTTTGTTGCCAAGGCTGATCCAAATCCACGGGCTGTTTGATTGCCATGATCTGGATTACGCTGTGATGCAGATCAGCTGGGAAGCAGCTGGGGAGCAGCGGGAGGAAGAGAATGGGTAGTTTCTTTGTTTTTTTTCGGAAACTGCGCAGTTTCCGAAAAAAAAC
>CANIBL010000070.1 GCA_947466225.1 Deltaproteobacteria bacterium
CTTACCGGTTGGGATTCACTATGCGGGCGGTCAGGTACAGACTTGCGTATTAGCAGCAGATGGAACCGAGTCCCGAGCGATACATCCGGTGATAGAAAGTGATTCTCCAGATGTCATAGCAGAAGCCGTGCTGAAAAAATTATACCAGAACGACTTGGAAACAATCTATGGCAAGCTTGGGTTGGTGTTTCCCCCATGCGGAAAATAATATGGACCCGAAGTGATAGCGAGAGGCAGTCAGATATGCGATGGATGCCGGATCCAACACGTGTGATCTGGGTGCCATGCGTAGAAATGCATACGTTGCCATATACGATGCCAGCTGTTTCGCCCCCCTATGCCTTTGCCGTCACCAGTGTACGTGCTCTAGAAGAGACCTTGCGGCATCCAGCTCTGTTTGCTTGCCTGCAGCAGGCGGTGTGGGTTGGTACCTTTGGGGAAAAGACGTACGAGCGACTGTGCCAGATTCCGGGGGTTGCGCCCCACCTAGTAGCTGCATCTTCTGCGCAAGACTTCGCGTCATTCCTTTTTCCGTCATCCCCAGCGACCTCTGGTCGCGTCGGGGATCCCCCACGATCAGCCATCACCTGGATTTTACCGGGACCGGTAGAGCGAGCCTTTTCCTTCACAAAGTTTTTACAGGCTCATGGGCAGCAGGTGCTACAAGCTGATCTCTATGAAACCCACTCCCATACACCGACTGGGTATGACCCCTATACCTTGTTACGCCTAGATAAAGAATATGCCCTGTGTTTTGCCAGTCCTTCTGCAGTACGAGGATTTTGCGCGTGGTTACCGCCAGTCTTTGCGGAGAGGCAATTCCAGGTCTATGTACTAGGAGAGTCTACAAAGTCTGCCTGTACAGGGCAGTTCTCTCGGGTTGAAGTGGTGCGCCCCCAGCAAATCGCAGCCATGGCGAAGATGGCTTTTTCTTGATTTTCCCTACGATTTCGAATAAAACGCAGGTTCCCCTCTGAGGATCCATAGCTCAGCTGGATAGAGCACCAGATTTCTAATCTGGGGGTCGAAGGTTCGAGTCCTTCTGGGTCCACCATCCTAATCCGCCGAAATCAATACGATAATAAAAATACTTTATGAAAATGTAAAGTATTGACTCGTTGATCCGAAAAAACCCTCAGAATCAGGAATGAATGGGGGATTTTATGAGCAACGAACCAATTTGGTTTGTCTACACAAACGAACAACAGCTGGGTCCTTTCACCAAAGCCCAATTGTACCAACAATTCCAATCTAACCAACTTCAATCTGATGTTCTGGTTTTTCAAACAGGATGGAAAGAATGGCTCTCTCTAGAGGCCTGCCTCCCAGAGTTGGGGTTCCCCATTCAGCTGGAGGGCAAGTCTATCTCCCTGCAAGATCGACGCCGAAAGGGGCCTCGCGTCAGCGTTGCCGGACAAATCATCGTGCATAACCAAGGAGACTTAGCCATTGGATCGGGTGTGGATCTTTCCGCAACGGGTCTTTTTGTCGCCACAACGCAGCAACTCTTTCGGGTGGGGGAGATATTATCTCTCACCTGCAAGATTAAGGACCTCCCAGCCCCTTTTCATGCGAAAGCCGAAGTGATTCGGTTCAACGTCGGCAATACAGCGACCACAGGATTTGGGTTGCGATGGACGGAAATTGCACCACCAATTTTGCAAGAAATCCAAAAGCTATCTGGAGGGAGCGCATCACAGAAAATGCCCCCGCCTCCAGTTCCAGTAAAAAAGGCCGGGTAACAGAATTGAGATAAACCAAGAAAGGAGGCTGTCGTGGCCGCTCGCAGTTGGGGGAGTGTAAAAACAATAGAAGAAGCCAAGTCGCTCATCGAGCGTTTGGTCATGGTTCGCTGGCAAGACATGAATCGCATCAAACGAAATCTCCCAGATGCCAAGCAAGCGGAAGTGATTCGATATTTTGCCCATATCCTGATCAAAAAGCGCAAAGATCCACCTGCAGCTTCGATACTGATTGAAAGCGTGTTGGTGTGGATGTTGCACCATTTAAAAGAAGAGCTGGTTACCGTATTTCTCGAAGAAATTTTGTCTCATGAACGCTATCCTGCTATGTGCAGCACCCTTATTCCCTTACTTACAGATCTCTCCGTCTCGGATCGCGAGCATGAATCTATGATTTTTTCCCTCGGGGTTCTAATCGGGTGTGAGCTCGGGGTCGAAATGGTAAAGAAGCTTGATTTACAAGACCCAGCTCATGTTGCGGCAGTACATGAAATCTCCGCCCAACTTCTCGTTGTGGGAAACCGTACAGATTTAGGTGTTCGACTGGGATTGCTGCACTATTTCGGTGCACTTTATGCAGTATCTCATTCCCAAGCGCATTTAAATAGCCTCTTACGACGTATGGGTCGTACGGTATTAGAATCTCTTTTTTCTCTTCTCTTTCAAAAGAAAACGGAAAGTGTTGCGTTGCAATATTTGCTCAAGCATCTGCCCTATGTCTTCAGCGCAGACCCATATGTACAAGTCATGGTACACGATATTTTCCGTACGTATTTGCTGCGAAATCCGGACCGATTCCTGCTATTCATGAAAGTGTTTGTGAAAGAATTTATTGGAACGGTGGAAGACACCGAATCCGTAAAAGTTCTTCTGCAGCATATTTGTGCCCTATTTGCTCTTTCTGCTGAAGTACGAAACAAGGGACTTGCTCGAGAGTTTGCTGCACTCCTGGAAGCCTTTCGAGATGTTCCCGGATTTTCTAGCCGTATTCAGTCTCTCTTGCGAGAGCCAGAAATACGCGGCCCGTACCGTGAAATGTGTCAACGGCTAGAAGCGCCGGTCGGGAATAAAGTTGCTCTAGGGGAGCGGTACTACCACTCTCACAAACGAGGACGAAAACCAACTTTTAATCGAACCAAACAGATTCATGACGTGGGGCAAGCGGCATTTTTGAGTGGGTATTGTTCGATGAAGGTCTTGTGAGGGTTGTGGTGCCCAGAAGAAGAGTCGAACTTCCACAAGCGTGAGCTTACTAGAACCTGAATCTAGCGCGTCTACCAATTCCGCCATCTGGGCACAACGAGATATTGGGTATCGTAAATCTGGAGATTTTGTCAAGCTTCGTTTTTTTTACTGGGGAACCAGCTGCGCAGTTTCCCCAGAC